>CAYWCN010000007.1:0-6043 GCA_964456775.1 uncultured Anaerolinea sp.
TTCGGCACTTCGATGCCCACATACGGTTTGCCCGGCACCGGCGCTTCGATTCGCAATCGTTCGGCAGACAGCGCGAGCGCCAGGTCTTTTTGCAGTGACGCGATCTGCGCCACGCGCACTTTCATCTGTTGCGCTTCCTCTTCCGTTGCGCCGGGCTTCTTCATAAAACCGGGTTGCACAGCAAATTGAGTCACCGTCGGTCCCACGCGGAAACCGATCACCGTCGAGATAATGCCGAACTCGGCGAGCGTTTTTTCGATCATGCCCGCGGTCTGGTTGATCGTGCGCTCATCGGGGCGCGCGTTTTGATCGGCGAGCAAAATATTCAACGAAGGCAGGCGTTCATCGCGGTTGAGCGGCGCGGATGATTTTTTGTCGCGCTGTTCAGACACGCGCAGGGATTTTCTAAATTCAGGAGGCAGGGCTGGGGATGTTTTCTTACGCGGCTGACGCGCCGGCTTTTCAGCCTGCGCGTCTTTCACCAGTTCGGGCTGACTCACGACTTCGACCGGCGCTTCCTCCCCAGCCACTTTCAAAAGCCAGCGTTCGATCCATGCCCAAACGCCGAAGCCGGTCATCAATGAAAGGATCCACAGAACTAACAAGACCAGCGTTCCCCACAACCGGTCGATGCGCCAAAACAATGTGACGAGTCCCCAGCCGATTCGTCCGCCGTCCGCGCCGGCTTCGGCTCGGGTGAGCGATCCGCCTCCGATGGCGGCGAGCAGGCCCAACGTCAGAAGCGAAGCGAGCTCAAGCGCGAACACTCTTCCCCAGCCGAGTCGAGTCCCGTCGCGATACAGGCTGACGAAGCCGACATATCCAAACGCGGCGACGACGAGATACGCGCCCCAGCCCAGCCACAGCGAGAGCATGTCAGCCCACGGCGTGAGGATCCAGCCTTGGGTATATTTGCCGAGCGCGAGGAAGGTCATCAGCGCGGCGGCGAGCATGAAGACGCCGAACGCGTCGCGCGCGTATTTTCCGAAGTGGTCATCGAAACGCGCGAGGCGGTCGAGCCAGTTGTTGCGAGGTTCAGGTTCGGGTTGCGAACGGGATTGTCGTTGCATCGCGCGGGTTACCCAGCCTCTTCGGTGTGTTCCATCTCGAGGATGGCGCGCGCGACGGCTTCGACCGCGACGCGTTGTTTGCGATACAGGTCGGCTTCCGACATGGCGAGCCTGCCCGCCACTTCGCGCACTTTTCTGCCTTCGATGAATTTCATTTCGAGGATGTTATATAGAATCCATTCGCTGGTGAAGCGGCGGTCGCCTTCGGGCTTCACTTGATCCACCGCTTTGCGGAGCAATGCGCGAAGCGCGTTTTGCGCGTTGCCGTCGTATTCTTCGACCAGGGTTTTCACGATGCGTAGTTTCATCAACGGACTGTTGGTTAACTTTGGTCCGCCCCAATAATGCGTGAGCGCGTCTTTGACCATATCGGCAAGTTCGGATTCGTTTGGAAGCGGTTCATCGAGGAGCGCGGCGCGCGTATCGTAACGACCTGCGGCGCGCATCCGTTGGAGGAGTTCGATCTGCGGTTGTAAATTTTCCAGCGAGAGGAAGACGCGCTGCTGTAAAAGCCTGTCTTCGAGCGCGAGCGCGGCGCGGTCGGCGAGAAGCCACAACGCGTCGCGCTGGTCGCCGTCCATGCGGTGATCGGGTCTGCGCGCAATGCCGAGCAAGCCAAGCAACGGCGGGACTTCGTCCCGGTCGCCGATCTCTTTTCGTTTGCGAAGCGGAAGGACCCAGAAATTTCCCCACGTGTATTCATGCCGATAGCCCGTCCCGTTCAAGTGAATGACCTTCAACGCTTCATCGAGATTTTCATTTTCAAGCAGGGAGCGATTTCCAACCACAACACTCAACGACAAGTCTTCGCCATCCAAGGCGGCGACGAAGGCGCACGGAGATTGCAAGTGGTCGCGCACAGCGGCAAGCACAGTTTCGAGGAATTGTTGCAAGTCGCCGCGCGTGAGTAATCGCTCTTCGATGTTTTGCAAGAGTTGAAGTTCCTGGCGGTCGCGCCCATAGAAAAGTAATCGTTCCCATAACGGAGAGAACAACGTCACCGCATGTTCGAACAGCAACACTGTCGCAACCACCGCGAGCGGAACAAATCCCGAATACGGTTCGCCGCCAAGGAATTCGCCTGTGCGTCGGACGAGAGTCATCGTGGTCAACGCGAGCGAGGCGGTGACCGGTCCGCGCAGGAGCCATTTGAACAAGCGACTCTTCACCACGCGGTCGGGCCATGCCACGCCGAAGAACGCGACAGCGTACGCCATGACGATGACCAACACCGCCACGAGCAAATTGTTGATGAACGCCACGCCCCAAAATAAAATCGGATATTCCGCCGCGATGTGCGAGCCAAACAGCAGGTACGGATACGAACCGAGCGCGGGAGCGGTCGCACCGGCGATCAGGTAGAACATCCGCCGCCTGCCGGAGCGCGTGAGCATGCGCGAGTAGGCGCGGATAAAGTTATAGCCAGCCCATGCGATCACCAAAAGATAGAAAACCGTGAATGCCTGAGTCCATACAGTTGGATGCAAATGCGGCGCGGGGATTCCATTCGGCACGAGCGGACCCACCAACTTTCCCAACGCCAGCAGGACAACGAAGATCACCGCGAGCGCGTACACGAGCCGCACAGCCAGCCTTCTTCGTCCGCGTGAGGGACGCCCCGCCGTGACGAGAAGCGCGTCTGAAAGATGCAGATACGCTGGGGGTAAAAAGATAATTCCGATCCATTGAAGTTCGAGCAGAAATTCAATTCCCCAATCTGGCACGGTGCGGGTTTGCAAAGCCTCGGTCGTGAAGACCACCACCACGCACAACAAAATGATGGCGAACGACCGCGCCACGCGGTCGCGCAAATTAAATGAAAGGGCGTACATGAACAGCGAGAACGCGGTGATCGCGATGCCCGCCGTCAAAATATTGTTCAGCGTGATCAACGCTGTCAGTAGCCAATCCAGCCAACCGTCAAACATCCGTTACTCTATTTGATCGCCTTTGCAAAAAACAAAGCCACATCTTGCGTGGCGTAATATTGGTCATTATACCCGCTGAACTCGTAACCGAATTTTTGCGCGAGACGGATGCCGTTCTGATTCTTCGACTGCATTTCAAGGATGAGACGCCGCGCGCCTCGTTCGGACGCCCAAGCCTGCGCCGCCAATAGGAGGGCGGATGCGGCGCCTTTACGCCTCGACTGGGCGTCTACAACCAGGTCGGTGATCGAAGCCGTCGCGGAGGTTTTATCTTCCTTCGCGCAGAGGTAACCCACCAACGATTTTTTATCCGCGGCAACAAGGGTGAGATCGCGGCGCGTCCAATCATCCGACAACGCGAACGGGTCGCGCGGATACGTCACCTCCACCGCGCGAGGCAACCGCACCTCGCGAAAACTCGCCGAGGCTTGACCGGTCTCGCGTTTCAAGTCCAATTGCCAGACGTAATCGCTCAATGATTTATGATCCAACGCCATCAAGCGCGGGATGTCGGTCGCAACAGCGGGACGAATGTCAAACAAGTTTGCTCCTTTTTGCGTAGTAACGACTTCAGTCGTTCGCTAACGACTAAAGTCGTTACTACTTGAATTACGGGTTTTCCACGCGCACCGCGATCACGCACGGATCAAGCGTCTTCCCGGCATTGTCAATGAGAACGAGTTGTAGAAAATAATCGCCATTGGCAAGCGTGGTCGTGTCCCAATCGCCGAGTTTTTCGTCTTTCTTGGGTTTGTCCCCGGCGGAGATCGTCGCCCAGATGTTCGTTCCCATCGCGGAGACTTCATATTTGTAAAAGGCAAAATTCGGAATGCTCGCCGTGCCGGTCAATTCGACGATTCCCTTCACTGGCGCGCCCGGCTCCGGGGCGGTGAGCATGATCCGTTCGGGATCGCAACCGCTCATCCCGCTGGGAGCCGACACGGCTGTGGGATTCAACGCGGCTTGGGTGGCAGCATCGGGAGCGAGGGAAGCGGCCGGGGTGACGAGAATGTTGAGCGTGGGAGTCGGCAAAACGTCAGAAGCGGGAAGCGAGGGGACGATAAAAGTAGCGACGAAAAATTCCGCGAAGATGAGTCCAAGCGCGAACAGTCCGGTGATCGTCGCGCGTAACAAACGCCTCAACGCAAATTCGCGCTCAAGTCCATACACGGCATTGCGCCATTCAAGCCATGCGCGGATCATCGCGCGGGTCAGGAATAAACCCCAAATCGCCAGCGCGATATAGATCAAGGGCTCGTTGGCGGCGAGCAAACGATAAAATGGATTCATGCGGACGAACGTTAAAGCGAGCGCAATACACCACGGACGATCTTTTCGATCTTCGGCGTGATGACCTTGCCAGCCTCGATAACCTCCTCATGAGTTGTTACCGTCGAACCGTCGAGATTGGCTTTGTTGCTGATGCCGGAAAAACCCAGCACGCGCATGCCGCCGTGCCGCGCCACGATCACTTCCGGAACTGTAGACATACCCACCGCGTCTGCACCGGCGAGTTTCAAGAAACGCAGATCCGCCGGGCTTTCAAAGGATGGCCCGCTCAAGCCGCAGTATACGCCTTCGCGCAGAGTCACTTGATTCTCCGTCGCAGCCTTTCGCGCCAACGCCATCAACTCGTGGTCATACGCTTGACTCATATCCGGGAAGCGCGGACCCAATTCATCAATGTTCGGTCCCATCAGCGGGTTCGCGCCCGACATGCCCATCAGATTCAAATTATCGGTGATCAACATCACGTCGCCCGGAGCGAACTCGGCGTTCACGCCTCCCGCCGCGTTGGTGACGAACATCATTTCAAACCCGAGGCGAAGCATCACGCGCACCGGCAAGCCGATCTGCGAAATGCTGTACCCTTCATAAAAATGGATGCGTCCTTGCATCACCATCACGGTCTGCCCCTCCAGCTCGCCGATCACCAGCCTGCCGGCGTGCCCATGCACGGTGGAAACGGGCCAGTTGGGAATATCGCCGAAGGGGATCACGTCCGCTTTCTGGACCGATTCCGCAAGACTGTTCAGCCCGGAACCGAGGATCAGCCCGATGCGGGGGCGATGCGCTGTGCGCGAACGGACAAAGTCCGCCGCCTGGTCAATTTGTTCAAGAGTCACAAACATGGTCATGGAATGTTCTTCTTTCCAGTTAAGGTTTTCAACGTTGATGTGTGTATAAAAAAATTATATCAGATTAGAGCGCATGAAGTACAATAGCGCTGAAACCGCATCAGAAGTATGAAAACCAGATCATTTTCAACACAGGGCAAGTTCCTGCTCGCCCTCGCCACAGTTGTTTCCCTCGTTGGTCAGGGCTTTGCCCTCGCGCCCCGTCTCTTCGAACCCGTCCTTCAATATCTCTCCACGCTCGGCAACCGACTGCCAGCCATCGTCGTCCTATTCCTCGCGCTGTTCCTGTACATCGCCGCAATTCGTCAAACCGAATCTGTGACAAAGCAAGCGTGGATCTTCTTCGGAGTTCAATGGATCGCCGCGCTCGGCCTCCTCCTTTTGACGGAAGGGATCGATTCACGCGGACGGGAGACTTGGTTCGCCCTCAGCAGTCTTATCACCCTCCTGACGAGCGTCGGCATCTTCCTCGCGCTTCAAATCAGCGAAGCAAAACCTACGATCAATGAAGAGGACTCCGATGAGCAACCCGAATCAGACGTGAATTCGCTCAACGGGCAGATCGAGATCCTCACCCAACGCTTGAACGCGGAGAAACAACGGACAGCGCAGTTAACGTACCTGAACGAACTGAGCAAGCAACTCGAAGCCGAACTCGAGCCGGAGGTCGCCGCGCAACTCGCCGTCAACACGCTCGAACATGCCATTGACTGCACGGTCGTCACGTTGATGTGGCACGAACCCGAACACAACCGTTACGTGGCGCTCACCACCGCCGGCAAGGATGCGAACACCCTCCCGCCGGGCTACGTGCAAGATGCGGATAAAGGTCTGCTGGGGCGGACAACCCGGCTCAAAAAGCCACAGACCGTGAACGATACCCGCCTCGATCCCGATTTTATTCAAG
>CAYWCN010000007.1:6053-77982 GCA_964456775.1 uncultured Anaerolinea sp.
ATCATGCAACTCAATAAGATTCGGAGCATCATCGAGATCGGCTCAAACAAGCCGTCTGCCTTCTCCAGCGCGGACGTGGCAATCGCCGAAGATGTGGCAACCGAATTGACGCGCGCCTGGGAACGCGTCAGTTATCACCAGCGGTTGAAAGAGTTAATTCAAGCGGGCATTTCGCTCACCACCCTGCTCGACCCGCAAGCCGCGGTGCAAGAGATCGCCATGATCGCGCGCCAAACGCTCGAGGCGCGCGTGGTCTTCGTGACCCTGCTCGACCAGCAGGGAAATTTCTCACGCATCGCGTCCGCCGGCGACGCGCCGAGACTGCTCGAAGGGCTTGAGTCTCATTCCAACAACGAGGCGGTACTGAAAGCGGCGTTGAATGCCACGCATCCGTTCCGCATCCGCGACGCGAGGAAATACACGCAAGGAAGCAAGCTTGAGTTTGACAGCGCGGGTCTGCGAAGCGCGATCGCCATTCCGATTCGCCTGCATCGCTTGAGCATCGGCGCGATCCTCGCGTTCGGGAAACAGGACGGCGTGTCGTTTTCAGAAAACGACGAGTCGCTCGCCGACCTGTTATCGTCGCAAGCGGCGGCGGCAATTGAAAGTTCGTGGTTGTATCAGGAGCTGCGTAACACGTTGAACACCACGTCCATGCTGTACCAACTCAGTGTGGACGTGATCCAAGTGGAAGAGTTGAGCAACGCGGCGGAATTGATCAGCCAAGCGGCGCATAAACTTACCCACGCAAAAGAGGCGGGCATCGTATTGCTTTCAAAACAGGGAACCGTTGAAGCGCAGGTGGAGATCGATGAAAACGGCTTCCACTCCCGGCGCGAACATCCGCAGGACACGATTGATCAGGCGATCCAAACGGGACAGAGCATCATCATTTCAACCGACACTGGGTCGCTGGTGTGTTATCCACTGCTCACGCGCGGAGGAACGTATGGCGCGTTGTGGATGAACATCCCCGAAAGCCGAGGGCAGAATTTTGCGAATCTGCAGACGCTGGCGAACCAAGCCGCCATCGCGCTTGAACGCGCCATCCTGTTGGCAGAATCGCGGCGTCAGGCAGAAGAGATCAAAGAAGCGTATGCCGAGTTGGAACTCACGTATGACCACACGCTGACTTCGCTCATGTCCGCGCTGGATGCGAGAGACCGCGAGACGGAGGGTCACAGCATCCGCGTGAGCCGCATCGCGTGTATGCTCGCCGCCGAATTGGGCATGACCGAGAAGCAGATCAAATCGCTCGAGCGCGGCGCATTGCTCCACGACATTGGCAAGATCGGCATCAGCGACACCATCCTGCACAAGCCAGGCAAACTCACCGACGATGAATGGAAGATCATGCGCGTGCATCCCGATATCGGCGCGCGCATCGTGGAAGGGATTCCCTTTTTGCAGGAAACCGTTTCAGTCATTCGCTATCACCACGAACGCTGGGACGGGAGCGGCTACCCCGTCGGGTTGAGCGGAAAAGAAATCCCCACGCAGGCGCGTATCTTTGCAGTTGCCGATGTGTTCGACGCGCTTACCAGCAAACGCAGATATCGCGAAAAATCATCGCCCGATGAAGCCCTGGAATTCATGGAAGAAAATAGCGGCGTTCTGTTCGACCCCGCTATCGTCAGCGCGCTCGCGCAACTTCCTTATAAAACATTGACCGAAGATGGTAATTGGGAAAAATTGAGCGCTTAGCGTAAAACTTTTCCGAACGCCTCAATCGTTCTTTCCACCGCGTTATCGTCAATTTCATAGTGCGTGACGAGACGGAACCGCCGCTTGTCAGCCCAATCCACAAGAATGTCATACTTTGACATCTCTGCGACGACATCGTTTTCATTCATTGAGACGCGATCCGCGAGATTGAAGTAGATCATGTTAGTCTGCGGCGTGTTCTCGTCTAATACGATTCCCGAAATGCCGCGCAATCCATCCGCCAGCGATTTCGCGCGGCGATGATCTTCCGCAACGCGTAGTGACATGGTTTCAAGCGAAACGATCCCCGCCGCGGCAAGGACTCCCACCTGCCGCATCCCGCCGCCGAGCATTTTGCGCAAGTGACGGGCGCGCGCGATGAATTTTTTCGTCCCCGCCAGCATCGAACCGACCGGCGAGGCAAGCCCTTTGCTCAGACAGATCATCACCGAGTCTGCGGGCGAGACCAATTCTTTTACGTCCGCGTTCTGTTTCGCGGCGGCGTTGAAGATGCGCGCGCCGTCAATGTGAAAAGATAAACCGTTTTCTCGCGCAAGTTCTCCCACCTGGCGCATGTACTCAACAGTCAACGCGACCCCGCCGCAAGCGTTTTGCGTGTTTTCGATGCAGATCAAGCGCGTGATGGGATGGTGCACGTCCTCCATCCGAATCCCAGCGCGGATGTCGTCCAGCGCGAGCGTGCCATCTTTCTGATTTGGGATCGGGTTCGGTTGAATCCCTCCCAACGCAGACATCCCGCCTGCTTCATTTAAATAAATATGCGACTTGCTCCCAACGATGGCTTCGTCTCCGCGCTGGCAGTGGACCAGCAGGGCGATCAGATTCCCCATCGTGCCAGAGGGGACGAACACCGAAGCCTCTTTGCCCAGCATGGACGCCGCAAGCGCTTCAAGCCGGTTGACGGTTGGATCGTCGCCGTACACATCGTCTCCCACTTCGGCTTCCGCTATCGCCTCGCGCATCTCAGGTGTGGGCTTGGTCACTGTATCGGAACGGAGATCAATGTAATCCATTGCTATTTGTCCTTTCGCAGTTTTTCCAACACTTCGTCTAAATCATTTGGTAAAGTTGACTCAAATGTTTGCGCATCAGTTTCACCGGGCAAAACAATTTTGAGTTTGGATGCGTGCAAGAAATGCCGCACAAGCGCAACCGTTGAAGATTTTCTGCCGTACACTTCATCTCCCGCGATCGGACATTTCAAGAACGCGCAGTGCAAGCGGATCTGATGCGTGCGCCCGGTGTGCGGATGAAATTCAAGCAAGGTGTAATTCTTGAAACTTTCGAGCGTTCTAAATTCCGAAATTGCCTCGCGTCCCTTGCTTGCGGAGACATTCGCCATGCGTTTTCGATTTTTAGGGTCCCTGCCAATGAATGTTTCCACGCGACCGGAGGGAGTCGGCGGTTTGCCATCCACCAGCGCGAGATACGTTTTCTCCACCTTCCGCAAGCGGAATTGTTCCTGCAACCAGCGGTGAGCGCGTTCGTTCTTGGCGATCAGGATCAGACCTGACGTATCCTTATCCAAGCGATGCACAACGCCGGGTCTTTCTTCGCCGCCGATGCCTTCGATCTCCGCGTCGTATCCCAACACAGCGTTGACCAGCGTGCCGGAGGAATGTCCCGCGGCGGGATGCACCACCATCCCGGCAGGTTTATTCACAACGAGCAGGTCGTCGTTTTCAAAAATTACATCGAGTGGAATTTGTTCAGGGATGAGATCAACCGGCGCGGGAGGCGGGATGCGAACTGTCAGCGCGGCGCCAGCCTCCAACGGCTGACCAGCCTTCCCTGCGGCACGACCGTTCACGTCCACGCATCCATCGGCGATGAGTCCCTGAATCCGCGAACGGGAAAACTCCGGCAGAGATGCGGCTAGAAATTTATCCAGCCGTTCGCTTGTTTGTTTTTCAAATCGGAGACGGACGACTCGCTCACTCACTTGTCGCTTCACTGGGCTTATTCGAACCGCCGTGACCCGCCTGATCTTTTTTCGCGGCGCGTTCTTGCAGATACACGCCCAACAACAAGATCGCCGTGCCGACGCTGATGCTCGCATCGGCGACGTTGAATACGGGGAATGTGCCAACGGAAATAAAATCAGTGACCTTCCCATCATTGATGAGGCGGTCAATTAAATTTCCGCTCGCACCAGCCAACTGCATACCCATGGCGAGCCGCAGCGACCAATCATGTTTTTCCACTTGCGGAAAGTAATAGACGATCGCGCCGATCACGATGAACGCAAGGACGGCAAAGATCATGCTTCCATTTTGGAACATGCCGAACGCCGCGCCCGTGTTTTGCCAATGAACGATCCGCGCGTACGGGCTAAGCCATTCAAGCGAATCGGGCAACCATGTTCTGCTCAGCGGCAAATTGGCGCGCACAAGCGATTTCGTCCACTGATCGAGCGCGATGATCACGCCCGCAACTACGATCAATAATCCATACGTTTCAAACACACGTTTCAATCTTCACCTCTGATATTTCGTAGTGGCAACTTCAATCGGCATAAAAACGACTGAAGTCGTTACTACGTTTTTCGCCATCATTCTATCATCACTCCGCCACGAACACGCGCGGCACGCGCGCGCTGATACTCGTCAACGTTTCATACTCGTTCGTCCCCGCCCATGCCGCGAGATCACAGGCGGTGATGTCTCCACCGAGCAAGATCACATCGTCGCCAACTTTCACATCGTCGTCGCCCACATTCACCATAAATTGATCCATGCAGATGCGTCCAACTTGCGGATATTTTTTTCCGCGGATGACAACCTGCGCTTGATTCGTCATACGGCGGAAGTAGCCGTCGGCATAGCCGCATGGGACAGTGACGATTCGAGTCTCCCGTTCAGCCTGCCACAGCGACCCATAACCGATCGGCCGCCCCGGCCTGGTGATCTTGGAATACGCCACGCGCGACCGCCATGTGAGCGCAGGTTTAACTTCGATGACGCGGTCAACCTCCTCACCAGGGTACACGCCGTAAAACAAGATGCCTGCGCGAACCATATCGAAATTGGCTTCAGGGAGATTCAAAATCCCAGCGGAGTTGTTGACATGTTTTAGCGCAGGCGTCGGCTCACTCAACTTTTCATACACGCGCAAAATTTCTTGAAACCGTTCGATCTGCAGATCCGAGTAACTTCGGTCGGCGAGTTCGGAGTTGGCGAGATGCGTGTACATCCCCTCCACGTCAACATGCTTCAACCTCAGCGAAGATTCGATCAGCGGCTCGGCTTCGTACTCGTGCAAGCCGATCCGTTCCATGCCGGTGTCGAATTTCAAATGGATCTTAATCCGCCTGCCAGTTTGCCGCGAAATTTCTTCCGCGACCTCCAGCAATTCAATGGACGAACCGGTCAAGGTCAAGTCGTGATCGGCGAACAGAGGGACTTGCTCCGCCAGGATCCCGCCCGCGATGAGGATCGGTTTCGTGATGCGGAGTTCCGTCCGCAGACGAATCCCCTCCTCCACCGTCGCCACGCCGAAATAATCCACGAACGGCTCGATGAACGGCGCGACACCGTCAATGCCGTGACCATACGCGTTGGCTTTCACCATCGGCATCACTTTCGCAGGCGACACGTGCGCACGAATCGCGGAAAGATTTTTTTCGAGCTGAGAAAGGTTAACTTGCAGGTAAGTTGGACGCATATTTCGATTTACGATTTACGATTTACGATTAGGATTCTTGCGCCAGTGATATTCAACATCAGGCTCGCTCTCAGGCGGCGGACTGGTTCCAAACTTCTCAGCGACAAATCCATGTTTCTCGTAAAATGCGCGAGCGTTCAGATTGACCTGTAAAGTGTAAAGCCAAAGATGCAAAGGAGAGATTTTTCGCGCATGAGCGATCAAGGCTTCGCCAATCCCCTGCCGCCAATAATCAGGGTGGACGTACAACTGGTCGATAAACTCATTTTCCATTGCCATAAACGCCGCAACACAACCGTCCATGCTTGCAACCCAAACTTTATTCGCCTTCAGAATCTTATGTTGAAAATAATCCCGATCCTCGAAAAAGAAATGACCCTTCGCGCGCTGAAAATCAGGCAACGATTTTTCACGAGACACGCGCCACAAAATTGTGACGGCATCAAAATCCGAGTCGAGATAGTCGCGGATCAATAATCCATCCATCATGTTGTCAATCCTTCGCCCGTATAAATGAATTGAGCCAAATGGCTGGCACCGCCCATTTGGCTCAACGTTAGAACGAACCTGATGGCTTAATAGTCGCGTCTGCGTTCGCGATTGCGGTCTCCGCCACGGAAACCGCCGGGGCGTTCCTCACGCGGACGAGCAATGTTCACGGTGAGCGCGCGGCCATTGAAGTCTTTGCCATGGAACATGGCAATCGCTCCTTGCGCCTCTTCCGGTGATCCCATCTCGACAAAGCCAAAGCCTTTTGAACGGCCGCTGGCTCGATCCTTGATCACCTGGGCAGATTTTACCGTGCCTGCGCGCGCGAACATGTCCTGCAGATCAGCGTCGCCGGTGCTGAAAGGCAGGTTGCCAACATAGAGTTTCGCTTCCATAGGATTTCTATTCTCCTGAGTGTGGGCTTCGGCAGTGAAGCAACCGCCTAAGCGATACGAATCGACTATGCATGACTCTAGGGATCGCAGACACCCAGGTGCCAGGAAGCGAATGAGTATTCCCTCTGATTGTCGGACCGCCGAACTTCATGCAACGCACACCATGATTTTAGCACAAACTCGATTTGCGGACTATGCGGAAGGGAGCCAAAAACGGAGCCAATTCCCGTTCTCACGCAGGGAAAACTGGGTGCCCACCTTCAGCGAATCCAACGCCGACGCCGGGTCGCCGCCCAACACGCCGGCGACCCGCGCATCTCGAATCCGCCCGAAGATACGCGTGCGGAAGTTTGGAATCCACGAGATGACCTGCCCATAGCGCGGCGCGTTCAGCGAGACGAATGTCCACGCCCGCCGCGAAGGTCCGCGGGCAAGGAGCCAGCGCAGGGTTTGCAGCGCGTTGAAATCGAACGCGGCGACCGCTTCAAAATCGTCAATCAACAGCAACATGGATTGTCCGCTGCGTGTTGTCCCATGCGCCCACGAGGCGACAGAAGTCAGGAAGTCCTGCCCGCTTGAGTCGTGCGAGGAGAAAATTCCCAGACAATGCGAAGGGTTCCGAATCTCCTCCCACTCGTCCGCGTGACTCGTGATGACGCCAAATTTCACTTCAGCCGGCGTGTGTGTAAGCCCAACAGCGCGCGCGATATTTTTCAGGAAGGCTGTTTTGCCCGCGCCGGCATCACCTGCGAGAAGAACCGGTCCCGGCACGGGATCGTGCAAATTCAACAACACGGGCAACCCATCGGAAGCCATGCCGAGGAAAAGCGCCTCGCGCGGCAACGCGCCAAGCTCGGCTAAGATAGAGGTCAACGCGGGCGCGGCAGGCACAGGCTGAGGAAGAGGCGCGTCCACTTCCGCTTTGAGTTCCGCCAGCGCATCCAACGCCAGCAAGAATTGACGATCGTTTGTGGTCATACGTCCTCCTTTGTTTAGAACGCATGTTCTATTTTAACCACACCGCCCCACACGTCAAGGGATTTGAAACTTAAAGTTTGATTGCAACAAAAAAGCGGATGACGTTTGTCATCCACTTGAATAGAGCAACGGAACACGGTTAGCCATGAAGTAAAACGGTCATTTTCCAGTCACTTGAAAGATCGCCGAGCGAAGTGCCCGACCCATTTTGCGCATCGAAAGATAATAAGGGAAGTTCGGATGAAAAAGTAGCTGGAACACCCATGGATGTGAGAGATAATTGATTTCCACTCGTTCCAATGAATGACGGTCGCTTGCGGCATTTACCAATCCTTGCCGTGTACTGCAAGCCGCTTCATACGTGCTGGATACCAGGTCCTTCACAGGCGGTGAATATCGTCCGTAGGGATAGGCAAAACTCATTACGGGACGACCCAAACGATCCTCTAATATCGCCTTAGGCAGAACGATCTCATCATGAAGCGCACCGAGAGGCAGCTGATCTAAATACGGATGGTTGACCGTGTGCGATCCAAACTCGATCCCAAAACGCGCCATTTCATCAACCTGTTTCCATGTCAACAACCTCATCGTTGGTATGCTTTGGGGTTGACTTTGCCAACGGTTATCTTTGTCGCAAAAACCAGTCACCAAAAAAACCGTCGCCGAGAATCCAAACTCCAACAGAACAGGAAACGCTTCGGTAAATAGATTTTGATATCCGTCATCAAAGGTCAAAACAACGGACCGCACTGGGAATGTTTCACCAGCATTCATGCAACGGACGAGTTCGCCTAAAGAAATACCCTTATATCCGTAGCGATGAAGCCATTCCATTTGCCAACGAAATCGGTCTGGATGAATAGTAACTACAGATGGACACGCATCTATACCATGGTACATCAGAATCGGAATAGTAGATAAGCCTGTCATGAATCGCGGTCAATCCGCATAGACTTTAAGTGTCGCTTTCCTATTCTTTCGCAAACCGGCTTATGATCCAATTGTAGATCGTGGCAATTGAAAACCCGATCACAAAACCGGTGATAAAGCCATAGACAAACCCGACTACACTCCCCAAGTATGTGACCGTGTAGCCCAAAAAGAATTGCCCAAGCAAGGCGAGATTGGGTCCCACAACAGGTCCACCGCGAACCACCAGCCAGAGCGTTGCAACAAAGATGCCCAACCCCAGCACAAACCCAAATACGATCCCATACACAGCGGCGCTCAATCGAACCAAACGGGTCATCACCATCTTTTCGAGATTCTTTTCTTGTTCAGACGTTTCTTTTGACATAGCTCAATTCCTTATCACAAGATCAATTTCCTGATGAGGGCTCATCAAAATTTGCAGCCTCAACTTGGCGGAGCAAATTATGAATATACAGCCGCATTATAGCGTTACGCAAAAATGCCAACAACCACCCCGATGCAAAGCCGAGGATAAAGCCATACACCGCGCTCAAGATGGTACCGGGAAATATGGAAACTTCGTAACCGGGTAGATACTCTCCAAGCAAGTTCAACAACCGCGCGGCAGCAGTCAAATCGTTCACGGTCACCCATGCTGTAACCGCCAACAATAGGAATGCCGACACCAGTCCAACAGCAGTCCCAAAAGCTAAAGGCTCAAGATTGGTAAATATCTGTGGGAAAACCCGGCTGATAACTCTTTCTGCCACTGGGTCTTTCCCATCTCGAATCTCTTCATGGTAATCTTGTTCCGCATTGATCTTCCAGAGGTTATGGTTCTCTCCATTGATCATATTACGAACCGCGTACATTCCCGTCAGCATGGCATGATCCTGGTTGTTATAGCGATGCAACCCGTTGCGCCCAATGGTTTGAAAATTACTAAAGCCAGCGAGATATGCTTTCAAGATATCAAGATGCTTTTGATATGTGGAATCGTAAACCGGGTAAGCCTTCTCGACACGGAACACACTACCGTCAACGATATCATTCGAACGAGCCAAACCGATTGTATCTAGCTCCCGCTTCCCCAACTCCACAAGCTCAGAATCAGGCATGCTCCATAGCTCATCGCCTATATTACAAAAATATTCCAAACCCAAGCTAGACATACTCTCGTCTGGCACCATGTCCGGGCTCCAGTTCTTGAAATTCTGGATACGACCGACTTTGACATTAGGCTCATGCACATAGATCCAGTTATCGTCGAATAGTTTGGGCTGCTTAACGATTAAACAAACAGTAAGAAAATCACGATAACCAAGGCGGCTAGCAGATTCCAAAACCGCCTGAGGCGGCGGAGGGTCCAACGCTTGAATAAAATCTGTGACCGCCATGCTGGATATGAAATCGGTGCCTTTCACAGTTTCTATTTGATCGCCATTCTTTACCACCACACTCGTGATGCGGCCAGCTTCATGCAGAATCTTGACAATTGCTGAGTTGAGATGGACCTGCCCACCTCTCTCTTCGATCTTATTCTTCACAGTTTTCCACAACATTCCGGGTCCCCGCCGGGGATAATCGAACTCTTCGATCAGGGTCTTGATGGTCTGTTTGGGTTTTACAAACATGCTGAGAATCGCCGCCTTCAAGTCAAGATCTTTAATACGTTGCGCCGCCCATTCAGCGCTCAATTCAGAGGTTGAAATACCCCACACCTTCTCGGTATACGACTTGAAGAAAATTTGAAATAGCCGCTTACCGAACCGATTTGTCACCCATTCCTCGAAATTGTTCTCCTGCTTATGGGGGAATACCTGCCAACGCAGATAACTAAAACCGATCAAGAGACCTTCCCATACCCCCAAACCCCGCAAAGCATTAACGGGTTTAAGCGGATAATTAAAGAATTTCCGCTTGTAGTAGATTCGAGACAAGCGCGGCCGACGCAGGAAATCATCACCCATCACTTCCTGCCACATTTGGTTGACCTCATCCGATTTGGTGAAAAAACGATGCCCGCCCATATCAAAATAGTAGCCTTTGTATTCTTCCGTACGAGCGATCCCACCGACCTTGTCGTATTTTTCAAAGACCACCGGTTCGTGATTGTGGCAAGTCAACTCATATGCCGCCGCCAATCCCGCCGGACCACCTCCAATGACGATAAACCGTGACTCATTCCGAGTTTCTGAAACTGTCATGACGATTGATAACTCCTTCTACGATGCGCCAATTTACGATTTTATATATGCAATCTTTAGTTACCAACGAATAGTTCGGATTCTCGACTCCAATCCACAAAAATATACAGTGCGCCAACCTGAAAGACCAACAACAACCATGCCATTTTACCCATATCTTTTGACGGTAGCAATTCAGCCCATCTCGCGCCAAGCATTGCCAACGCGGGGAAGATAACCATAAAGTATCGATGGTCGGGCAGGGTCAAGATCAACAGGACGGAGACGATTCCCAACCATATGATTACAAAAAGATCGGCGGTGCTTCTCTGCCGTAGCATCACGAACAACCCAAGAAAGATCAAAGGTATGCTATATGCGCCGAACCCGGATGGCAACTTGGTGAACAACGAGTTAAAAAGGAAATTACGCCCCCACTCTGAAGTTAGAAAGTAACCGGGACTGACGGCAATTTCATCAATCACATCGCCATCCTCCTTCAGCACCTCAGTCGAAATGGTTTTTACAGTAAAGAGTTCAGATGGACTAAAGCCTGCCACTCCGGGAACTCGCACGCCAATTGTGCTTCCATACCACGTCCATAACAAGAAAATTGCCCCTGCTAGTGAAAACGATAAAAGCACGGGGACGACGGTTGCACGGTAATTTCGCCGAACGAGAAAAAACACAAGCAGGACAGGGATAATAAACATCACCATATATTTCGTCACCAGACCCAATCCTAACGAGAAACCCAATGCCGCTCCTAATCCCCATGAGGGTTTTTCTGCAAGCCTCAAAGCCAGCCATAAAGTTAATACAAAAAAGAGCGTGGCTTGTATATCCAGCAAACCTGCTGTGCTTTCCCGAACGATCAAAGGAAAACAAAGGAGAACAAGAACTGTCAGAACCCCTGTTCTTTTTCCATATAGGTCCGAAGCCAGAAAATAGCTTGCCACCAACATGCTGTATCCAAAAACAACGGTCACTATCCTTATCACTATCAAGTTGTCGCCAAAGATGGATACCGCCAACCCATTGATTAAGAAGATCAACGGCGGATGGCGATTGGACAAGTAGTTTTCAAGCGCATACTGTGCGAAGAACTCTTTAAATCCGTGTGCAGCAATGAACCTGGCTGCCCCAAAATTCTCCTCTTCATCAAAGGGCCAAACACGTTGAAGGTTTGCATAGTACACCCCAACTACTGTCATAGCAACCGCCAGCAAGATCAAGAACGAAACTTGGTTTTCCGCAAGCCAATTGATACCGTTTCCAATTTTCTCAAAAAAAGATTCGCGGAAAATATATATCGCAAGGTAAGCTGCTACGGTGATTCCGCCCACAAGAATCAGCTTTTGCCAGTTTTCAGAGGCGCGCGTGATCCAAATTCCTGTAAGCCATGCCAATTGAAAAAACATCATAGACAAGAAAACCATTCCTGTCGTCACAAACTTTTTCAACATAAGTTTATCTCCGTTTTTCGTGAGCGGGAACCGTCGACTTCATGTCCGGAAGGTCCCAAGGTATATGCCCAAAATTCTTACTTGCAACTTGCTCAAGAAGTTCAAAATACCTTTCAAGATGTGGTTTGCGAGTCCAATTTTCAACCAGCGCCTGATAACCCATTTCACCGAGTCGGGTGCGCAAGCCCAACTCCTTCCCAATTTGACGTATAGCCTGCAATAATTCCGCATCTGAGCGGTAAATCTGCCCACCGCCACTATCCCGGACTACTTCAGGTAGCGCGCCCAAGTCGCGGACAATGACCGGCGTTTTTCGGGCAAATGATTCAAGGATAACCATCCCGAATGTTTCATAGGTAACCGAAGGCACAATCGTTGCCAGGGCATGAAAATAATAGTTCCCCAACGCCTGCTGCGTTAACGCGCCAAGGAATTTTACTTGAGGTTGGTCGGATGCAAGGTTCTTTAATTCATCGAACTGATTCCCAGTCCCGGCAACGAGCAGATCATATTCCGAGACCTGCTTCCAGACATTGATAAGAGTATGAAGACCTTTAATCTTCTCCAACCTACCGACAAAGAGAAAATAAGGTTCTACATGAGGACGCGGAAGAGGATCTCTCCAGTCAGAATCCTTCTTCTCGATGAAATGAGGCAAGTGAGCGACTGGGCGCGAGAATCCTCTAGCGGCATGCATCTGGGCAGTAAAACGACTGGGCGAGATAAAGAGATCAACATGTTGTGCGGCTTTTTCCATCAAACCAAGATAACGCCATAATTGAGGAGGACGCCTACTGGTCAGAGTGCATCGCATGCATTGAGGACGATCACAGGCCTGACGATTGAATTTCCACAACACATGAGTCGGACAAATCAGCCAATGTTCATGGGTCGTATAAATCTTTACAGCCCTGCCCTTCGACGGTTGAATCGCCAAAACCTGCGGCCCAAGTAACGATATATTATGAAAATGGATCACGTCATACGGCTTACTATTAACGACCTCGGCAATTTTCCGATTTTTTAGCAGGGGCAGCCCAGTCTGCTGCGTCAATAAAGGCGACATCCAATGATAAGGACTTCGCAATTCATGACGCGTTACGCTGGGATGCTCTTGAAACAGAATCTCTGGATTACCGCGATGAAACAGATGATACGAATCCACGCAGTGAATGACGTCCACGTGATGACCTTCGTCACCCAACGCATGCGCCAGGCGATAAATATACATCGCGTCTCCGCCAAAGCTATAGGGAGGATAGAACGTTGTTAAGTGAAGAAAATTTAAGGGGCGCTTCATTACGGATGTATCGAATCAATCAGTTCTTTCAAGGTAAGAGCGGCATGATCCCAGGTTAACTTTTCTACCGCTTTCAAACCAGCAGCACTCATCGCACAACGCAAAGATTCCGAGGCAAGCACCCGCGTTATTGCATGCTCCAATTCGCTACTATTGTTTGGATCAAAATAGATGGCCGCATCTCCCAAAAGAGACGGGAGCGGGCTGGAACTTGTTGCGATTACAGGGCAGCCGCACGCCGCCGCTTCCACAGCAGGCAAACCAAATCCTTCCATCAAGGAAGGCAAAACGAGCACATGAGCATAGTTCAGCAAAACCACGAGATCATCATCCGAAAGATAGCCTGTAAAAACAACTTGCTTTTCGATTCCAAGATCGGCAATCTTTTGCTGTAGATCAGAATATTCTGAATAAAACACCTCGTTCTGGTATTCGCCTACCAGAACAAGAGATATGTTTGCAAACTCCTCGCGCGCAGTGAATCGGGCGAAGACTTCCAATAAACAGGATAAATTCTTATGCGGACCAAATCCACCGATATAGACGATCTGATACGCGCCCTTCCGCATCCACTCCGACGGGGGGACTGGTCGCGGCTCTTCAAATTTTTTGAAGGCTGGACTGGGAGCTTCACCGACAACCTTCACGTTTTGAGCGGCAACATTGAACACATCCACGATACCGAGTTTCGAATATTCTGAAACAGTGACGATCGTTCCCGCTTGATAGAGGGCAGTCTGCACTTTGAGCCTCCACGCAAGGCGCGCAGAGTAACTCGGCAGAGTCAGGTTTGGATATTTTTCGGCGATCACGTCGTGAATAAAAACCATTTTGTGAGCGCGGCTGAACACCGGGACGTAACTGTACACTGTGGGAAAAAGGACAAGATCGAAACCAGGTTGCGAGAACGCCTTGCTCATACGCATCATGTCAGAAAACGATCGGCGTCCGTCTGAAGACGCGGCTTGGGCTGTGGGCTTGCCAGCATTTACAAGAACAGATTCAACATTGGAAGGGAGTTGATCCTGCATTTCTTTAGAATCGATAAAAAATGTATAACGGTTATCTGTGTCGATTCGCGTGAGCGCAGTGAGTAGATTGCGCGCATGGCGTCCATATCCGCGATTATTTTGCCAGCAAGTAGCATCCACCGCCACTTGCCGAGACACAACAGTATTCGAGAGCGGAATCGCTTCCTCCATCAATACTTGGGTTTGGCTGAAAGGTAAGTGATTCATCTAATCGAGGCGAGGCTGCCCCCCCGTCCAAACAAAGAGCCGACCATTTCTCCGAACGCCCAAACGAGCGTGAAGCTAAACAAGTAGGGCATGGATAGCAAGAGTTCCTTTTGTAACGTCCGCTTGGAAAATCCGCACGAAAGGATGCGGCTTAGAAGGACGATGGGTAAGGCTAAACAAGCAATTGAATATCCCGCCCGGTATAGCAAGTTCCAATCGAGCGTACGAGAACCTGCATAATAACGACTGTACAGAAAACGCTGTTCGATGAATTCGAAAAACCCGATGTGTTTTTGGTGCAAGACCTTAAGGCTCGGCTCCATGCGAAACCGAAACCCGCGCCGGCGCAATTCGGGGTGCAAGACGCCATCCCAAAAGCCATTCGCCATGGCTTCGAGCGAACCTGCTTCCAACGCGTCGCGCTTGTAGGACACATTATGACCCGGGAGAAATTCCGTTTCGCCCGCCTGGATCGGAGACATAAATTTGCAGTACTCGCAGAAGAAAGTTGCCCAATCGATCACGCGGCCGACACAACCGTTATCAATAGGACCCGCTATGGCAGAAATCTCTGGGTACGTTTGATGAACATTCAGCGTCGCCTCGCACCAGCCCGACGCAACGATTTCATGATCTTCCAGAATTGCGATCACATTCCCTTGACAGTGCGCCAATCCACTCACTAACATTTGAGGAATGCCCGCATTTTGATCTATCGAGACAAACCGTACCCACGCAAATTGCTGTCGCAAGGTTTTTGCCGTCGCCGAATCAATTGCATCTACCACGATGACTTCCACACAGTCATCAATTTGCTTTTCCAGCGCAGCGAGGCAGGAAACAATCTCCGGTTGTTCACTCACATTGGCAATAATTATGGAAAGAAGCGGTTTCATGCCCAATGAATAGAAACCAGCGACGGAAATATCATTCTAGGGAACCAGTGGAAGCACATAGGTAGTGACGCTTTCAGCTGGTAAGGTTGCGGCAAAACCATCCGGCGACGATATGTTAAATTCATTAAGAGGAACCCAATACTGACTGGGCGTAGATTGCTCGCCTGAAACGCCTCCAGCCAAAATGATAGATTTGATATTAACGCGTATCTCTCGGGGAAACAGATTGTTGTTAATTACAACCAACGTGAGTTGATCTGAATTTGGCGAGACAAAAGCCGTTATTTGGACAAAGGGATCCGCGCTTGTTGCCTCCAGTCGTTTTGCGCCCGGCGAAATCCAGCGCGCATAATGCCCAATGGCATAGCCCATTCCAGTAATATTCACCTTTTGCTGACCGATATCAATCAAAGCGATGTTTCCCTCATTGGAATAATCGAAAAGATTCTGATTTCCAAAATGTAACTGCTGAGACGTGGTATCCCACATATTATTCATACCAAAATAACCGGAGGCACCCGCATAGACTAATTCGTCATGGATATGAATGGCGCGACCTCGAAAATCTTCATAAGAAAGCGGGTTCACATCACCGTGAGAAACCTCGGTCATCCAGACTGGTAAGTCGTATTTTTGACTCAATTCACGGAGTTGACTACGAATCGCCACAGCCTCGGCGTCGGGAACTCCAATCCCTGAGGTGTCCAAAATATTTGGAACGCTTGCATAGATAGAGTCGTAGGGGTAAGCGTGGTATCCAATTACGCCGACATATTTGCGAGCATCGGCATCGTTCAAAACAGCAGAAGCAATTTCAAGCGACTTCGCTGGCGTTTCATCGCTCGGGACAATAAATTTCACGTCAATGAAGCCTTCCTGTTCCATTCGATCCCCAGCGGCTTTAACCAAGTCCACTATTTCTTGTACCGTGCCGCCATTCAACTCCCCATTCCCGCTGAGCGGTTCGTTGAATAACATGACATAGCGCGGGACCGCTCCACGCTGGTTTCGCCAGTACGTGGCTAACGCTACGACCTGCTCTGCGGCTTCAGCCAAATACAAGGGGTAATTCTCGGTTCGGAGCTCTTCAAGCCACGGGCTTGCCCAGCGGACATTGATTTGCTGGTTGAGAGAATAGTCAGTGAAGCCGAGCGGTCTGGCTTGAGCGACTACATTTGAATATATGGCGTCTGTTGAAAAAGTCTGAAAGCCGTTCCAATAAATAAGCAGTGGGTCGTCGTTGTCATTTGCGCGCTGATCGTAACTCCCCGGGGTTTCCAACAGTGAAGCCAATCCTCCTAAATTCAATCGCACCTGACGATAGACCGCGTCAATCGCCTCATTTCGCAATGTCGGGCCGAGAACATCTCCCATGCCTTCATAGACCAGCGAAATCTGCGTTGCCCCGAACCCATCCATGGTTTGGTAGACAACGCTTGCGTCTACAGTAACAAGAATCGTCTCGGAGGGAGGTAAACCGACCTGTAAGGTCGCCGTAGGATGCGCCGTGAGATGTGGCGCAACTGTCGGTGGTTCAATACTCGGTGTATGAGTTGGAAATAACTGCAATGTTTGAGTCGGCGAGGGCAGATTCGCGTCAGATGTGGGACCGTAACATGCGCCAATTAAGATGACGAACAGCAGAAGAGGTTGCCTAGGTCTGAAAATCTTCATTCGACATCTTTCTTGCCTTTTCCTGGCGGCGTAAACGAAAGCCAGCCAACTGCAAGATAGTAACTATCCCAACCATGAGTAAAAATAAGATAATGAGAGGAACCGTCCGCTTTTCCAGGATTTGATACACAATGCCATGCATCGCCACAAGTCCAAACAGGATGTAGTTACTGCGCTGTAAAGTTTTCCAGCGCGTTTTGCCTAGCTTTCTTAATGAGTAATCATTAGATGTTGCAAACAAGAGTATCAAGATAAGCGTGCCTGCCAAACCCACCCAGTTGGTAAGACCAAACGGGTCGTAGCGCAAAGGGATCAAGCCTGCCTGGTCAGGTGGGAAGATAAAATAGTACAGTGGGTTACCCATATGAACAAACAAGCCCACGCCTACATGAACAATGCTAACGATCGCTGCCAGAATTCCCGCATCACGAGTCAGGTCACTGGAGGTGGGATTAGGACGCGAGCGCAACACGTGTATTGCGCCAACCAAAAGGGTAAAACCTAACAAGACCAACCCAGCATAGGCAGTTCCCATACTCAATCTGTGCGCCAAATCTTTACTGGGAAAATAGGTAAGAAACCCGGCAATGATCAATCCAGCCACAATGGAAAAAGGAAGATAATGTCGTATCAAACGACGTTTATTGCGTTTCCATTTATTGGTTAAAGGTCGCGCTGGGGTTTTTGTTGTCATTTTCATTTCCCGTTTAACTTGTCATAATAATCTGCCGGGCTCGCGCGACGGAAAGTATATCGCGTGCCGAAATAGGCGAGACATCCCCTGTACGCTGCGCCTGATAAAAAAGAGAAACTAACCGACGCAGTCCCGGATAGGCGCTTTCGTTATTCAATCCTCGCTTCGTCAAATTGCCGGTTGCGGCGCCAAATTGACGAAGCGAGGATTCGAAAGGCTGGATAATTTTCCGCGCACGCGAGACCGTCCCCGGAGAGCGGAACGCAAAACCATGAAAGAGATCTGCGTGAAATGAGGTCTTTTGCGTTACGGCTGATAAAGTATTTTGAGTGGGGCGCGCATTCAAACTAATTTCAATTGCCAAACCAACACCGTTTCTATTATCCGTACCCATCACTCGCAACTCGCCGGGCGCAGGACGATGAACAGTCCAAGATGCGTCCAAAGAGCCGGGCAATAAGAATTGCAGGAGCGAGAGTGGATGAGGAAGAATATCGGCAACAAGGGAATTCAATTCTTGAGACGGCGAACCAACTCCACCCGCCGAATGGATCGTGAAGGAGACCTGAACAATATCTTCGGCAGATGGCAACCAATGACGCAGGCGTTGTACGCCATCTTGAAAAATAAATTGATGAACGGGACAAACCAGCAGTTCATATTGTTCTGCCAGAAGCAAAATATCCCGCGTGTCCTCCAAAGTCTGAGCGAGGGGCTTTTCAATGAAGACGTGGGCGCCAGCTTTCAACGCCTGCTCCGCTTGATGACGATGAAGATCGGCGGGCGTACACAGATGAACCACAGTCGGATGAACTTGACTCAAAGCATCATCGAGGCTTGGATACATCTTTGCAAATCGATGACGCTTCGTCAGCGCAACGGCACGCGCCTCATCAGGATCCACTACAGCAATGACACGCGCTCCTGCTCGGCGAATCGCATCGGCGTGCCAGCGACCCATCAGTCCAGCCCCGACTACAGCTGCGCTTGCAACCGTTTGTTCTTGCAGGGGCAACCCAGCCTCCTACCCTTTCCGAGCCAGAACAGCGATGGAATGCCCAAAGGGGAGGTCGAGGCGCGCCTTCCCAATGATCCACGATTCGAATGCCAGGATTCCATGAATCGCCCGATTCAACCACGCTCTTTCCGGAGGGTAGGGCTGGATACTAAGCCCCGGCCCAATCGCCCGCACCTTGCGACGCGCCTGGGTGTATTCGCGCAGCATCGCCCAAAAACCTGGGATTGCATTGAGATACGTGGCGCGTTGTGTTTGCAACCCGGCCTGTGCTATCATGGTTTTTAATTCAGGCACCAAGTAGCGTCGGTACTGATTTAGGTCCACACCTTCGAGAGGACGATGGCCGCGAGCGGAATTCGTCCGCAGGTAAAGCAATCCGCCTGGACGCAAGAGGCGGGCAAATTCCTTGATCGCAACAAGGTCGGCGCCTGCCGGTGTTAGGTGCTGGATCGTATCTATGCAAATAATCAGATCATACGATGACGAGGGGAATGGCGCTTCAGTTGCGCTTGCTATCGCCAATGAATTCGCACCACGTTGACGACAAAACTGCAACGCGAAAGGCGAAATATCTATTCCGACAACTTCGCCATCCAACGGATACTTTTGCAGATAACGCATTAGGTAGCCCGTGCCACAGCCAATATCTAAAACGCGCAAATGCTTGCCATTGACGGCAGGACCCAACAACGCGTCCATCGCATCGCGCAAACCTTGCGCCCAGCCATGCTGTTCTTCGATGTCGTGCAATCGCTGGTAATAATCCAGTTCAAAGATTTGAGGAGTTTCTTGTTGATCTATCATAAAGATTTATTGTCCTTGTCCATCCGCCTGCATCAAGCTTTCTATCCGAGGCGGTTAGCTACAATGCCGAGCGATATAAGTCGATGGTTTGCTCAATAACGATTTGCCACGAAAAACGCTTCTCGGTATATTTTCTCAATACTCGCGGATCATACCTCTGGCGTTCATTAAGTACGGCTTCCATAGCGGCGGCGAGGCTCCCAGGGTCTTCTTTTGGGACTAGTTTTCCAACATCGTCAGTGATCACGTCTTCAGGTCCCCCGCAACGAGTGGCAACGACAGGCGTCCCACACGCCAGAGCCTCGATAATTACAGCGCCAAGTGTTTCTCTTCGACTTGGAAGAACAAGCAACGCACTCTTACGCATAGCTTCAGCCACAGCGCTTGGAGATTGAACTCCCAAGAATCGCACTTGGCTGGTCAATCCCAAATCTTCTGAGAGTTGTTTGAGGCGCTCCTCTTGCACTTTCCACTGCGGATAAAAGCTGCCGCCAATTAATGATAAACGAACGGAGGGGCGGCGTTCTTTCAACAGCTGCATGGAGTGCAACAATATATCCACACCTTTCGTCTCGTGGATGCGCCCAACATACAAAATCGAATCGAGTTCAGGTTCCTGCCCATCAGGCAATGGAGTGAAAACATCCATATCCACTCCAACCGGTATCACTCGTAGACGTTCGTTTTCACCGGTAAACTGTACGATATTCTGTCGTACCGAATCGCTGACCGCAATATGAAAAGAGCATGTTTTTGCGGCGACAACTGCGCGTTCGCGTACACGGGGATATTGATCCAACCATGGTTGCCAGAACGCGTGCTCGGTAATCACCAACGGTACTTTATAGCGTTCTGCCAAGCGGGCGCCAACAACACCATCCGGGTAGATAAAGTGCGCATGAATCAAATCAAATGGCTTTTCTTGCCATAAACGATCCACTACTTTAGAAACCCCCCAATAATACAACTGAGATTCAAGGTTGTGCGTGGAGTAGCCGGGTCCCGTCAGGAAGCGCGGATGAGTTACATCCACTCCTTCACGAAATTGTCGAAACGGTACTTGCCGAAATCTCTGAAACTCGGTTGGACCTGGAATGGGAGGATAGTAAGGCACCGGAGCTACTACACGTACATCACAGCTGCTTTGTGTAAATTTCGCCCACTGTTCAACCCAAAGACCCAGATACGGCAGAACGTCGTTGGGATAATTACGAGACAGCACCAGAACTTTGATCACGTCGATTCACAATTTCTTCAATGATGTCTGCAAAGGGACGAAAGTGATAGCCCAATTCGCGTTTGGCTTTGTCGGAGTTGTAATATTGAAAACGAGAGGCAGTATAGTGAACCTCGCGAGTAACCGGGGGACGCCTGCCGGCGGCACTATACAACGGGTCAAGTAATGCAAATGATCCTGTAACCAACGATGGTACTGGCAACAAAAGCACCTTTCGTTTCAAACGCATCGCAACCATTCGAGCGGATTCGTAATGGGTCAGGTTTTCACCGCCAAGAATGTACCTTTCGCCGTTCCGTCCTCGTTCCAACGCGTTAATCATTCCTTTCGCCACGTCTTCAACGTGCACTAGATTCCGTCCGCCTGTAAAATAGAATGCCAATCTGCGATGGCGAATTTTATCGACCCACTCGCTTCCGCGAAAGTGCTTACCCCATTCTCCGAACAATGCACCGGGATTGACGATCACAGATTCCAAACCGCCGCCGTTGCTGGCGAGCACCAATTCTTCTGCACGTTTCTTTGAAATAGGATAATTCAGGGGTCCACGTTCTAAGTTAAATGGGAATGTCTCGTCCGCTGGTGGTTCACCACGAGCGGGAATTCCAATCGCGGCAACACTACTGACAAATATTAAACGCCGCACACCTGAACGGCGGCTGACATTTATAACGTTTCGAGTGCCTTCAATGTTTATTTGATTTTGGATGCTTCGCAGGCGACTCCAATAAGCAAGGTGTCCCGCCGCATGGATCACCATTTCATGGTCACGTATGGCTAATTCCAACGATGATGGGTCTGTAACATCACCTACAGAAAAATCAAGATCAAGACCTGTCAACGAAGAAACATCAGAAGTGGCGCGCCGCAAAGCGGTTACTTGATATCCCCTTTTTTTGAGTGCGCGGCACAAATGGAACCCCAAGAAACCGGTAGCACCGGTGACTAAAACCTTCATATTTGATCGTTCACGAAGCAGCATTCAAAACGGGACGAAATTGCCGGGTAAAACGGAACTTTCCGATATAGAATACCAACCTCGCCAAATAAAGAGTTGTCGCCTCTACGACGGCATGAGCCGGGCGATACCAGATCGTTCGTCGCTCCTCTTTAAGGAGTCCTTTACGATTAATAAGGTAGGTTCCAATGAATTGGGCAAAGTGGGCTAATTGATTCACTTGCTCTTTGGTGAGATTCTCGTTACCCATTGCACCATCATACGCATTAATATAGGCATACTCATCCTCCCCGGCCTGCCCGTGATCGATCGCCCATTGTCGCAACTTAGTACCGATAAACGGCGCGGCGGCAGTAAATTGCACCCAATCAGCTTTCATTTCGAAGGCAAACTGAATCGTACTGAGAATGGTATCCACCGTATCGCCAGGCAAGCCGACGATGAAGAATCCAAAGGTTTTGATGCCGAGTTCCCTGCAAAGACGAATGGTCTTCAAGAATTGTTCGCGGGTAATTGGTTTACGACCGGAGTTCGCTTGGATTTCGACCTCAGCACTCTCCACCCCAAAATTGATCCCCACGCAACCGGCGCCGGCCATTGCCCGCAATGTTTCCTCGCGCAGACAATCTACACGCGTTTCACACTTCCACTCGAACTTCAAGCCTCGATGCTTGATCTCTTCACAGATCTGCAGTACCCGGTTTTGATTCAACGAAAAAATTGGATCGCGGAACAGGATATATTCGATACCTAGATCCTTGACAAGATGCCCGATCTCGTCAACCACATTCTTAGGGCTTCGCAAACGCCAAAGCAAACCCTGCCCAACCGGGTAGGGACAGTAATGACATCCCACCGGACATCCGCGCGAAGTGAGCATCGGCAAAAAGCGCACATGTGCGCGCATCGATGAACGTGGAATCTGATATTCATGGTAAGGAAAAAGATCCCATTTTGGAAACGGGATATCATCCAATATTTTTTCCATTGGGCGCTCAGGGTTTGACGTCCAACCATTCATGCCGCGGAAAATTAGACCGGGGATGAATTCGTCCGGTTTCCCAGTGATCAAATCTAGAACTGGTTCATCCGGCTCACCCTGAATAAGGTAGTCTATGCTGGTCTCGCGGTCAAATCGTCGCACCACGTGAGGAATGATCGCGCCGAACATAACAATCTTGCTCTGCGGCAAAAGCGCTTTCACTTGAGCGCCAAAATCAATATCTGTATCCAGCGTGGGACCTGATGTCCGAATTACGATCATCGCCGATCCTTCTGCACCGGAAAGCAAGTCTTGAATTTGATTCAGAGCAAGGTGACGATCCAGCCTCTCACCTAAGCATTCCATGACTAAAGGCGACGTAGCTTTGGCATGCAAGTAACCCGCCAGATAGACCAGATCAAGGGGCGGCATGAATGTTGCTCCTTGCGAAAACAACTGACCGAACCCACCCATCGAATCTTTGTTTGAAACATACCCAGTTGGATTGGGAGGATTCACAAGTAGGATATTTTTATAAAGCATGATAGTTCTCCTGATTTATTGATGACTAGATTAGCGCGACGATTTTACAACGGAAAAACGCGGAAGTAACAAAAGAATCTGGCGCAACTCAGACCGTCCGAAAATTAAAGCAAGGAAAATTACAAATACCAGATAGTATCCAATTGACAAGAATACCACGCTTAGGTCTAGCGCGCTCTGACGAAACCAAACGCCTGCAAGGGTCAGTCCTAGCAGCCCATAGGCACTCAACGCCCACTGCGTTTTTGGCACCGACCATCCATAGCGCATTGCTAAGCGGATATTACACAGGATCAAGATCACGAGACTCGATAAAATATATCCGGTGGCCACGCCGTAGATACCCCAAGCAGGCGCTAACTCCCACGCGATTACACCCAGCGACAACTGCCCTAGACCAACCATCACAACATAGATGATCAAGTCGTTCACACCGATAAGTACCGCCTGGCTGACTCCCGCTAATTGTACAAGGAATTGGGCGATCACGAACAAATAAAAGAATTGACTAACCTCCACGAAGCTTGGGGAATAGAAGAGAAATAACAAGATTCGCGCAAACAAAATGATTGGCACGGCAACCATGGGCATTACAAGCAATAACTTACGCTGGAACTCTAAGGCTGTAGATACTTTCTGACTTACATCGCCGTCTCGATTCATCATTGGAGTTAGATACAGACCGTTTGCAGGATTCAACAACAGATTGAGGGTTGCCGCCAACGCGATACCAGCCTGCATCAACCCTGTTTGAGTTTCCCCAGAGCTGCGCAAAATTGCCAGGCGCGCAACCACGTTGGAAAATGGCAAAATATATGAAATACTAAACATGATCAATGTATAACTAACAATATCTGGGTTCATGCGTATCTCGCGTCGCAGATCAGCATTTCGATTCAATAACGGCAGCGAGAACTTCCGTCTTAAGAACAACACCACTCCAATAACGAGAAAGTAGTTGCAAATCAGAACAGCCCAATAATAGCCAAGCGCTCCGTCAAGTTGAGTACCTACAAAAGCGCCAAACGCCTGAACGATCGCGATGGCCAATAAGAAGAGACCTGACAGACGCGCCTGTTGAGATGCCGCAAGAACCTGCACCATAAAATAGTGGATGGCCATGGCCGGTACCGATAATAATGCCGGAATGAGCAAGTTACGATAAGCGCTGAGTTCTTCACCTAACAGGAAAGGCTGCAAGAAAATGACTGACAAGCCTATGAGAGCGCCAATCGAGGTGCAGGTTATCAGAACGGAGAGTAGAGCCGAGTAAGTGCGGTGGAACTCATCTTTTCCGTGACTATGAGATCGGGAAAGAAAGCGAACCGAAGCAAAAGGGATGCTCATCGCGCTTATCTGCAACACCAACGCAGCAGTTTGGTCCACAACGCTCATCGCCCCAATACCTTCAGGACCAAGCAAAACCGCAAGTAATTTGGAGCGCAGTACGTTAAAGACAACTGCGAGTATTTGAATGCCTCCGAGGGTGGCGATAATTCGCAACATTACAAAGCACCAGCCTTTGTCATTTTGGAGGCTCCAGTGTCAAGCCGGCATCTTCCTGAATAATTTTGCGGAAGATGTTTGCGAAGGCGCGCTTTGTAAATGGTTCATACTGAGGGGATTTCAAGAATTCACGGGCGCGCAATCGAAATCCATCGACATCAGCAGAGGTTAGGGAGTTCAGATATTTGTGCAGGGTCGGATAATCGGGAAAGTTCCGCATATCAATGAAACAGTCTCGAGGAATATAGTCCTCAATATCAGGCGCACCGAGATAGACCGGTATGGTTCCCGAAAAAAAACAGTCAAATATCTTTTCTGTGATCCAGCCTTTCAGGATCGAATTTTCAAAACAAAGAGCGAATGTATAATTTCCGAGGATCGAGGATTTAGATTCGGTCTTGCCGCAATACACTCGACGAGCAGCTTGCAATAAGGGATCGGGTTTAATTTTCTGCCATTGGGCTAATCCAAATCGATAGAAGCGTCTTAGGGTATAAGGCACTCGAGTTCGCCCTAATCGCCAAGACGGTTCATCCCACCCGACCCCATACAAATCGATCGCATTATATTGACTAAAGTACGCAACAGCCCTCATTCTTTCTGTATACAGTTCATTCCAGTATACCCGGGGAAGCTTATTGGAGTTGATCATAACAAAAAACTTACGGTCTCGTCGCGACCAGATTTGCTCTTGAACCTGATCAAACGATTGGGGCCAGTGAAAATGTCGGCAGTGCAGGGGCTTCTTGGTAAAGTGAAGCAGTGAGTCGCTATCGCTCCAGCTAAAAATACGTGGAAAATATTTTTGATCTTTTGTTATCTGACGGTAAATGGATGGCTCTACCACAGGGCCTTCGAAGATAAAGAATGCGCTTAAAGTAATATCTTTGCGGCGCGCTAATTTTTTATAATCTCGGAACATTCCGAATGAGATATATAAGTTCAAATCGTGGGTGGGCTTTTCCGGCAGATAATCAGCCGTACGGGCTTCGATCCCCTGTTGTTGGAGATAATCGCGCAGGTACATATGCGGCGCCATTAGATTGCCAACAAAGCGGGCTCTTTCGTTAGAAAACAAGCGATCTTGGAGAAAATGGTGTGAAGGCGGGTCAATAAATAATCGCGGACGCATGCTCATATTCCAAGACGGTTCGGAAGATTGTCATCCTGGTTGTTCAAAACCTGCGGACTCAGAATAGAAGTAATGAATCGCCCGATACCCAACCCAAGCCCAAGTTTCAACAATATTCTTTTGATTGCTACTGCCAACTTACGAGGAAATAAATCGGTCGTTGTGACGAGAAAAGTCCGCCATGGAAATGGATGACCCAAAAGTAGGCGCGCTTCCTCGAGTTTACCAAGACGTATATAGTTCAGAGCACGAAAGGTTTCATCAGCCCGACGATGGTAGTTGTATTCCAACAAAACATCCGGCGGGAGGGATATATCGGATGAAAACAACTTTAGAAAGCTATCCATAATGACGAAGAAATGATCCTCATGGGTACGCAATCGCTCATAGCTTGAAGATACCTGACTAGAGCCGCGTCGGTAGTACATCAAATATTCATCCAATATGGCAACCGGAGTTAAACCCGCAATCCGCAGCCACATTTCTAAATCACCCGCAATATCGTACACTGAACTGAAGCGGCCCGCCACCCGTAACACTTCCGCGCGGCACATAAAAGTTGGCGTTCGAAAAATCCGATTGCGGTGGCGCAAAAGAATAGGAAGAATATCTGAAAAAGCGAGGGGTGCGTTCGCTCGAATTTCGGGGATCAGTTTCATCTTGCCAATGACCCGTCCGAAATCATCCACGCGCCGGTCCAATGCAAATACTGCGCCAACTTCCGAGTGAGATTCGAGGAAGGTCACTTCTTTGTGAACGATCGCATGGTCGTAATAATCGTCCGAATGATAAATGGCAATATATTCTCCTCGGCATCGACTTACAAGTTGATTGACGTTTTCGAACTGTCCGAGGTTAACCTGGTTGCGCAGATAACGAATCCGCGAATCTCGAAAAGAGTGAACAACATCCGCTGTGTTATCAGGCGAGGCGTCATCGCCTACAAGAATTTCTAGATTTTGATAGGTCTGGTTAACGATGGAATCCAGACTCTTAACTAAAAAAAGAGCATCTCGATAGGTAGGAATACACACACTGACTAACGGGGACTCGCCGCCGGTGACGCGGTTAATCATACCTGTTGAACGGTTCCGCAAAGCGCCTGGTCAATGGCGGATGAGTCTGGAGTGGGTTACCACTTCGCCATGTCAGTTCTTCATATATTGCCACTACCGCGCCGATCGTTAGGACGCAAAGTAAAGGTTCAAGAGGTTGTCGGTATCTTAATTCCACATGGGTTATATAGTACACAACTGGATAAAAGAGGAGGATGGAATGAACGAGCAGGATGTGCTTCTTCTTGAGAACAAACAGCGAGAGGAAGATGCCGAGCACGGGCAGGGTAAAAAAAACCCGCTTGACCATTTCAAATTTACCGTAAAAAAGAAAGATCTGTGAAACGCGGTAGCCGGTCCAGTATGCTATCACGCGGTTGACAAATCGTTCAACATACTCCATTGGATTTTCCTTGATCCATAAGACCGCTTCATCATACCGGGATTGCATATAACCCAGTTCCCCCATTTGAATGTATTTTTCAAGTTCTGCAGGATTGCGGTTTGGCAATGATGCCGGCTTGTTGTCTTCAAATTCATTATCGCGGATCCCCACAGACAATTCCATGCCCAGACCGGAACGAATGAAAACCGGCTCTTGAAAGACAACGAAGTTACGAGCCAACCAAGCGCAAGGCAGGATGGATGCCGTAAGGAGACACTGAATCAAGTTCTTCACAGGAAATTTTTGGTAAGCAAGCCATAGACCAGATACACCTACAACAATTATTGCTATCGGTTCGATCAAAATGATGAAACCTGCGAACAGGGCATAGATTCCGAGTTGCCACCCACGGAAGTTATCTCGTTCAAGAGAGATTGTAAAAGCAAGGAATGAAGTTATGGTAAAAGTAAGAAGACTCGTACTCCAAATGTACAAAGCATCGGTATAACCAGTAATCGGTAAAATCGCCCAAACCCACACAGCGATCAGAGCGGCTCGCCTGTTAAATAATCGTCTTGTAAGAATAAACACCGGGATCAATACAAGCGCAGAGAAAATCACATTTAAACCCAGCGCCATGTAGCCCGCCATTTCTGAGTGTGGTCCAAATATTTTGAAGAAAATCGAGAGCAGGTAAGGATACACCGGCGCCATTAAGGCAGTAGGACCCGTTTGCGCAATATAGGGAGAGGCGAATCCGTAGCCCATGGCGATCGAGTTGGCGACAGAAGCCATTTCTCCGGCCCATCCGGGTGGGAAGCCGGGAAACTTCAAGATGACCGCGACAAGCCGCGTGCAGATCGCCGCAAGCGCGAGCGGTAGGTAATTTTGATAATGTCTTATGTAAGATCTCACAATCCGATTCCTGTTCTAAAAGCTACGAGCAGCCAATTTGTCCTGATGATTCTTTTCACTGAAAGACTTGACGATATACAACCAATGATGGTTACGGAGAAATGTTTCAGGCGAGAACAGGCAGACGACTGGCGACCCAGTCGTAAGTCCGTTGAAGACCCGTTTCCAAGTCCACGACGGGCTGCCATCCTAAGATTTCCCTCGCGCGGGCGCAGTCTGCGATCCTACCCCGGTCACCCTCGGGTTTGCTTGTGTCCCACTGTATCTCGATCGGCTTGCCGCTGATCTTCACGATCAATTCAGCCGCCCGCCGAATGGTGGTGGGCTGTTCCGAGCCGATTTGAATGAGGTCACGATTCATGCCGCGCTCCAGAACTGCCAGTAAGGCTTCAATCACATCATCCACATAGACAAAATCGCGGTATTGGTTGCCGCTCCCCCACACAATGAACGGTTCCTGCGGATATTGAACTGCTTTCCGTATCAAAGAGGGAAGCACCTGTGAGCGTTTCGGATCGAATGCGGCGCCGGGACCATACACATTATGCAGTCGCAACAATCCGACGTTGATCTTGCCGTCCTTTTGAGCCAAGTCCGCTTCGTACTCGCCCATCAGTTTGCTCCACCCATAGGAGGATTCGGGCTTCGCCGGATACGTTTCGTCTTCACGCAAACGAACAATGCCCGGTTGCATTTGTAAATCCTTTGGAAAACTGCAAGCCGTTCCAACATAAATATAGTTTGGAATGCGATTGAGCACAGCGGCAGATAATATGTTGGTGTTGATTAATAGATTCTGCCGGAAGATGAACGGCTCGTTTCCAAAGACAAAATTGATCCCTGCGACAATATCCGCCAGATGATATACAACATCCACATCGCGCACGAATTCGGTGCATTTGCCATAGTCGGTGAGATCTACGAGGTGAAAGTTTTTCTCTGGGTCAATTACCCATGAGCCATCGGGGTGTTTGAGATTATCGAGACTGCCACGCCACAGATTATCAACGACGACGACATCCGCGCCGCAATCCACCAAGCGTTTGACCAGTGTGCTTCCAATAAAGCCCGCCCCACCGGTCACGAGGCATCGTAACGATTGATAGTTCATTGTCTTCTGCCAGCCATTTCAGGTTTCCAATTTGTTTGTTTCACTCCGCGCGTCAATTCCAACAGCAAGGAGAGATACATTCGAGTAACAAGATGCCAGTCATACGAAGCAGCCCGCTTGGGACCTTTATCTGCCATCCGCGTTCTCAGAGCCGAATCGCGAATAATTTTCAACATGCCCCCAGCCAAAGTGTCCGGCTGGGCGTCCGGCAATAACATAGCTACATCTCCGGCAAATTCAGGGAAAGCGGTATTATTCAGGGCAATCACGGGCGTGCCGCACGCCATGGCTTCAAGCACCGGCATTCCAAAACCCTCATAGGAAGATGGATAGACCAGCATCTCACAAGCGTTATATGCTTGAACGATCTCATCATGCTCCAGATAGGGCAGGTCTACAATTTCAGAATCTAGCCCCAAACTTCGTATCTCCTCTGTGAAAGATACACCTGGCAAGGATGAGCCAACTAGCAATAGACGATGTGGGATTTCATCTTGTTTTTTCAGTTGAGCAAAAGCCCGGAAGAGGTTTGGCAAATTACGACGCTTGGTTGGTTTGCCCACGTAAAGAATAAACGGGCGATCATCACCAAATATTTTCCGTCGCCAACTGGAAAGAATCACGGGATCGGTGATCGGTTTGAAATGACGCGTATCTACCCCTTCAGGAATCACATGAATTTTGGCAGGATCCATTCGGTAGAAATGCGCCATATCTTTCTGGCTGTATTGGCTTACCGTGGTGACAGATGTGGCACAATGCGCGCTTAGATCGTACATGATGCGGGCTTTGAAACGTGCCCAAAAAGAAAATACTTCTGCCGCGTCTTTATAGCCTTCATACGAGCCATGGTGCGCTAACAACGTGGGGCACCGTGCAAACAATGGCAATGTGTAACTGGGACAGAACAGCACGCCATTGGAGCCATGAGCCCGGGGAAGAGTGATCTGCTCCCACAGCCCCGGAGGAAGGCGGGATGGAAGAACCACATTGGTGGCTATGGCAGGCAGACGAACGCCCGGATCGATCGGACGGGGGGAATAGACCCGGATCTCACGAAATGGATGCTCCAGGTCGTTTAGGCAATTCAACACAGCCTCAATTGCGCGCGCCACCCCACTGCGTTGACCGATCAACCGGATACCGTTAACGCCGAGGATCAATTTTCCTCTTGATGGGCTTCATGTGACAGCTGGGGCATTTCAAGAGAAATCAGCCCGCTAGTATTCGATGCAACGGGCATCTTATTTTCATCGAGTTGAACCGCTGGCTTTTCTGCTTCAGGAAGAGGGGACTCGGTCTTCCATACCTTTGCGCCTATCATTGCTTTCGCAAGGCTGTCTGGTTGGAACACAATGCTAGGCCACAAGAACACCTCCGTTGTGCAATAACATTCCTTGTTTGAGATCGATTCGCGCAATTGACGAGCTTCCTCCGATTGCCAGATCTCCTGAAAGGATTTTTGCCGCAGGTTGCCGATAGGCTTATGGATTTCGCACAGGCTGACATCTCCATTGGCATATACAACCACGCTCAGCCGCCCCGCTTTGCAAGGAACTACCTGGCGTTTTTGTTTCAGAGTCTGCACCTTTGCCCATTGCAACATTGGCTCGACGATCGCGCCATAGCGGTTCTCTTCCCGCGGCGCCCATAAGCGGCGAATGTACGTATACAATTCGGAGTATTCTTTCAAGATCGGGCCGGCAAGATCGGGGTTTTTTCGATCACCACGGATGATCGCCAGGTTGTGATGATCCATGTGCGGACAGCGTTCATAGAGATAGGTTGTCAGACGTCTGATCTCGTCAATGTTCACATTGGTTGCGGTTGAGATTGAGTGAATTCGCAGTCTCGGATCGCGCTTCTGAATTTCGACGAGCGCTTCATAGGTCTCCATGGCCTTTTGAAAGGAGTGTTTCGCCACGCGGAAGTTATCGTGAAATTCGGGCATACCATCGAGAGAGATCTCGACTACAAACAGATCGAGCTCTTTTTCCTCCAACACACCGTTTACAGCCACAACAGTGCGATCTGTAAAGTAGCCGTTGGTCGGCACATAGATCTGGCGGACACCGTTATGCTGGATAAACTGACGGCAGATCTCGGCGAATTCCTTGCGTAGAAACGGTTCGCCGCCGGAGAGGTTCAAGTTTTCGAGTTTACCCAGCGAACGCGATAGCTCAAAGATCTGTTCTTTGCTCAGGTCATCGCGCTTGTTGAGGCTGGTCCAATAAAAGCAGTGCTCGCATTTCATGTTGCAGATCGAATTGATAAACAACACAAGGAAATTTGGCTGTGGGTTATCTTTATAACCATTCAGCGTAATACGTGTATGGCGGGAGATTCGTTTTGTAAGATTCATAAGTTTTTCCTTTACTTAAGACTTTTTACTTCAAATGAGGTCAGCGCCATTGTTTGGCGCTTTGGCCTGGTCCAGCCGCATATCCTACCATCTCCCCGATGGACCAACTCACAAGAAAGATTGCGATGAGCGGCATGGAGAAAATGAATTGAGACCGGTATTTCCGACGATTATAAACAACCACTGCAAGACGGTATAACTTGAGTATCGGCAAAGCCAGCGATAATAAAGAGTACGCCCCTCTGCGCCAAAGAGGGAATTGCGCCGAACGCATCCCGGCGAACGCTCGTCCGTGATGAAATGGAATACTTGTTAGATGACGGATCGACCAGTGATTAACATTTGTAACCGCCAGATTGGAATTTGCGATCAACCGACCGCCTGACTCCATCACCCGATCGTGGAAGAAAACCTCATAGAATCCATCACCGGGATTTAGAGGGGGAAGCACAGTTCGCTTATACGATACATTATTACCCGGCAAGGCGTTTTGCAGACCAAGAAAAGGCGGCATGAAGCGTGCATATTCGCAAAAATATATAGTCCAGTCTATCAGATGAGGATAATCTCCAGGCACAATCCCGCCGCCGATTATTTCTTCTTTCCCGGCGTGAGCGTGTATCACATCAGAAAGCCAGCCATCCGAAACAACGCAGTCGTCTTCGAGCAAAGCGACGATCTCGCCCCGGCACTGAAGAATCGCATGAGTTCTCATTTGCGGGACGCTGTACTCAGCAGGAGCAGCCAACCAACGAATGGATGAAATCTTCTCGTTATCCGCGTTATCTTCCGCCGCCCAGTGACCAACGGCAAGAATCTCGGTATTGTTTGATTCTACTTGAGACACCAACATGTCTAGGCATTTCTCACGAACATCAGGTGAGTTTAGGCACACAACGATAATTGAAAGGTTCGGATCCATGATTCAATAGAATAGTTTTTGGCAACTGCGCCCCGGTCCGAAACAGTAACCTAAGAATTCGCCCAACGCCCAGTTGCCAAAAAGCAAGAATTGAAGTGGCAATGTGAGCAAGAATTCCTTCCGACGACGTTTGCGGGACCAATAGCGCTTACCCCAGCGATACAAAAACACAAACGGAAGGACCGGCGCAGTGACCGCTCGATAAAAACGCTCAACAACCGAGGCGTGCTGGCTCCTCATCCCTGCAAAACAGCGCCCATGATCATAACGGCTGAGTAAAAAATCTAAAAACGGGATCGGTTTCCACAAGCCGACGTGGATGGCTGGCGCAAGCCAAAGGGCCGATCCCGCAGATTCAGTGTTTTTGTTGATGAAGGTTTTCCAAAATTCAGAATGGCGCGGAGTTTCACCATCGAAAAGCACATTACGTTTATAAGAAATATTGCTTCCCGGTAGAATCTCCATCTCGCCTTCAGGAGCGGGAGACATGAACATGCCGTATTCGTTGATATAAAGCGCCCAGTCAAAAATGCCACCATGTTCTTCATTGTGAAGATCAACTGTTCCGCCGATTATCGCGTTTGGTCTCTCACGATGGACTTTGACGACTTCTTGCGCCCACCCAGCGCTAACGATGGAATATGGATCAAGGATAGCAACAATCTCGCCCTTGGATGCCGCAATGCCGCGCCCGCGCAGTTGCGGAATTGTCAAAGGCTCATCGAAGTGGATCAACCTGCTCGTCGGAAGTGAGGCGTTTACAATCCCCGGCGTTCCGTCGCTGGAACTGTCAGCAACAATGATCTCGTCCAGTTGAGGATCGATCTGCTGTGCCAGAGCGGTCAGGCACACTGCGATGACTTGTTCCGCATTATGGGCCGCGATCACTATCGAAAGGCGGCATTTTGTTTGTGCTGAATTCAAAGTGCGACCAACGCCCCGCGGTCTTCTGCTGACTCGTAGCATGCCAACAAAATCTGTAAAATTTTTCGGCTCAAATCCATAAAATCATTGGCGGGGTCTTTGCGTTGAATAGATGCTGCAAAACTGGCGATGTGCCGGGCGGCCGCCAAGCCGTACGCGGCATCCGGCTGATGGACGAGCAATTTGGAAGAACCATTATGTTCCAGCCGCGCCTCGCCGCCCTTCGTGAGACTCCAGCGAAGTTTCGGGCGGCGCGCCTCGCTGTTCCATCCCAAATCTAAGCGCGCCGATCCTCCGAGAGAGGCTCGCAATGCGGCTCGTTCACAGTTCAAGCGCATTTCAAAATAACGCATCGGCGAATGACTCATGCGATTAAATACAATATTGGCAACGCGATCACCGGGAAAATCCAAACGAACATTGATACATACGTCGCCATCGTCAACGCCTTGCCTGACTTTGGCGATCCGCGCGCTAACTGCTTCCGGGTAATTGTGAAAGTAGCGGCAGGTCAGGTCAATCGCGTGAGTGCCGAATTCGAGAAGCACGCGGCGAGGCATCAGGTCGGCTTTCCATCCGCCCTCTTCGGTCGGCAGGAGGTACATTTGCTGCCAGGCATCAATTTGGAATAACCGCCCGGTCTCGTCATTATCTAGGGCAGTTTGAAGACGATGATAGATTGGCATCTGATAGTATTGGCTATTCACACCCACTATTTTGTCGCACTTACGAGCCTTTGCCAGCACTTCGTCCGCCTCAGCCAGCGACGTCATGAACGGTTTTTCGCAAAATAAATGCGCTCCGTGTTCCAGAGCGAGCAGGCTGAACTTGTAATGCGTCTTGGGCGGCGTACCGACTACAACCAAATCGGGTTTTTCAACAGACAACATCTCTTCCGCATCGTCATAGACCTTAGGGATACGCCAACGATTAGCCGCGCGATTGCGAACCTCAGCGTTCAAGTCGCAGGCGGCAATAAGGTTTACCTCGGGTATGCTTATCAGCCCGGGTAATAAAATCTTTTCAGGTCCTGCGCCTAGCCCAATGAGGACAGTTTTCAGCGAGGTTGCATCGACTGAAGCGTTGGTTAACATGATCTCATTGAATTTCTTTGGGCTTATCTGTAGCCCCTAAAAGATACCCTGTCAATTCCCCGAACGCCCAGCCCATTAAATAGAAGATCAGCCACGGCAATGATGCAAAAAACTTAGCGGGATGTTCACTGTATTTCAACACATTTCGCGTCACCCGTGTAAGAAGAACTATTGGAATGAGGGGAGATGCAAGGATGTAGAAAATGCGACGAGGCGTAGTTGCGAGCGCAACTCTCTCCATGCCAAAGGAACGACCGTGCAGAAAGCGCTGGCGAAAGAATTCACCGGGCGAAGTGAAACATCCCATTGAAACCTTGAGCGTGGAAGTCAACAACAGCGAATATCCATCCTGCTTGAGTCGGCGATTGACTTCATGCTCCCAAAACCCATCCGAAAGCAAATCTGCGTACTTCTCGAAGACCCATCGCCGGTAGACAGCATTATCCGCGGCGAGTTGCGAAGCTGAACCCGATGGAATGGAAGGTTGATAAGCGGAATACCGGAGGAAATAAACCGCCCATTGGCTAAGTGAATCAGGCGCGAGTTTTTCGAATACCCCGCCAATCGCGGCATGATCGCTTTGAAGGAAGGCAAGCAGTTGCGCAATCCAATTTTCTGCGGGAACGAAGTTGGCGGTTGTGAAAGCCACCGATTGCCCGACAGTCAATTCGATTCCCTTCTTCCACAACTCCGGGACAAGACGCGACGGATCTTCCTGACAAACTTTGATCTGTTTAAATTGACGGGCGATTTCAGCGCTATCATCAGTGGACGCATCCACGACCACAATCTCGATCTCATCACTTTGGGCTTGCTTAACGAGCGCATCCAAACATTGACGGATGGTGGCTTGAGTATTTTTTGACGCCACGACAATAGAGAGCGTTTTCATGCAATGGCTAGCCATCCCCTCTTGACTGCTCTGTAGAAAGGGATAATTTGGCATTGCGATAATAGACCAATCCGCCTAAGACAAACGACGCCACGCTATATAGGAAGTACAACATGTGAAACGGTATTACAGAGGCGGCAAACGCTACACCTCGCATCTCGATAAAGAAAAGATAGAACTTGCGATTTAGGAAGACGAATAGCCCGAAGATCAAACAAACAGCCGCGATCAGCCACAGTGGATATGCCGCGATGATTTGTAACAGCATCATGGCAAGGATGGTTATCATCAGCGCGAATGTCGCCTGCCGTAGAGATTGACTAATTTTAGTCAACGGAGGCGCAAGGATAACGTTCGCCAATAAGACGAGAAGCGAAGGAAGCCAATAAACGACTCCCTGCCAAAACGCTAACGCCGCAAACGCCAGAGAAGCGACGCCAATCCGTAGAACCGCGCTTCGATCAATTCTAAACCGAGGAGCCCTGTCATCCCATAGCCAACACTCGAGCAAGAACCAGAATAGGCAAAGCAGGACAGGCAGCAGGATCGCCTGTCGGAAGAAGAACATGCTTACAACAAACATCATCAGCAACGCACCAGAGAGCAGCGCGCTCCAACGTTGGGAAGTTTCGAGATTCAGGTCATTCGGTATTGCGCGATCAGCGAGAATCAACTGAGTCCACGGAATGCCTCGGTTGAAAATATCCGTCTTGATCAGGTTCGTCAGCGTCCATCGCTTGAGATGTTTCACTTGAATCGTTCGGTCAATAATGATTTTATGCCCCTGCATACTCAAGCGGCGTCCTAAATCTATGTCTTCAATACTCGGTTGTGGATATTTCACAACATCAAAGCCGCCTATTGCAAGGAAGACTTCTCTTCGGATTGCCCCACATCCACTCCAGAAAGAGAAACTTTCTTCTCTGGCTTGCTGGTGAACGAAGTGATGAAATAGATTTTTGTATTGAGACAGGAAATGTCCATCTCCCGGCTGGTCATCGTAGGAACCGAACACAGCAGTTAACCCGGGAATCCGAGAAAACACATTTGCAACCTTTTGAAGGGTATCCGGGTAGATCACAACATCGGCATCGAAAAAGAAAACTATCTCACCACTTGCCGCTTGAGCGCCAACGTTTCGGGCATGCGCCGGTCCGAAAGGTCCGTCATGCAGTTCGATGACCTGAACAGGATAATCTCTCAACATCCTCAACGAACGATCCGTTGAGCAGTCATCGACCACGATGCATTCAAAGTTGTTATACACAGATGCCCGAACCGCATCGAGGCAACATTGCAAAGAAACGCCTCCATTGTGATTCGGGATAACAATTGAGATCTTAATTGGATTATCGTTCTTTGTGTTTATCATTTTATATAGACGATTGGTTTTTGCCGTGCTCCGCCCTTCCGACATAGCGGACGAGTTTTTAACGCACAACGACATATGTAAACCCACAAAATGAACTAAAGCCTGCAAACTACCTATCAAGACGAAATTGGACAAATCTAGTTACAATTAGGAAAATTCCGTGCAAATATGCGATCCGATGTACTCAACGACAGAAACACATCGTTGAGAAAGTATCACAAATCAAGGAGCGCATAATACTTCGCAAATTTCAGAATCAAAATTCAACTATATCTTCCCCGCCACATAATCCAGCACATCGATCTTGGTGAGGATCCCAACCGGGCGGCTGCTTTCGACGACCAGCAGCGCTAATCCGTTTTTCAACGCCGGCATCGCCTCTTCGAGCGCTGTTTCGGGCGGGAAGACTGCTCCAGCATTTTGCACAAGCGAGTCGATCGTTTCATCTTGCGTGTGTTCGTGTTTATCGAGCATGTGATTGAGCAAGTCCACTTCTTCGATCAGCCCGACCAACCCGCCATCCGCGCCGACGACGGGCATTTGTGAAATCCCATGCTGGTGCATGACCGCAACCACCTTGCGGATCGAATCGCCGAGAGTTGCAGAATATAAAACTTTATCAGGCTTGGCGATAAGCAGATCGCCTAACGTAGTCTCGCCAAACTCCATGGATAGGAATCCAAACTCGCGCATCCATTTGTCATCATAAAATTTTGAAAGGTAGCGCGAACCCGAGTCGGGAAGAAGGACTACCGGCAAACGATCTCCACTCAATTTGCGGCAATATTTGACCGCGCCCGCCAGCGCGGACCCCGATGAACCGCCGGCAAAGATTCCCTCCTGCCGCACAAGTTGGCGCGCCCACAAAAATGATTCGCGGTCGCCCGCGCGCTCTATCGCATCCACAACGGAAAGATCGAGCGCGGTCGGCAGGAAGTCCTCACCGATCCCCTCCACTTTGTATGTTTTGGGATATGCGCCATCGGGAATCGTCCCTTTGTTTTGCCAAATTTCTGTGAGGATCGAGCCCTCGATATCAACGCCTACAATTTGGATGTTCGGATTCTTGGATTTGAGAAAGCGCCCAACGCCTGTGATCGTCCCGCCGGTTCCCATCCCGATGATGACATCGGTCACTCGCCCTTCGGTCTGATCCCACAATTCGGGGCCGGTTGTCAACTCGTGCGTTTTCGGGTTGTCGGGGTTGTGATATTGATTCGCAAGGATCGCGTTCGGCGTCTCGCGGACGAACCGCTTTGCTACTTCGTAATACGAGCGCGGATCTTCTGGCGCAACCGCTGTCGGCGTGATGACCACCTTCGCGCCATACGCGCGCAACAATAATATCTTTTCGTTGCTCATCTTATCCGGCATAACGAAAATGGTTTTATAACCTTTCAAAGCCGCGGCAATAGCAAGACCAACGCCTGTATTCCCCGATGTCGCTTCAACCACTGTCCCGCCCGGCTTGAGCTCACCGCGTTTTTCAGCCTGCTCGATGATGAATGCCCCAACCCGGTCTTTAACCGAGCCGCCCGGGTTCATCCATTCCAATTTTGCATATAACGGTACCGGTAGATCTTTGGCTATCCTCCCCAGCCGCACAAGCGGTGTGTTCCCCATTGCCCCCAAAATATTATCGTAGACTCGTTTCTCAGTTGAGACCGGTAATGCCATTCTCGCTCCTTGATTGGGATACTCGTATTTTACCCCATGAAGAAAAAGACCTCCGAGTTTTGAAGAACTCGGAGGTCTCGCCAGGCTAGTAAACCGGTAAACTCGTATCTACTTCTTTTGCCCAAGCGTTGATTCCGCCTTTGAGGTTCTTCGCTTTCTTGAACCCGGCGCTGGCGAGCAACTCCAACGCGCGCGCGGAGCGGGAGCCGCCTTTGCAAAAGACGACCATCTCGTCGGCAGAGTCCAATTCGCTGAGCCTGCCAGCCAGTTCACCTAGCGGAATATTCACGGCGTCCGGCAGCGCGGAGATTTCCAACTCATGCGGTTCGCGGACGTCGAGCAGTTTGAGGTGATTCGTCTTCAATCGTTCGGAAAGTTCGGGGGCGGTAATATCCAAGCCGGCGCCGGCAGAACCTTCGTCGTGGTCGTGACTCGGCACGCCACAAAATTCTTCGTAATCAATCAATTCTTTGATGTCGGCGTTCGGTCCGCACACGCGGCAGTTGGGATTCTTCTTCAACTTCACGAAGTCGAAGGACATGTCGAGCGCGTTGTACAGCTGAAGTTTTCCGATCAACGGTTCGCCGATGCCGAGTAGAAGTTTCAACGCTTCGGTGGCTTGAAGCGTCCCGATCGTTCCGGGCAACACGCCAAGGACGCCGCCCTCCGCGCACGAAGGGACGAGTCCCGGCGGAGGCGGTTCGGGGAAGAGACAGCGATAGCACGGTCCCTCCTTTGCGTAGAAGACGCTCACCTGCCCATCGAAGCGATAGATCGAGGCGTAGACGTTGGGTTTGCCGAGGAAGACCGCCACGTCGTTGGTGAGATAACGCGTCGGGAAATTGTCGGTGCCATCGAGAATCAGGTCGAAGTCACGCGCGATGCGAAGCGCGTTTTCAGAGGTATACGGCTCGTTGAACACATCCACTTGAATGTCGGGATTCAAATCCAGCAATTTTTCTTTGGCGCTTTCCACTTTCAACTTTCCAATGGTAGACGTGCCGTGAATAACCTGTCGTTGCAGGTTCGAAGAATCAACCACATCGTAATCCACGAGACCGATGCGACCGACGCCCGCCGCAGCGAGGTACAACGCGACAGGCGAGCCAAGTCCGCCAGTGCCAATGATCAGCACGGAGGAATTTTTCAACTTGCGTTGACCTTCGAGCGCAACTTCTGGAATCAACAAGTGGCGCGAGTAACGCAGGATTTCATCGCGAGAAAGTTCAGGAAGCGACATGTTAACCTCCAATCCGCGAAGAGATTGCTTCGTCGCTCACTACCGTTCGCTCCTCGCAACGACATCCACCCGCAATGGAGGGGATCAACATCAATCTCTCTCCATCTTTGATCGGCGTCTCGATGCCTTGCAAATCTTTGATATTGTTCTCGCCGATAAAAATATTCACGAACGGACGCAGTTCGCCGCCCTCGTTGAACAAGTGCGGCTTGATGTTCGGGAATTGAGTCGTCAAGTCATTCAACGCTTCGATAATATTCGCGCCGTTCACGTTGACTTCATTCTTGCCATTGGTGTACGGACGCAAAGGAGTTGGGATTCTCAAAATGGTCATAATTTGTATTTTCTCATTTCGTTATGAGTTATACCGTCCCGCAGGTTCATTGTGAAGGCTCAATTCAATCAAGAAACCTGCGGGACGTTGTTTGACTAGATGAACAATTGTACATCCGCATCGGCGGCATATTCAAGGAAAGTCGCCGCGCCGCCGATCTCTGCCTGCGGGATGAAATCATCCTTGCTGAAGCCGAACACATCCATCGTCATCTGACAACCAATCAAGCGGACGCCTAAGTCAATGGAGACCTCGCGCAGTTCTTCGATTGTCGCAACGCCTTTATTTTTGAACGTCTGCTTCATCAGGCTCGTTGCCACGCCTTCGAAGCCCGGCACATTTGCCATGAGCAGGTTTGGCATCGCCCAATTGATATTCTGGAACGCTTCGGGGCCAAACGGCATTTTCATCGGCATGGCGGGGTTGCCCAACGGCGAAACTGCGGCGGTCAATTCGGGCTTGAGCAAAGTGAGTCCATAAAAAGTGAAGAACACGCCCACTTCCCAGCCCATCGCGCCAGCCGCGCTGGCAAGGATGAACGGAGGGTACGCCCAGTCCAGCGTCCCTTTGCTGGAGATCAGCGCGAGTCGCTTGGGGGCGTTCGGGTTTGATTTTGACATTGTGATTTCTCCAATAAGATTAACCGTCCCGCAGGTTTATAGGAACCAATAATGTTTCTCAAGAAAACCTGCGGGACGTTTTCGTCAACTCTTCTTCAAAAAGAATACAAACTTGCCGCCTTCGACAGTCGAAAGCAACAACTCATTACCGGTCTGCCTGCTCCACGCTTCGATGTCAGGCGGCGAACCCGCGTCGGTGGAGATCATCTTCAAAATTTGACCGGGCTGTAATTCCTTCATCGCCTTCGTGGTGTTCACGATCGGCATCGGGCACAACATGTCGCTGCAATCCAACAGCCGATCTTCTTTGATCACTTCAAACGCTTCCATTATTTTTCTCCTGTTCATTTTCGAAAACAAAAATTTTTTCTTCATCGTATTTTGAGCGATCTTCCGTCAACCTCCACGAGCGATGACTGACCGCCTCGCCATTGTCCACACGGATGATGATGTACGAAAAAAACGGCTGTGCCCACTCGCGATCGTATTCGGATGGGACGTTCGGCGAATCGGGATGCGAGTGGAAGACGCCGATCAGACTCAGGGTGAGGCTGTCTGCCTTCACCTCAGCCTTCATGTACTCCTCCGCCGTGATCAAAAACCGATTGTGCCGCGCTCCGTCTTCGCGCGCATTTGGCAATGTGAGAATCTCTTTCACTTCGCCTTCCTCCCCAAGCAAGAACCCCGCGCCTTCGTCGGGATATGCCAACTCTAAATGCGCGTTGATGTGAGCAAGCAGATCATTCGAGATTTTCAGCATTATTTGCCATCCCATAAATTTTTGTCGCTCAAATATTTATCGCCCGAATCGGGGAAGACCGTGACGACAACGCCTGCATCCAAACGTTCGGCAACTCGCAATGCCGCAACCGCCGCCGCACCGGACGAGATGCCGACAAACAATCCTTCCTCACGCGCCAGCCGTGTGACCATCTCACGCACGTCTTCGGTTCTCACTTCGAGAGTCTCATCGGCGAATGTCTCGTCGTAAATCCCCGGCTTGATCGCGGACGGCATGTGCTTGAGTCCTTCCAGTCCATGGAACGCGGCATCGGGCTGAAACGCGATGATCTTCACGTTTGGCAATTGCTCGCGCAGATATTTACCCGTGCCCATCAACGTCCCTGATGTGCCAAGCCCAATAACCAGATGAGTGATGTCACCATTGGTCTGGGCAAGGATTTCAGGTCCCGTTGACTTGTAGTGTGCCTGCCAATTGGCGGGATTGTTGTATTGATTCGCGTACCAATACAAATCAGGATTTTCAATTGCCAACTTTCGCGCTTCCACGATCGCTCCGTCTGAGCCTTCGCTGGGATCAGTGAGGATCAACTCGGCGCCGAGCGCGCGCAGGATGGCGAGTCGTTCGGGGCTGGCGTTGGCAGGGATGGTCAATGTGACGGGAATGCCAAGCGCCGCGCCGAAGGTTGCGTATGAGATGCCCATGTTGCCAGACGTTGAATCGAGCAGTCGCTTTCCGTTTCCGAGGTCGCCATTCGCGAGCGCAGACTGAATGATATTGAGCGCGGGTCTATCTTTGACGGAGCCGCTCGGGTTGAACCATTCGCCCTTAGCAAAAACTCTCACCGCTTGAGGCAAGCCTCCACTGAGGCGGCGAAGCGGGATGAGGGGCGTACCTCCAACAAGCGACGTGATGTCTCCCGTCGAGTCCGAATCGGTTTGATGTATTTTGTAATCGAGTAGAGTCATTGCATCCTTAAATCAAAAGCAGTCAACAGACAAAACAAAAGAACGGCGAACAAACGCCTCGCGGATTGAAGCACGCGGGAGTCGTCCACCGTTCTGAGTAAGTCGTTGACTGCGGTTTGTATCTCAGGCGGTGGTTACGAGCCCCGCCGTAGACACAAGCAATAGTTAAATGTTTTCATGGTTTGCCGATTAGATGCTCGCTATTTTACAGTTCTTACAAAGATTGTCAAGTCAAATATCTGTTGCATTCTCGGCTACCTTGAAATTTTGTCGGACAACTTTCGTTTGAGTCAGTTCGATCATTTTACCGCGAAGCGCGCTAAGTCCGCCAAGAAAACCTTTGCGCGCTTTGCGGTTCATTTTTGTTGTTGCATTTGCTCGAGAAAATCTCTATAATGAAATCAACCAACGGAGGCAGACATGGCTCAATATAAAGTGATCGCAGGGACATTCCACGTGAAGGGATTTTCGCCCGACGGCGATTCGATCCGCTTTCAGGCGAAGGATCAAAGCCACTGGGAATTTTTTACGTGGAAAGGCGATGCCGCGGCGAAGAAGCATGACAAACGCAAGCAACTCCGCGTGGAGTCGATTGACGCGCTGGAGACTCATTACGAGGGCTATCACCAGCCGCGGACGTTCGCGCTTGCCGCGCTCGAGTCACTGCTGGAAATGATCGGCATCAAAAATGTGATCTACAGTTTGAGCCAGACCAAGATCGTGGATGCGGACGATGGCAAATCGGGTTTCATCGCCTCCGCGTCCATTGACCCGTTCGGACGACCCGTGAGTTACCTCTTCCCCAAATCAGCCAAACTGACAGACGGCGCGATCATGGACTCGAACAGTTTGCCCATCGAAAATTCGCTCAACTTCGAACTCGCGCGCGAGGGACTGGTGTATCCCACGTTCTACATCGGCACAGACCGCGCCTTTGCCGAAAAGATTCGCGCCGTGGTGGCACGCGCGCGCAAGACCAAGCGCGGCATCTGGTCTATTGACCGCACATCGGATTTCACGCTGTACGACATCCGCACATTGCAAGAGGATATTCTGATCCTGCCCAAGTTGTTCCGCAGACTCGTGAAATTCTTCGACAACAATTCCGATTTCGGAATGTTGAGCGATTACATGAAACGGCAAAAAGACAAACTCGAACTCTGGGATGGGACAAAGAAAGATTCGCTGGCAGATTTGATGAAACTCAGCGGACGGAGGATCCAGTTGAAGACGCCGCCTGAGGATATTCTTTTCAATCCGAAGTGAGTAATTATCTCATACAAATAGTTATACACATTGAAAGATGTTAAATGCGCTTGATAAGAAATTTGACAAAGCGAGAATTACTCGTATTGACAATACTTTGTATTGCAACTTCCCTTGCGGGTTGCGGGCAGGTTACTCCTCTACCAACGGCTACTGTAGAGAAAATACCAACGATTACTTTATCACCTGCCAGCACAATTACCCAAACTCTCACAGCCATTCCCCTTCCTACTTGCACACCTTTGCCTAATACATATATCTTCGTTATAGATGAATCAGTCTACAACAATGTCGATGCAGGTATAGAGTTGGGCGCGAAAGGGCCAAAAGATGGCTTACAACAGGCATTGGATGAACATCACCCTGACTGGGGTCAAGAGGAAGATTTGGCTAGTGACGTTTGGAGTCACAGTCATGCCCAAAATATTGGGGTCAACCCGCGAGTGCTACTGGTGACAACAGGTGTAGCACTGGATTGGCAAATACCTACCGATCACGATCTAAAAGAAGATATCATCCAAACGGGGGTTGTATTAACCCAACATTACCGAGAATTTCGTTTCAACGAAGAATTTCAAGCAAACTATCCTTATGTTGCCGATGCGGCTAACTATGCACTCTACGCCTTCTTTGATTTCGACTTGGAGAAGCTCAATGCTTGGCAAAACGAGTACGACCGAATGTTCGGAGATGTGCAACCCCGCATCACCGTGGAAAGTTGTCAGATTACAACCCAATCCTCGGTTCAGTCGTTCTCCACCCCTCAGTTGATTGGCCAAGCATTTATCAGGGGCGAAATCACCTCCGAAGAACGCTTACTCTACTTGGCATATGCCATTTTTGAACCCAATTCGCTTCCCTCCCAATTTCGAAGCAATGTCGGATGGCGCGGTACATCAGTACTCATGGAACTTAACAGCGCTACGAACGATCCCGTGGTTTTCTGTTCAATGAAGTCAGACATCCGCGCAGAGCTTCAACGATTACTTATGCTCAACACAACTTGTGAATGAAGCACGAAAATAAGCAGAACAAAGATATAAAAAGGAGGCTCTCCCTTCGGAAAGCATCCTTTCAATTACAACTTACCAATTACGTAATACGCAGTACGCAATATATCATCCCCTAGCGAAGCGGAGAGGACGCCCTACTCCTCCTTCTTCCCCTCCATCTCCTTCTTGTGCGCTTCGATGATCGTGCCCGCCACATGCGCAGGGACGACATCGTAATGATCGAGTTCCATCGTGAAGTAGCCGCGTCCGCCTGTGATCGAGCGGAGTTGCGTGGTGTAGCGCGTCATCTCCGCCATTGGCACATGCGCCACAATGACCGTGTTGCCGCGTTCGGAATCGGTTCCCTGCACGCGTCCGCGGCGGGTGTTGAGGTCGCTCATCACATCGCCCATGTTCGCATCAGGGATGGTGACACGCACGTTCATGATCGGCTCGAACAACACGGGACCCGCATCCTGCACGGCGAGCTTGAATGCTTCGCGCCCCGCGATCTCGAACGCGACAGGTTTTGAATCGACTTCGTGTTCCTTTCCGTCGTACACGATGACCTTCACATTGCTCATCGGATAGCCCGCGAACGCGCCGCGTTCCATCGTGGCTTTGATTCCCTTTTCGATAGGAGCGAGATACGACTTGGAAAGATTCATCCCCACGAGTTCATCGTCGAATTCAAAATCGGCGGAGGGCAACGGCTCGATTCGCAGATGCACTTCGCCAAATTGACCCGCGCCGCCCGTCTGTTTTTTGTGGCGATATTGCGCGGAGGCTTTGCGAGTGATTCCCTCGCGATATGGAATTTTCGGTTGATGCGTTCCAAGCCCTACTTGGAATTTCGTCTGCGCGCGGTTGATCGCCACGTCAATGTGCTGGTCGCCCATGCCTTGCAAAACGGTTTCATGAGTGATCGGGTCGTTCTGCCACGTCAACGTCAAATCTTCTTCGCACAACTTGGTGAGCGTTGGCGAAATTTTCGCGGCGTCGGCTTGAGTCTTGGGAGTGACAGCCACACGATACAACGCGGCAGGGAAATGCGGCTTGGCAACGGTGAGCGGATGTCCCTTGTCGCAGAACGTGTCGCCCGTCGCGGTCACAGACAATTTTGAAACAGCGGCAATATCTCCCGCGTGGACAACCTTCGCAGGGATAACTTCTTTGCCGCGCTGAAAATGCAAACCCGACATACGCTCGTCCGCGCCTTTGTTTTGATTCCACACATGCGCATCGGCTTGGATCGAACCTTGCAGAACGCGGAAGTACGTCATCTTGCCGACGAAGGGGTCAGCGGTCGTCTTCCACACATACGCAGCGAGCGGCTCGCTATCCGAAGGCTTCAAGGCTTCCTCGCCGTCTTTTCCTTGCGCGACTCGTTTCGGTCCGCTTGCGGGAGGCGGCATCAGGTCAATGATGTCGTTGAGCAACGCGATCGTGCCGATCTCGCGCCCGCCCGCCGCGCAGAAGACCGGGACAAAACTTCCATTGTAGACAACATCTTCCAAGCCGCGCACCATCTCCCCGTCCGAAAGAGAACCGTTCTCCAAATATTTCTCCATCAACTCATCTTCCCCCTCCGCCGCATCTTCCACCATGGCGAAGTGCGCCGCGTCCGCCGCTTCTTTTAATTCAGCGGGAATATCCTCAATTGTTTTGCCGTCGCCGATATACGCCTTCATGCCGATGACGTCCACAACGCCTTTGAAGTTTTGCTTCTCGCCGATGGGAATGTGAACCTGCACCACGCGCTTCTCATGCGCTTCCACAAATTCTTTGATGGCATCGTACGTCTTTTGAAAATCGGCGTTATCGCGATCCATCTTGTTGATTACAAAAAAGCGCGGCAAGTTGAACTCGTCGCAATAACGCCACGCCAACTCCGTGCCGACCTCGATGCCCGCAACCGCGTCCACGACAATGATCGCGCCGTCGGCAACGCTCAACGCGGAAATTGCTTCGCCCACAAAGTCGGTGTAGCCCGGCGCGTCGATGATATTGATTTTATAATCGCGATGTTCGATTGGGATCACACTGGAGTAAATTGAAATTTTTCGACGATGTTCCTCATCGTCATAATCGGATACTGTCGCGCCGTCTTCCACTTTTCCAAGCCGTGTGGTTGCCCCCGTTGCATGCAAAAACGATTCCGCCAACATGGTTTTCCCCGCGCCGCCATGCGATACCAGCGCAACGTTGCGAAGAAACTCGGTGGTATACTCTTTCATCGAAAGACCCTTCCTATGCAGTTGGGATGTGAAGCGTCGCATGATTGTAAACAAACTCAATTGAATTGTCAAAAGCAAACGGGATGAAAATCCGCTTCGCCCTCAAGGGAAGGCTGATTCGCAGTAGCCGATTTTTTCTCCCTTTGAATTTTTTCTCCTCCTCTCCGCTCTTCAACGATGACTCAGCCCGCATCGAACGCCGAACTTTTCTACGAAGCCCTGCTCTTCGAGTTGACCAAAACTTTTGCGCTCGCATACTCGCCGCGCTCCCGCAGACTCATCGAACTCATCTTCGGCAGAGCCGCCCGCTCCGCGACAAAAGTCGCCATGGACTTGGACCGCGTCGTCAGCGAAGGCGGACACGCCGCCGGGGCGCGTTGGTTCCTGCCGCGTTTCGTCAAATCGCACGACGCGCGCGGCGTCGAGAACATCCCCGCCAGCGGACCGTTCGTCATCTCCGCGAATCACCCCGGCTCGATTGATGCCGTTGTCATCACCGCTCATTCCACACGCCGCGATTTGAAATTCATCATCGGCGATATTCAATATCTGAGGCACATGCCCAACTCCTGCGAGGGATTCATTTTTGCGCCGCCAATCAGCGATACGACTGGCCGAATGCACGTCGTGCGCGAATCGATCCGCCATTTGCAGAACGGAGGCGGGCTTCTCCTCTTCCCGCGCGGCGACATCGAAGCCGAACCCGAATTCATGCCCAACGCGGACGGCGAGTTCCATCACTGGTCGCGCAGTCTGGAAATCTTTTTGAAGCATGTGCCGAACCTGCAAGTTCTCATCACGATCGTCAGTGGCGTAATCGCGCCCGCCGCCATGAAGAATCCCATCACATGGTTCCGCAGGGATCGCCCGAACCGTCAGCGGCTGGCATTCGTCTATCAACTTTCACGGCAATTATTGAGCGGCAAACAACTCTTCGACCTCACGCCGCGAGTGACGTTTGGCGAGATCGTTCAAGGAAACAACCACGCGCACTCGCTTGCCGAGATCGAACACGCCGCGCGCCGCACACTTACCAAGCACATGACATGGTCAAATGTATGAAACCTGAACTCCGCATCTTCAAAGATTTAGAAAAACTCAGCCGCCACGCGGCAAATTTGTTCATCGAAGAATCCAACAAATCTATCCGTGAACGGAATCGTTTCCTCGTCGCATTGAACGGAGGCGGCACGCCAACACGTCTCTTTCAACTGCTCGCATCCGAATATCGCGATCAAGTTGACTGGAGCAAGGTTCATGTCTTCTGGGGCGACGAACGCTGTGTCCCGCCCGATGACGCGGGAAGCAATTTTCATCAAGCCCATGAACTTTTGTTGAGCAAGGTGGCAATCCCTGAATCAAACATCCATCGCGTGTTGGGCGAGCTTGATCCAGTCTCTGCCTCGAAGAAATATGCTGAAGTGTTGAAAACATTCGCCGATTCAAATTTGGATTTTCTGCGCTTCGATCTCGTCTACCTCGGCATGGGCGAGGACGGACACACGGCATCGCTGTTTCCATATTCGTCTGTGCAAGCGAGCGAGCCTGTGATCGCTGTCACTGCAAATTACCAAGACCGTCCCGCCAACCGCGTGACGATGACTCAACTCGTCTTCAACCAAGCGCGGATGCTCGTCTTCATGGCAACAGGCGAAAAGAAGGCTGAAACGTTGGCGCATGTATTGAGCGAAAGATATAATCCCGAGTCATATCCCGCGCAACGCATTGACCCGAAGGACGGTCAATTGATCTGGCTGGTGGATGAATCCGCGGCGGGCAAGTTGCCGAGGAAGATCAAAGGGTTGAAGATTTGTGAAGGTTAAATTGAGACCTCACAGGTCTTAAAGACCTGTGAGGTCTGAAAAGAGGAGAGAAAATGGAACTCGCAATGATCGGACTGGGGAAGATGGGGTTGAACATGACAACACGTCTCATCGGCGGCGGGCATCGCGTGGTGGGATATGACCGCACAGCCGCGAATGTGGAAGAGGCGAAAAAAGTCGGCGCGGACGGCGCAAACTCATTGAAGGAAGCAGTGGGCAAACTCAAATCGCCGCGCGTGGTGTGGACGATGATCCCCGCCGGGAAACCAACCGATGAAACAATTCAAGAATTATCAGAACTTCTTTCAAAGGGTGATGTGGTCATTGATGGCGGGAACTCCAATTACAAAGATTCCATCCGTCACGCGGCGGCGCTCGAGGCGAAGGGAATCGAATTCGTTGACAGCGGCACAAGCGGCGGGGTGTGGGGCTTGAAGGAGGGATACAGCCTGATGATCGGAGGCAAGCCTGAAGTCGTGGAGAAGATGCGTCCTATCTTCGAGACGCTGGCTCCCGCCGCCGATAAAGGCTGGGGACGAGTCGGTCCGCATGGCGCGGGTCATTTTGTCAAAATGGTTCACAACGGAATCGAATACGGCATGATGCAGGCATACGCGGAAGGGTTCAGCGTGATGAAGGCGAAAGAGGAATTTGGATTGGACCTCGCGCAGATCTCGCACATCTGGCAATATGGAAGCGTTGTCCGCTCGTGGCTGCTCGATCTCGCCGCGCGCGCATTGGACGAGGACGCGGATCTTTCAGAGATCAAACCCTGGGTGGCGGATTCAGGCGAAGGACGCTGGACGGTGTTCGAATCAATTGACCTCAATGTGCCTGCGCCCGTGCTGACTCTCGCGCTGCAAATGCGACTCGCCAGCCGCGATGAAGAGAATTACACCGCGCGCATGTTGTCTGCGTTGCGCAATCAATTCGGCGGGCATGCAATTAAGAAAGAAGAATAATATATTTCGTCATTGCGAGGGCGGTGATTTTCCGCCCGAAGCAATCCCCAACACTGTGAGGGAGATTGCTTCGTCGGGCAAAGCCCTCCTCGCAACGACATAGGAAATAATTATGGCAAACGGACTTCCCACTTCCATCATCATCTTCGGCGCGTCGGGTGATTTGACCCAGCGCAAACTCATCCCCTCGCTGTTCAACGTCTGCCGCAAGGGACGCCTGCCCAAACAATTCCGCATCATCGGCTACGGCGGTACAGCGTTTACCGATGAAGCGTTTCGCGCGCATCTCGAAGAGGGCGTCAAAAAATTCGCTTCGTTCGAGTTCAAATCCGAACAATGGGAAGATTTCGCGCCGCATCTTTTTTACCTGCAAGGCAAATACGACCAACTCGACGACTTCGAAAAACTTAGTGAAGCCACGACCAAATGGGAGGGCGAGGCGGGGAATCGCATTTACTACATGGCAACGCCGCCGGGGATTTTCCCACACATCATTGACCTGCTGGGCATCACCGAACAGTTGACAGAAAACGGCGGTTGGCGGCGCGTCGTCATCGAAAAACCGTTCGGCATAGACCTCGACTCGGCGCGTAAACTCAACGAGCAAATTCACAAAGCCTTGAACGAGAATCAGATCTATCGCATTGACCATTACCTCGGCAAAGAAACCGTGCAAAATATTTTGGTTACGCGCTTTGCCAACACCATCTTTGAGCCATTGTGGAATCGCAATTACATTGACCACGTCGAGATCACCGTCGCGGAGAAAGTTGGCGTGGAACATCGCGGACGTTTCTACGACGGCGTCGGCGTGATGCGCGACATGTTCCAGAATCATCTTTTGCAATTGCTGTCGCTGGTTGCGATGGAGCCGCCCTCGTCGTTCGAGGCGAACGCGCTGAGAAACGAAAAAGTTAAAGTCTTGTGTTCGATCCGCCCGATGAGCTCGGAGGCGGTTGCGCAGAACGCCGTCCGCGCGCAATACAAAGGATTCTTGAAAGAGGACGGCGTGAATCCCGATTCCAAAACTCCCACGTTTGCCGCGCTCAAACTGCAAGTGGACAATTGGCGCTGGCAGGGAGTCCCGTTCTATTTGCGGTCGGGCAAAGCGCTGAAAGAAAAAGTGAGTCAGATCACGGTCCAATTTAAAGAACCGCCGCACATGTTGTTCAACGCGTCGGATGGCGGTCTCAACCCGAACATGCTCGTCCTCTTTTTGCAACCCGATGAGGGTGTGCATTGGCGATTTGAGGCGAAAGTCCCCGATACAATTTCAGAGACGCGCCCAGTGGATATGGAATTCCACTACGCGGACTCGTTCGGCAAGATAGCGATCCCCGAAGCCTACGAACGCCTCTTACTCGACACGATAACTGGTGACGCCTCCCTGTTCACGCGCGCCGACGAAGTGGAAACCGCCTGGGGACTCATTGACCCGATCCTCGAGGCGTGGAAGTCAACGAGTCAACCACTTGCCGCGTATGACGTCGGCTCCTGGGGTCCCGCCAAAGCGGACGCGTTGCTCGCGCGGGATGGAAGGATCTGGTCTATGTGGGAGGGGAAGAAAGAGTAGTGAAAAACGAAGGGTATAATTGGAAAAAGTTTTCCTAGGCGTGTTTGAACAGGCAGGTTCTTGACGCAGTTGCACTGCGTCAAGAAAGAAAGGTAGTGTGCGAGATGGAAATTCCGATGACCGCCATCGAAATGACGGGGACAGTGGACGAAAACCATCAACTCAAACTGGATGGCGCGCTTCCCTTTGCGGGACCGAAACGCGTTCGCGTCATCGTCCTTTCGCCTCTGACGGAAGTCCCCGATGATCTCAACGAATTAGACTGGCTAAAAGCCTCCCTACATAACCCTGCTTTTGAATATTTACGCGATCCCGAAGAGGATATTTACACGATCAGCGACGGGAAGCCGCTCTATGAAGCATAAGGTTGTTCTCGTTCCTTTTCCATTCGACGATCTCTCCAGCACAAAAGTTAGACCTGCTGTATGTCTCACTGAGCCAATCGGCGAGCACAAGCATGTTGTTCTGGCATTCATCACCAGCCGCGTGCCAGACAGACCGCTTTCAACCGACCTGATTTTCACAGAAACAGATAAAGATTTCTCAGCAACAGGTTTACGCGTCTCATCTGCCTTGCAACTTCATCGAATGATGACGGTAGCAACGAATATTATCGTTCGAGAGTTGGGAATATTACCCAAACCCACACAACACGAAGTGGAAGGAAAGCTGAAATTGCTGTTTGGCATTAAGTAAGGAGACTCCCGCTTATGGTAGAGCGCTTCGAAAAATCCGCAAGAACTCGGAGATTTTCAAAATCTCCGAGTTCTTTTTTGGAGGAACACGCCGACAGACTTTCATTCTCATTGCACAATCTGCCAAATAACATCGCCGAAGCATTGACAGGGTTACATTAATCGTCAAACTAATTCACAACAAAGGCGCGGCGATGGCAGAGACACATCCCAACTTCATACAACGAAACCGCTGGGCGATCCTAATCACGCTAGGCGTTTTGCTCGTGTGCTGGTGGGCGCGCGAGCCGCTCGAGGATTTCCTGCTCTGGATCGTAGACCGCGAAGCCGTAGCGGAATACTTCCGCAGTCATGGACATTGGGGCATGACCATTTATCTTTCCCTGCTGGTCCTGCAAGTGATCATCGCGTTGATCCCCGGGCAGGCGCTTGTTTTTGCGGCTGGATATGTTTTCGGATTCCTCCCTACGCTTTTGATCACGATTCCTGTGGCAGTGTTGAGCAGTCAACTCGCTTTCTTTCTCGCCCGCAGATACGGCAAACCCATTGCATACCGCCTCGCGTCGCAAAAATCCATTGACCGCTGGGAGGGGATGGCGCGTCATCAAGGGATTCTGTTTTACTTTCTCGCCTTCAACCTCCCCATCTTTCCATCCGACGCGATGTGCTACGTGGCTGGATTGGGAACGATCAGCGGACTGAGGTTCCTCGCCGCAAATTTTCTGGGGCGTCTCGTTTCGACCATTTTCACCGTCGCGCTTGGCGCATACGGATTCAACCTCCCCGTTTGGTTCTGGGTAACGGTAGTGATCGTGGTCTTGTTTTTTTATTTCGGGTGGGCTTGGTACGCGCGAACGAACAATATCAAAATTGAAAAAGAAAACTAATTCTCGTCAAACGTTGCATGCGATCCACATTCGTAGATATCGCCGTTCGGCGTACGAACTTGTACGGGCCATTGATTGTATCTAATCACATAACCCGCCAAATGTGGGCGGACAATTTCCAACGATCTCTTAGCCTGCCAGCTCGACCAATTAAATGAACGCCAATCATGAGTGGTGATATGCGGAGAATCTGCATAATAACTGTAACAAGCCAAAATTGCACCAACTCCTTGCCGCGCAGAGGTAGGCATTTTGCCATATAAAAATTCGTTCGCTAGAGGAGGAATTGCGTCATCCGATAAAGACGACAAATGCGGCACATTTAGGTTTTTACCATGCCAACTTCTGTAGATGTTACGCTGGATGATCGCGTTATCTATGTTGAAAAAGAAAAGCGACGCCGCAAAGCCGACCGAAGCTATCAATGCGGCAAAAGCAAAGAACTTCTGACGACGAACGATTTCGAGAACAACAACCGCAATAAAAAGTAAGCCAAGCCAGACAAGAAAAATTTTAGGATACAACCTCAAACGCGAATATCCATGCCAACTAATACCAAGGTCAATTCGCTGATAAGAGGATGTCAGAATAATCATAACGAGGATCACCAGCACAACGCTCAATGCAGAGTAGATCTTTCTTTGATATTCAGTTTCTCGTTTCGCAAGTGAATTCAACCCTAGAATCATCACAAGACTGAAGAAAGCAACGGTTATCAGTTCATTGAATCCGCGGCGGGCATATTGAGAATAGGTATAACCAGCAACGCCAATATTTGTCTCACCACCGAAGAAATACTGGAACTGGACAATTACAAATAGCAGAAACAGAAGAGACACGCTTCCTAAAATAACTGCCGACTCAGTAAAGCCTAAAAATGGCTTAATGACGGGTTTTTCTTCACCGATAAGTTTTTTATCATCACTCTTGCTCGCGCTATGCAAAAACAATCCAATCACAAAATAGGCGCAGACCAAAATGAGGGTCAATCGTCGAACATTTTCCCCGATGTCTTCAAAGAAATTATCCAGTTTTTGGTTGAACACAACATCAGCCGAAGCCAACAAAGAGCTAAAACAAAACACGATTGGCAGGGCAATCACAAGCCCGCGCAATAAGCCCCAAAGAGGCGAATTCTTTCCCAAAGCTGTAGCGGCTTGATCCTTGCGTACCTGAAGAACAAATTGTACGGGCTGAACCAGAATGTCAACGAGAAGCAGAATGGATTTATGGAAATAATCCAACAATCCATACAGAATCCATCTACCGCCAAGGTAGGATGTAGCAAACAAACCGCCAAAAAGTATAGTAAATGTAAACGCAAGAAAAACTGTGAGCGGCTCGCGCCGCGAAAACGATACTACACCGAAAAACAAAAAGGGGATAATTAAAAATAAACTTTTCTTTGATGGCAACAACCCGCAGACGATCAGCCAACATAATCCACCCGCCATACACAAAGCCAAAAAGATGGGAAAGTTAACCCCAACAGCCTGCTCCCAAAACAAGAATTCATAAAGCCAGCCAAGAGCAAGCGCTAAAATTAACAACAAGCCGGGGCGTTTAACAGAGAATGTGGCGGGTTCTAATTGCTCCGCAGATTGTTCTACTATTTCTTCACCCATTATTTCTCCCGACAATAATTTATGGATTCAAATTCGCCGTTGGCAAAAATCTTGGCTGTCTGCGGAACTGGGTCGCCTGCTCGAAAGCGTACGCGAGTCGAATCAACGTCGGCTCCTGCCATGCGGTTGAGAAAAACGAAATGCCAACCGGCAAACCGAACACATACCCCGCAGGGACGGTGATATGCGGATACCCCGCAACAGCCGCGGGCGATGTCGATTCCATGTCCCAGTTGATCGCGTCGCCGTTGGCGAGGTCTATCACCCATGCGGGTCCGCCCGAAGGGACGACGATCGCATCGAGTTTATATTTTTTCATCGTCGCGTCGATGCCTTGTTTGCGAGAGAGCCGCAGGTTCTTCGCCAAAGCGGCTTTATATTTGCGAGACTTCAACGAGCCTCGTTCGAGCGCCATCGTCATATGTTCCTGCCCGAAATACGGCATCGTCTGGTCGCTGTTCTCCTCGTTGAACTTGATCACATCTTCCATTGAGTGCACGCGCACATTCGCATCCAGCGATTTCAAATACGCGTTCAGGTCCGCTTTGAACTCGTAGTGCAACACTTCCATTTCGCTGTCGCTGAACTTGTCGAAATACTTCACATCCGCGGGATCAACGAGCGCCGCGCCGAGATGCTTCATCGCATCGAGACACGTTTCAAAAATTTTCAGGATGCGCGGATTCGTCCCCGCCATATTTCGCGCGACTCCGATACGCGCGCCTTTGAGTCCATCGAGATCCAAAGACTTTGCGTAATTGGACAAACCCCGCTTCTTACTCGGACGTGTGGCTGGGTCGCCAGCGTCAACTCCGGTCATCGCCCCAAGCAGAAGCGCGGCGTCGGCAACCGTGCGCGTCATGGGACCCGGCGTATCCTGGCTGTGCGCGATGGGAATGATTCCGCTTCGGCTCAACAATCCCAACGTCGGTTTGATTCCAACAATACCGTTCGTCTGCGCGGGACAGATGATCGAGCCGTCGGTTTCGGTGCCGACCGCCCCGACGGATAAATTCGCCGCAATTGCCGCGCCCGACCCGGAGGAGGAACCGCACGCGGAGCGATCCAAGGCGTACGGATTGCGAGTCAAGCCGCCGCGTGAAGACCATCCGCTGACCGAACGTTTCCCGCGGAAGTTCGCCCACTCGCTCAAATTTGTTTTGCCGAGGATCACCGCGCCCGCCTTGCGAAGCTGTTTCACGATGAACGCGTCCCGCGCGGCATAGTTGCCTTCAAGCGCAAGCGAGCCGGCAGTCGTCTGCATGCGGTCATGCGTGTCAATGTTATCTTTGAGGAGAATCGGAATGCCGTGCAGCGCCCCCCGCGCTTTTTTCTTCTTTCGTTCGGCGTCCAATTTGCCGGCAATGTCAATTGCATCGGGGTTGATCTCGATGATCGAATTCACATGCGGACCATCCTTGTCCACCGCTTCGATGCGACCCAAATACAACTCGGCAAGCTGACGCGCGGTCAACTCGCCCGAATCCAATTTTTGCCGAAGTTCTGTGATCGTCCACTCGGGGAGAATCATGCTTAGCGACCGCCGCCTGTAATGTAATGTTCCAACTGTGAGATCATGGATCTTTGCACTTCCACCACTTCGCGCAAGACATCCCGCACTGAGATCAACCCTAATAGTGTATTTCCATCATACGCGGGCAGGTGGCGGATGTTCTTGTCGAGCATCAGGCTCATGCACGCTTCCAGATCGTCATTGGCTTGAATACCGATCACTTTGCTGGTCATGATCTGGCTGACGCTTGTATCTTTCGCCGTTTTCCCCGCCAGGTCAACCTTACGCGCGCAGTCGCGCTCGGACAAAATTCCCCGCACCTCGCCGCCCTCCATCACGAGCACGGCGCCAATGTTGTGTTTCGCCATTAACTTCATTGCATCCAGCACACTGGCGTCGGAGGGAATCGAGTAGACCTCGTTCCCTTTTTTGCGGATCATGTCGAGTACGGTAGCCATGGTTCGCTCCTTGCTGCGGGATTTGTCGAGAGTATAGACTCAAACGCCCGTGAACGCAAGCAATTGAAAACCTCCCACCATGGCTTTCTCAAAGTCCAAGGTTTCAGGCTCTTTGTACACGGATTCCACGGATTGAACGGAGTTTTTCCGTTTTTTTCACGGAGAGTTCCGTGCTGTCCGTGCGTTCCGTGTACAGACATTGGGTTTCTTGAAGCGACTTTCAGAAAATATCCTGCTTGATCTTCCAAAAACCGGTAATTTCGCGGATTTCCTCGGGGCTGAGACCGTCTCCGCCGCCGGTCAGCAGGTTGAGCGTCTCGTAGTGAGCCGCCGTTTCAGCGTATTCGATCAGGTCGAGGGCGTGGAAGATGGACTCATCCGCCCGCGCCATCACCCCATGCCGCGCCCAGACGACGATCCGGTGCGTTCGCAGGGCAAGTTTGGTCTCCACCACCAGTTGAGCGGATCCCGGCATGAGGAAGGGAAGCGCGCCGATTCCCTCGGGCATGTTGGCGATGGTCTCCGGTTGCCAGCGCAGGAGGCGGCGGTTGAGCGCTTTCTCATCCTGAAACTCCGCGCGGTGGCTGAGGGAGGTGAGGTAGATCGGCTGGGCGTGCAAAACCGCGTGCAGGGAAACTTTTCCGTCCCGCATCCGGTCCGCGTGGACGCCTAAATGGGAATTGAACTCGCTCGTCACGCGCTGGAATTGGCGCTGGGGCGAGGTGAATAATTTTCCATTGCGTCCGCCCGGCTCGACAATGACACAAGCCAGATTCGCCAGCGGAGCCTCGGCAATGTCGCGCAAACGCCTGCCCGAACCGGAAACAATAACCATCATTCCCGCCAGCTCAGGCGAGTGATACGGCAATTCCATTGGTTCAACTTGTGGGAAAAACGCATCCATGTCCTGAGCCGTGCGCAGGCAAACTGAAATGTTTCCCGCCGCGCCTTCGGCGGCATTCATCTCGTAAAGCCTCTTCCCCGCCTCGCCAAGTTGATAGAGAATTTGATCTAAACGAAGTGCGTTGGATTCTGTCATCTCGGTGAAATTGTATCAATCAAGCAACGCGCTGGCAATTCCAGAAAACAAAAGACTCCCTCGGGTAGGGAGTCTTCTTTCGGTTTGTCGGGGTGCCGAGATTTGAACTCGGGACCTCACGGACCCGAACCGTGCGCTCTACCGGTCTGAGCCACACCCCGAAAAGCGTGAGCATTATACCATTCCGTTTTATTTCCGCAAGTTATGGAGCGGCGAAACCAATGTGTAAAAGTTCTCTTCGCCACAGAGATCACTGAGACCATAGCGAGAAAATCTCAAAATCTCTGTGCGCTCTGTGGCTTTACACACTGCAGGCGCCAATCCTCAAGTTATGGGTCGAGCAGAACTTCCTGGCTGTATAAATAAAACAATCCAAGGATGCGGTCATCCGATTGTCGAATCGTCAGCCGCGCGGAGACAGGCTCGGTAATGTCGTAGGGAATCGTCGTCTCGACCAATTGCGGATCAAGATGATCCACCGCGATCATGCGCGAACCCAACACCTTCCCCTGCGGGTCAATTAATTCGACGATGACCGGCTTCAAGTTGAAGGGCCATAGATCCATGCGCAGGTTGAGAATCCCGCCGGAGGGAGTTTCTTTCGGCAGAGGGTTGAACACTTTGATCGGTTCAGAGGGATTCCCCGGTGTGGTAAGTTCGTTCACGCCAGAGGAAAGAAGGATCAGGCGGATGGAATACAGCGACTGTATGCGCCCGAACTCGTCCTGTGTGCTGACGGAGAGTCTGCCCAACTCAGACGCGGCTCGAATCTCGAAGGCGATCTGAATCGTCTGCGGATAACCTCGCGTGGAGGACGGCACATTGCGCTTGAGCGTGCGCGTGAGCAATCGTCCGTCCTCGCCATATAAATCTACTTGCACGATCTTGCTGGCGCCGGTGGCGATATCCATTTTCAAGGTGATCGGCGAAACGATCTTGGACATCGGTCCGGGCGAGGTGATCTTGATCGCGGATTGTTTGTGACCGGGAATGGACGTGAAAGTAAACGTCGGCGCGGGCGTAAACGTGGAGGTTGGCCTGAGCGTTCGCGTCGGCGTCACCAGCGCGGACAACGCGGCGGATGTTTCCGTCGCGGCTTGGTTCGCGGACTCTGCCGTCTGTGCGATGATGGTTGGCAGGAACTCCGGCGGAATCGCTGTCGGGATGGGGTTCGAAGCCGGAGCGGCGCAACCAGCCAAAAGTCCGAGGAGAGAGGCGAGTAAGAGGAGTCGTTTCATCAATCTGACAAAGAAACGTCCCGCAGGTTTCTTCTGTCAAAGAAGTTTGCGAACGCAACCTGCGGGACGGTTTGGGTGGAAAATTTTACAACCCGTAAATCTCGCCGTATTTCTTGTTCAAATAGCGGACGTATGGCGCGGGCGCGATCTTGGAGCCGGTCACGTTTTGCATGAGGGTCTGCGATTCGAACTTTTGACCGAACTGGTGAATGTTCTTGTGAAGCCAGCCGAGCAGTTCGCTGAAATCGCCCTTGCGGACCTTGTCGTCCAAACCTTTGATGTCTTTGTTGATCTTCTCCCACAACTGCGCCGACACGAGATTGCCCAGCGCGTACGTGGAGAAATATCCGAACCCGCCGCCCGACCAGTGAATATCCTGCAAGACGCCTTTGGCATCGTTCGGAGGCGTGATGCCGAGATATTCGCGCATCTTTGTATTCCAAATTTCGGGCAGGTCTTTCAAATTGACCTTGCCTTCGATCATGGCGATCTCCAACTCGAGGCGGAGCATGATGTGCAAATTGTACGTCGCTTCGTCGGCGTTGACGCGGATGAGCGACGGCTCCACTTTGTTGATACCTTTGTGGAATGTTTTGAGATTCACGTTTCCGAGTTGAGAAGCGAAGTTCTTCTTCAGTTTGGGATAAAAATATTCCCAGAATGGAAGCGAACGCCCGACGAGATTTTCCCACATGCGCGATTGCGATTCGTGGATGGCGAGCGACGTGCCGCCTTCGAGCGGAGTGCGTTCGTACGCGGGATTGACGCCCTGCTCATACATGGCGTGACCCGATTCGTGCATGGCGCTGAACAATGTAGCGAGCGGGTTATCGGCTTCGAAGCGATTCGTGATGCGCACATCGTTGATGCTGAACGAGGTCTGGAATGGATGCGGCGCTTTATCCTGCCTGCCGCGGCTGAAGTCATAACCGAACTGCTTGACGATCTCCTCGCTGAAGTCCCACAATTTTTTCTCGTTATATTTCTTGTGCAGGAAATCGTCTTTCACTTGTTTGCTTGCCGCGATGGCTTGAATCAACTTCACTTGTTGCGGCCGCAGTTCATCGAAGATGGCTTTTACGTCGGCGGTCTTCATACCGGGCTCGAATTCATCCAGCAACGTATCGTACGGATGATCTGCCTTGGGATGAAACGAGATGAACTTATGCGTCAACTCAAGAACTTTTTCAAGGTGCGGCTGGAAGATCGAGTAATCCGATTTGCCTTTTGCCTCCACCCACGCCTCAAAGGCTTTGGACGTGACCACCGCTTGCTCAACGACAAACGAAGGCGGCACGCGCTTTGCCTTGTCGTAATTCCGTTTGGCAACGCGGATCATCGCGGCTTCATCGGAGGCGGCGTCAAAGTCGCCTTTCAAATCGTCGAGCAGTGTGCCCACTTCATCGGCGATGAATTTTTCCTGCGCGAGTTTGCCGAGCGTGCCAAGCTGTTGTCCGCGCGCTTCGCCGCCCGCAGGAGGCATGTTCACTTGCTGATCCCAGCCCAACACTGCCATGGCTCGACCCAGGTCAGACACTTCACCGAGAATTGCTTTCAGTTGATCTAATTTTTCAGACATAGTTTCTCCTGTATATTTTCGTCATTGCGAGGAGCCACAGAGTGGCGACGAAGCAATCCCCAACACAATGCGGGAGATTGCTTCGGGCAGAAGATCACTGCCCTCGCAACGACATGGTAGATTAGTTAACCTTCCAACGAAGTGATTTTCCCTGCAATGCGGACAACACTTCATTCGCGATATCTTCCGACGCGCGGGATTGCGCTTCTGCCGTCTGCGCGCCGATGTGCGGAGTAGCGATCACGCGCGGATGGGAAACTGCTTCAGTTACCCCGGGCGGTTCCACCCCGAAAACATCCAACGCCGCGCCAGCGACCTTTCCGCTGTTCAACGCGGCGACCAGCGCGGACTCATCAATGATCCCGCCGCGCGCCGCGCAGACGAGTCGCACGCCGTCTTTCATCTCAGAGAATGCGAGTTTGCCGATCATGTCGCGGGTTTGCACGGTGAGCGGAAGATGAAGCGAGATGAAATCAGACCACGCGTATAAGTCTTGAATGGAGACCGGCTCCGCGCCGCGTTGTTTGATGTCGTCTTCCGAGATCAACGGATCATAGGCAATAACGTTCATGCCGAACGCGGAGGCGCGCTTGCCGACTTCCACGCCGATTCTGCCAAAGCCGATCAAGCCGAGGGTCTTGCCATTCAACTCGACGCCTTCGAGTTCTTTCTTCAACCATTTGCCTTGTTTCATGCCGGCATCTGCGCGAGGGATTTCGCGCGCGAGAGTGAGCAAGAGTCCGAAGGTTAATTCGGCGACCGCCAGCGAGGTGGACATCGGCGCGTTGACGACGGTGATGTTGTGCTTCTTCGCGGCTTCGAGGTCAATGTTGTCCACGCCGACGCCGGCGCGGCCGATCACTTTCAGGCGTGAAGCGGCGTCCATGAGCGAGGCAGTCACCTTTGTCCGACCGCGAACGATGAGTCCGTCAACATCGGGAATCGCTCTGAGCAGGTCATCCGCTGAAATATCTTTGCGGTCATCCACATCCGCTTGCGCGCGCAAAATGGATTTTCCGCTTTCGTCGAGTCCGTCTGTGATGAGAATGTTGAAATTTGGCATGGAGTGATTTTATCACGCAGGCAACATTGTTCGTGCGGCAGTTGAACTGCCGCACGAACGCGAGTTATTCATATCGCAACGCTTCGACAGGTTCGAGATTCGCCGCGCGGTTCGCGGGGTAGATGCCGAAGAACAAACCCACCGCCGCAGAGAAAATGGTGGCGAGGGCAACCGCGTCCGCGCCGACGATGGGAAGAAACGCCGTGCCGTTTGCCGCGGCGATCTGACCGACCGCAAACGAGATCAGCCAGCCGAACAAAATGCCGATGATGCCGCCGATGAGACTCAACAGCGACGACTCGGTGAGGAATTGGATCAGGATATCGCGTTTGCGCGCGCCCAACGCTTTGCGCAGACCGATCTCGCGCGTGCGTTCCGTGACCGACACCAGCATGATGTTCATAATGCCGATGCCGCCCACCAGCAGGGAAATCCCCGCGATGCCTCCTAAAAATATCGTGAGGATTCCTGTGATGGATTGAAACGTGGCGAGCAAGTCTTGTTGTGTGAATACGGTGAAATCATCCGCGCCGACGGGCGTGCGATGACGCTGACGAAGAATTTGCGAGATCTCCTCGGTCGCCATTAACACCGCGTCGCCGCTCACGGCTTGCACGAGAAGCATGTCCACTTGATCGCGCGTGCTTCGTTTGATCAATCGCGCTTGCGCCGAACTGAAAGGGATCAGCACCACATTATCTTCACTGCCGAACGCGCCGCCGCCTTTGGAGGCAAGCACGCCCAAAATGCGGAACGGTTGACCGTCAATGCGGATCGTTTCGCCGGTGATGCCGTCGTGCCTGCCGAACAACGTATCCGCCGCTTCGGGTCCGATCAACGCGACCGATGCGCGACCGAGCAAGTGTTCTTCCGTGATAAATTCGCCCTCGGTCAATTCGTAATTGCGCACGGAAAAATATTCCGGCGTGATGCCGTCTATCTCAACCGTGTCGCGTTCGCCGCCATAGGAAATCTCGCGGTTGGCTTGCAAGAGCGGAGCCACCGCCGCAACCGACGGCGCGGCGAACGGGTCGGCTATCGCTTCGGCGTCTGCCAATGTGATGGGGCGCGAATTGCGGACCGAATTATCCGGACTGCCTCGGAAGACGAATAACAGATTCGTGCCGATGCCGCTGATCGAACCGGTGATGGATGACTCCGCGCCGCGTCCGACTGCTAACATAGCGATCACAGCCGCGACGCCTATCACGATCCCCAGCACGGTCAGACCGGACCTCAGCTTGTTCCCGCTGATCGATTCGAGCGCCTCGAAGAAGGCTTGGGCGATGCTCATTGCGCTCCGTCCAATACGCCGTCGCGCAGACGGATGACTCGTTGAGTCTGTTCGGCAATCGTCGGATCGTGCGTGACGATGATCAAAGTTGTGCCGCTTTCTTTGTTCAAGTTAAGCAAAAGATTCATGATCTCTTTGCCCACTTTGGAATCGAGGTTGCCCGTCGGCTCATCCGCCATGATGATGGCGGGATTGTTGACGATGGCGCGCGCAATTGCCACGCGCTGTTGCTGTCCGCCGGAGAGCTCAGTGGGACGATGCGTCATGCGGTCTTCGAGTCCAACGGCTTTGAGCGCGTCCATCGCGCGTTGGCGTCGTCCATTCGTGTTGCCCGAATAGCGCAGAGGAAGTTCCACGTTCGTGATGGCGGTTTGACGCGAGAGCAAATTGAAACTCTGGAAGACGAAACCAACTTTGCGGTTGCGGATATTCGCCAGTTGATCGTCGTTGAGCGAGGCGACCGGCTCACCGTCCAGCACGTATTCGCCGGAGGTGGGGCGGTCTAAACATCCAAGCGTGTTCATCAAGGTGGATTTACCGGAACCCGAAGGTCCCATAATGGAAACCACTTCGCCACGTTGAATCTCAAAAGATACGCCGCGCAAAGCCTCCACTTCCATTTCACCCATTTTGTATATTTTGCGAAGTTCGCGCGCTTCGATAACATTGTTCATGTGAATCAATTCCCGGGTCCGCCGCCTGGTCCTCCACCCGGCCCGGAGAATTCAAGCGGAGGGTTCAAGATCACAACATCGCCCTCTTGCACGTCTCCGCCCGCGATCACGCTGACCGTGTCACCCGACGCTCCGAGATTGATCTCGGTCTTGACCGGCAATCCATCTTTCAGCAGATAGACCACGCGCTGTCCATCCACCAAGCGGACGGCGCGGTTCGGCACGAGAGGCATATCCGCGAGTTCCTTGACGATAATGCTCACTGCGGCAGTCATGCCGGGTTTTACAAGTTGATCGGCATCGGTCAATTCGACGGTCACCGTGAAGTTGACCACGCCGCCGGCATCTGTCCCGGCTTGCGCAACTTGCACAACCTCGCCGTGATATGTTCGATCCAGAATCGCATCGAACGACAACGTGGCTTTCTGCCCCATGACCACGCTGTTGATGTCCACTTCCGAGACTTCGACATCCACCAGCAGGCTCGTGAGGTCATCCAATCGGAATGCGGATGCGCCCGCGGCAACTTGATCGCCCGGCAGAGGAATCGATTCGGTCACAGTGGCGGCAAAAGGCGAGGTAAGGCGAGCCAGATTGATGGTCGCTTGAGCCGCATTCACGCGGGCTTGCGCGGCGGCGATCTCCACCACGTTCCCACCGGCGAGACGATCATACTCGCGCTGGGCGTCATCCAGTTTGGCTTTTGCGAGCGCGAGGTCTTCATCCGCTTTTTTCTTGGTGGCTTCGCTGGCATAGCCCATGTATTCTTTTAGCACCGGCACTTTGCGGCCGCCGATGGTCTTGTAAATAATTTCTTTGATGCGGTATCGTCCGTTCAATTGCTGACGCCAGTTATAGGATTTATCGTAAGCCTTCTGCGCGTCGCGCAAGGTAAGCACCGATTGAGCGAGCGCGGTATTCGAATTGAGCAATTCATCCAACGACTGTTGCGCGCTGGCGAGATCTGCCTCGGCAAGGATCACACTTTGCGGGAGCGAGGTCTTTTGCAAATACGCCAGCACAAAATCGGCGGGGATATTGTCGCCCACCTTCACGTTGACCACATCCACCGTGCCAGCCACCTGCCAGACCAATGTGGCAGATTGTTTCGCGCGCACGGACCCGGTCGCGCCGATGGTGGCGGTGAGATCGCCGCGCTTGATGGTGTCGGTCTGATATTGGCTGGTCGTGTCTGCGTTCGCGCGATTCCGAACCACGAACGCGGCAACGGCAATGCCCGCGATCAGCAGGAAAAACAGCCACCATTTTCTTTTTCTGAAAAATTCTTTCATTTGAGATCCTCCGTAAATAGCTCGATAGCCACGAGATTCTACTCGACAAATATGAATTGACGGTGAACAGATGAGAAAGGCTCATCCAAATCTTACACAGTTGAAATACGATTCAGGCATTGGATTGTCGCAAAGCAATTCCGTCCTGAGCGGAGTGAGGAGCGCAAGTTGCGACGAACGCAGTCGAAGGACGCTTCGTTCAGCAAGGAAAGTAATTTTGCAAAGTCAATCTAGAATTTCACGAAAAATCCCTGCTGATATAATTTTGCCATGATCTATCGCTTCTTCCGCATCGCAGATTTCATTTCGGTCATCATCTTCGTCCTCGTCACCGCCACAGGCTCCACGCCGCGCCTCACCGGTCAAGCCGACCGTGCGCGCGTCTTCACGCGAGGAATTGAGTTCGACTATCCAACCTGGGTCTGGGACGCGAGTTGGCTCAAGGTCGAACAGAACGTCATCGGCTTGCCTCAACTCTTCGACCGCGAAACGAACAAACAGATCGTCTTCGAATATTTGCGGACGACACAACGTCTCATGCAGATCAATTCTCAGATCGAGCGCGTCTTCGCAGACCCGAACGTCAAAGACAAAGAGTCCACGAGCGCGTTCTTGCGCGAACAACGCGATGAATTGATCGAAAGACAAAAATTACTCGCGCCGCTTGCCGAAGCGGTGTTCCAAAGTCAGATCACAGAAACGCTCGCCGAATTGAATCTCACAACGGGCGGGCAACCCGTCCCGCCGGTGCTGTATCACACCACGCCAACTCCGCTCGCGCTCATCATCTCGCCGCGCGGCATCATCCAGCAATCCGGGAATATTTCCCTGTTGCCCACGCTGTCGCTGGATGACCAGATCGCCGTCGAGGATCGAGTCGCCGAGTCGCTCGACGTATCCACATTGATCGTGCCAACCGGCGGCATCGGCGTCTATCCCACGATGGTGACCGAGACGACGAATCTGCGCTGGCTGTTGGAAACGATCGGACACGAGTGGACGCACAACTATCTCAACCTGCGCCCGCTTGGACTCAATTACAGCACAACGCCCGAACTTCGCACGATGAACGAGACCACCGCGTCTATCGCGGGGACTGAAATTGGGACGTATGTGATTCAAAAATTTTATCCCGAACTTGCGGCTTCACCGACAAGTGAAAACGCTTCCACTCGACGGGATGACTGGGTCGCATTCAGATTCAGTCCCCTCCCTTCAAGCGGATTCAATGACGCGCCGCCGTTCGACTTCAACAAAGAGATGCACACCACGCGCGTCCATGCCGATGAATTGCTCGCGCAAGGCAAGACTCAAGAAGCCGAAGAGTACATGGAACAGCGGCGTCAATTCTTTTGGCAGAACGGCTACTTGATCCGAAAATTGAATCAGGCATACTTCGCGTTTTATGGCGCCTACGCCGATACGCCCGGCGGCGCGGCAGGCGAAGACCCCGTCGGACCCGCCGTGCGAAAGTTGCGCGAGCAAAGCGACTCGCTCGCCGACTTCGTCAACACCATCGCATCCATGACCTCGTTCGATGAACTGAAAGAGGCGACAACAAAGTGACCAGCAAAATTTTTTCTTTCATCGTTCTTCTTTCTTCATTCCTCTTCGCCTGTTCCCCCGCGCCCACTCCCACATCCACGTCAAGCGCGATGGCGCCGACTCCAAAACTCATCTTCCCCACACAAGCGCCCATCTGCACAACGCTTGAACTCGAACCCACGCCGGGACCAGAAGAGCCGTCGCTGTTTCCTCCCGAAAGCGTGGACGATCACGCTCGCGGCGCGGAGACTCCGTCGGTTACGATCACTACCTACGTGGATTATCAGGACAATCGCAGTGTATTCTTCGTGGATGTGACGAATCAACTGCTCGCCGAATACCCGGACGATGTGCGCGTTGTCTATCGTCCGTTTCCATTGAAAGATATCTTCGACAAGTCCGCGCTCGCTTTGCAAGCCGCCGAAGCCGCGAACACGCAAGGAAAATTCTGGGAGATGAACGATCTGCTGTACGCGAAACATGACAACTGGGTTCAACTCCTCCCCGACGATTTCAAGCAATGGCTCACCGCGCAAGCCGCCGGGCTGGGACTCAATGTTGACCAGTTCGAATCAGATCTCAACAGCGAAGAGACCGCCGCCAAAGTCCAAAAGTATGTGGACGAGGGAAATCGAATCGGAATCCCCGGCACGCCGCTCATCCTCATCAACGGACAGATCTACACCGGTCCGCGCGACCTTGGGAGTTTCAAAGACATTGTCGCGTTGATCCTGTTCGGCAAACGTCAGTTCACCACTTGCCCACCATATACTGTGGACGCGAATAAAAAATATCATGCCACACTGCACACGGACAAAGGCGACATTATCGTCGAGTTGTTCGCAGATAAAGCGCCCGCGACGGTGAACTCGTTCATCTTCCTCGCGCAAAATGGATGGTACGACAACATCACATTCCATCGCGTCATCCCCAATGTATTTGCGCAGACCGGCGACCCCAGCGGCACAGGCAAGGGCAACCCCGGTTACTACGTGATCACCGAGATCCTTCCCTCATTGAAATTCAGCCGCCCCGGCATTGTGGCGATGGTCAACTCTGGGCCCGATACAAGCGGAAGTCAATTCTTCATCACTTACGCGCCGGCGTCACAGTTCGATGGTCAATACACGATCTTCGGACAGGTCATCAGCGGCATGGATGTGCTTGCCTCGCTCACTCCGCGCGATCCGCAGCCCGGAGCAGAGCTACCGCCGGGAGACACGTTGTTGAGCGTTGAGATCGAAGAGAAATAAACATGATTTACGCAGATCGAAAACCTTTTGCCGCGAATTTTTAGAAATTAGCGGAAATTCGCGTAATTCGCGGCTTGGTTTTTAGGTTTTGCGTAAGTCCTAATAAAATCAATCGTGATAAGATAACCTCATGCCCTTCAACACTTACATATCCACCGTGCGCGACGGCGACCTGATCCAACTCGTCGGCTTGCGGCACAAACATTTCATCCTCACCCTCGAGGCTGGCGCAAAGTTCGAAACGCATCGCGGCATCTTGCAGCACGACGACTTGATCGGCAAGACATGGGGCACACAGGTGTTCAGTCACCTCGGCGCGCCGTTCTTCCTCCTGCAACCCTCGCTCGCAGACCTGCTCACCAACCTGCCGCGCACCACGCAGATCATGTACCCGAAAGACATCGGCTTCATCCTTGTGACGATGGGCGTGGGACCCGGTCAAAAAGTGATGGAAGCCGGTTCCGGCTCCGGCTCGATGACGACCGCGCTCGCGTATGCTGTCGGCAACGAGGGACGCGTCATCTCGTACGAGATCAAACCCGATACGCAGAATCTCGCCGTCAAGAATATCAAACGCTTCGGGCTCGCCTCTCGCGTCGACTTCAAACTGCGCGACATCGCGGAGGGCTTCGACGAAACCGACGCCGACTCGTTCTTCCTCGACGTGCCGAATCCGTACGACTACATCGCGCAAGTCCGCGCGGCGCTCAAGCCCGGCGGATTCCTCTGTTGCCTGATGCCGACCTTCAATCAAGTGGAGAAAGTCTTGCAAGCCTTGCGCCAGAATAATTTTGCATTTATCGAAGTGTGTGAAATTCTGTTGAGATACTACAAACCCGAGCCCTCGCGCCTGCGTCCCACCGACCGCATGATCGCGCACACGGGGTTCCTCGCCTTCGCGCGCAAGATCGAGCCAAACGCCGATCCGCGCGGGAAGGAACTTAATGATGAGATTTCAGAAGGAGATAAATAATGCGCCGAGCATTCCGCCGTCAGGCACGCAAAAGATTTGCACGCGAAGTCCCGCCTATTTTGCAGGAAGCCAACCTCGCCTTCGACAAAGGTGAATTCGGACGCGCCGCCGAACTCTTCGAGCGGATCGCCGAAGGAGCCGACGCCCGGGGCGGACCGCGCGCTCCGCTCTTCCATTTGCAGGCAGGACGAGCGCGCGTTCTCGCCGGTCAAACCGCATTGGGAATCCCCTCCATCAAACGCGGACTGTCGCTTCTTGCGGAACGCCAGCAATTTCAGCGATTGATGAACATGAAAACGCGCGTGCTCGACGAACTAAGATCGCGTGGGCTGACGAACGAAGCCGCCGAAATTGAATCGTGGCTCACAACGATCTCCCCATCCGCGCCCGAATTTGAAACGGTTATCCCAAAAGCCAAAAAACCGATCTTGCCGACTCACTGTCCGCAGTGCGGCGCGGCGCTGCGACCCGATGAAGTGGATTGGCTGGATGATGTCACTGCCGAGTGCGGTTATTGCGGGAGTCCTGTGCGGGAAGAGGGTTGATCGTCTTCGTAGGGGCGAATGGCCATTCGCCCCTACAGTTTCAAATGGATCTCACCGAACAATTCATCTCCCAACGATTACAACAAGCCCTCGCCTCGGCGGGACCGTCCTCCGATGGTTACGCAGAGATTGATGTCCTCAACGATTCACAACTCAAATGCGCGGCGGTGCTGATTCCGCTTGTGATGCAGGAAAACGAGTGGCATATCCTCTTCACGCGTCGAACGGACAAAGTTGAATCGCATAAAGGACAAGTCTCATTTCCAGGCGGCGCGTGCGATGAGGGCGAATCGACTCCCGAACAAACCGCGTTGCGCGAAGTGGAAGAGGAAATTGGGATTCAATCTCGCGATGTAAATATCTTGGGAAGAATGGCAAATCTCATCACGATCTCTTATTTTCGAGTCACACCGGTTGTCGGTGTGATGAAGTGGCCCAACGTCTTCTGCGTAGGAGAGGATGAAGTGGCGCGCGTGTTTACGATCCCGCTGGGGTGGCTGGCAGAGGCATCCAACCGGTGGCAGTTCGAACGTCCGAACACGACGCGGTCTCTCATCGCCTATCATCCCTACGACGGCGAATTACTCTGGGGCGCCACGGCGCGCATGACAGTCGACTTCCTGAAAGTGCTGGGTCTGTGAAAACAATTCACCGCTAAGCGCGCAAAGGTCGCAAAGAAAAATGTCTTCGCGTTCTTAGCGGGCTTCGCGGTTCATTTATTCGAATCAAAAACTCCCCGAAAAAATCGGGGAGTTTTCTTTGCGAAGAAATTTATTTCTTCTTCTCGTCGGAATCTTCTTCTTCCTTCTTGCCGCGTTCCACTGAGAGTTCGGGCTCGGTCGGTGTGACTGCCGCCGCAACTGCGCCTTCCGCGCCAGCGACAGGAGCCGCTTCTTCTTCGACCTTCGGCATCGTCGCCACAACGATCATCGTTTCCGCATCGTCGAGCAGACGGACCTTGTCCGAAATTTGAATGTCCTTCACGCGCACGCCGTCGCCGATCTTGCCGAGGACGGAAATGTCCACTTCGATGCGTTCGGGCAGGTCGGCGGGCAAACATTCCACGCGCAACTGTTCGAGGTTGTGCACCAGCACCGCGCCGTAATCTTTCACCGCGATAGACACGCCGCTAAAGTGAACGCTCACCGCCGCGCGCAATTTCTCGTCGGCAGAGACCGCGAGGAAATCAACGTGCAGTAAACGGTTCTTGATGTAATCGCGTTGCTTCTCGCGCACCAATGCGGGGTACTGCTTGCCGTCCACGTCCAGCGTCACCAGACTCGAGGATGTGATCTTCCCCAATGCCAGCGAGGCTTCATGCGAATTCAACAGAACATTGACCGGCTCGGTATGACGACCATAGATCACCGCAGGCAATTTCCCCTCGCGGCGCAATGCTTTCACCTGCTTGCCGACCACATCGCGCTTTTCCGCTTTTAGTACAACTTTCTCCATCTTGTCTCCTTCGAGCGCCTCTCACCCAACGGACTGCGGACTTAAGTCCGCACACCTAAAATTGCGATTCGGATTACCTTCGCTCTATGAAATAAATTTCTGCACGCGGCATCATTCGCCGCGAAACATTCGATTAACTTCGCCTCACCAAAAATCGTCCCAGCAACAACATCAACCCGCCGAACAAACCGCCGACGAGTCCCGCGATCAGCGCGCCGCGTGTGTCAAATGTTGTGGTCACGTTGCCCTGCACATTTCGCGCCAGCAAAAGGATCGTGCGGACGTCTTCGGCATGGACATCTCTTGCCGCCAAATAGCCGACCGCGCTGTGTTGGACGTCTGCGCTTCCCGCCGCGATTACAGCTGTGTACCCGCTCGCCGACGTTTTCTCAGCCTGAACCAATCCAATCGCGCCCACCTCCACCGACACATTCTCCGCTTGGACGGCTCCCAACGCGCTTTGCCGCGCATGGACGAGCGTCGCCTTCACGTTGCCAGCCGCGCTTTGGTGTAATTCGACTTCATCGGCGGTGATCATCTCCGCGTCGGCTTGGTGCATCCGCACCCACTCCGCATTGACAGATTGAACATCAGCATGCGAAATGCTCGTTACTTGAGAGGAATCAAACTCTGGCAGTTCTTCTGGCTCAACCATAGCGGGCGAGATTTTACCATAGAAAATCCGACCACCCGTCATTGCGAGCGAAGCGAAGCAATCTCCGTCACGGTGAAGGGGATTGCTTCGTCGGGCTACGCGATCCTCGCAATGACGAGGAATCAGAGCGGACGTTGCGCCCTCATCGCCTCCGCCACCCCGTGCGACATCTCGTCCTCTCGTTCCTCAAGTTTGGCAACGATATTTTGGTAATCCTCATCGTCGCGATTCTGGCTGAGCTTGTAATTCGCATCGAACCGCGTAACCTCGATCTGGAACGCGACGACCCCCTTGATCTGCTTTTCAACAAAATCCTGCGGGAGGGATTCAAGGTTGTAATGGCTCGTTCCTTCGTGACGACGCGTCAGCCCCTTGAGGATTTGAAACGTCTCGCCATAGTCTTCGACAATCCGCGGCTTACCGTAGACGTGCACCGCCTGATAATTCCACGTCGGCACATTGACGTGCTTGTACCAAGTCGGCGAAATGTACGTGTGCGGCCCGTGAAAGATGGTCAATACTTCCGCATTCTTCTCAAACGTCTTCCACAACGGATTCACCCTCGACATGTGCCCGTTGATGAAAATCCGCTCGCCTTCTTCAAACACTTCCACTAACAAGTGACTCGCTGTAGGCTTCTCGCCATCATACGCCACCACAATCGCAAACTCATTCTGTTTCAAAAATTCGATAATTTTCGCTCGATCTTCCTCGCGATACAACTTCGATGTATACATTTTTCTCCTTCTGCTCGGATCAATTCTTATTCATTCATTCGTTCTTCTGTAATACCAAATGGAGCAAAGCAACTCTACGACTGAAATCGAGACCCTTCGCTATCGCTCCATTAGACTTTAGAATGTATTTCTGCAAACAAGAAC
>CAYWCN010000008.1:0-69153 GCA_964456775.1 uncultured Anaerolinea sp.
CTGAATTTGGTCATTCTCCAATCTTACTCGACCATTTTTAAAACACTCTCTAAGAAGAAATGAGTCAACCTAGCCGGGTCATCTCTTCGATCATTCTTTATTACTGCGTCACTTGCACTTGCTCAGGGACAACCAGCGCCATGATCAGGTAGACCAGCACGATCCCGCCGAAGCCAGTGAAAAACGCCAGCACGGTCAACAAGCGGACGATGGTTGGGTCAATGCCGAGGTATTCGCCCAAGCCCGCACACACGCCCGCGACCATGCGGTTGGACGCGCTTCGAGTTAGTTGTTTGTAGGTGGTGTTCATGTGTGTACTCCTTTCGTTGAGTAGGTGACTGTCACTTTTGAAGTGACAGTCACTTTTTTTTCTAGGGAGACATACGCACGGGATTGAAGGAGGTTGCAAACATAATACATCGGTGGTTGAGTAGTCCCGCGCGTGCTGAGTGGAGCGCTAGCGCAGTCGAAGCATCGTGGGACGTATCGAAACCACCATGAAACAAAAGTACTGTTGCTAACTGGTGGTTTCGATACGCCCTCGGCTGTCGCCTCGGGCTACTCAACCACCGAACTTATTTGTATTTCCTACTCTCCAAATAATTCGCCACTGCCGCCCAAAGCAACGCGAGCCCGATCATCATGTAGACGACGGCTTGCAACCCCAGCCAATTGAGTTGGGACACGCCAAACGCGGTGAACAAAATCCCAACAAAGCCGTAAAAAATTGTATTCCGCAAATAATCCGAGCCGACGCGTTTCGATTGCAGGATGTTCCTCTGCATCAACGCCTCCATCGCGCGGACTTGTTCCTCGTGTAGATTCTTGCACGCGAGCGAATCCCCTGCCTGCGCGGCGCAATCGGAGCATAGTCCGCGCTGGCAGTATTTGCAGAGGGCAATTGCGGGTTTATCGGGGTGGTAATAGCAGTTCATTTTTTCACCGCTAAGAACGCGAAGATCGCTAAGGCTTTGTTTTTTTCTTCGCGGTCTTAGCGCGCTTCGCGGTTCAAGGTTTTAGGTTTTCTTCAAAGGATGCCTCACCACCGTCTTCAACTTGGCGGGATTGGCTTTGCGCGGATCGCCGAGATAGATCTCGTGATGCAAACCGTTCGGTCCGACGTTATCGCGGTAGCCGTTTTCGGCGGCGAAGGCGCGCATGATCTCGATGGTGGCGGGTTCGGTGGCGTACGGTCCGATGTGCATCATTTGCGCGCAGACGCCTTCTTCAAAATGACTCAACCGCACCTTCGACAATTCGGGCGAGTCGCCTTTCTTCTTGCGGACTTGTTCCATGCCCTCCGCGAAAATATCTTTGGTGATGACATCGGGTTGCAGGATCATCAACGTGAAAGACCAATTGTCTTTCTTGCCCACATCGACATTGACATCCTGTATGCCCCACAATCCTTCCAGCGGCATCACGGGATAATCAATTGCGTTGGTCTTGCGTTTCTTGAGCATGAACTTGAGCGTGTACGAAATGCTGTACAAGGCTTGCGTCGCTTCGGCGAAGGCGGGCGAGTTGCCTGGCTCTTTCCCTTTTTCGATCACGCCGTCAATCATCGCAAATTGCAATTTCGGTACTTTGACGATTTCCGCTTTCTTCGCAGAAGGCGCGTACAAATATTTGAATTCTTTTTTTAGATCAAGTGTTTTCATAGCATTCTCCTTTCATTGTGTCATTCTGAGCCGCGCTCTTGTTCTTTGCGGCGAAGAATCTCCTTCGCCCAAGACGGCTTCCAGTGGGAGGAGAGATTCTTCGCTTCGCTCAGAATGACATGGTTGTTATAGGTTTTCATTCAAATTTTTCTGAATCACATCCTCGCCATACTTTTCCCTCAACACATCCACCGCCTCTTGCAGTTTGCGCGACTTCTCGTTGTCCACATCCCACAAGCCGAGTTGACGGATCGGCGCGCCGAGTCCACTCACGCCGACGCCGATGAGTCGCACAAGTTGATTCGGCTTGCGGACCGATTTCAATAATTCAAGCGCGGCTTTTGTGATTTCATCTTCCTGGTCGGTGCGACGATTCAAAGTCTTTTGCCGCGTCAACGTGGTGAAATCGGGCCAGCGGATCTTCAACTTGATCGTCGAGCCTGCCAGTTCGTTTTTTCGCAACTGCCGCGCCACCTCCGCCGAATGCTCGCGCACCGTTTTCTCCAACATTTTGTCGTCGCGCACATCACGCGAAAACGTGATCTCCTGACTGATGGATTTCGTCTCGCGCTCCGTGACAACAGCGCGAGTATCAATTCCCTTGGCATGACGCGCAAGCTCGCGCCCATTCTCGCCGAACAAACGGATCAACTCACTCTCGGGCCATTTCGCAATATCGCCAATCGTGTGGATGCCCAACTCGGCGAGTCGCTTCGACGTTTTCGGACCGACTCCCCACAGCATATCGGCAGGCAGTGGATTCAAAAACGCCGCTTCCTCTCCAGACGGGACAACTGTCACAGCATTGGGCGGCTCAGCCAACCCGTCGGCTTTGATGCGTTTCAGCGCGAGCGCTTTCCCAACCTCGGTAGCGATCTTCGCTACAAGTTTATTTGACGCGATCCCAATCGAGCAGGGGAGATGCAGTTCGTCGCGGATGCGAGTCTGAAGTCCGCGGGCGAGGCGTTGTGAGTCATCCTGAATATCCGAAATATCGAGGAAGGCTTCGTCAATCGAAATTTGTTCCACCAGCGCGGTGAGGTCGTGGAGTCTCTGCATCACTTGTTTTGACACGTCGCGGTAGGCGCGATGATTCCCTGAAACGATGATCAGCCCAGGGTTGAGTCGAAGCGCTTGGCTCATCGGCATCGCACTGCGGACTCCGTTCCGCCTCGCCGCGTAGGAACAGGACGCGACGACTCCTCTTTCCTCGGGTCTGCCTCCCACTGCGAAGGCTTTGCCGCGAAGTTGGGGGTTGCGCGTCTCTTCGACGGAGCAGAAGAACGCATCGAGGTCGAGGTGAAGGATCGTTCGTGGCATGGCTGTATTATAAGAGGAGAAAAGAGTCATCCAGCCGATATTGAAGATTTGTTAAAGAAAAGTTATACTAGAGGCGTATAGTCAGTAATCATCGCCTCGCAGGGTTCGAGTGAGTCAGGTTTCGATGAAAACCTGCGGGGCGTTTTGACAAGTAGAGGAGAGACCATGAAATCCCGATTTTCTGCTGTTTCGATCATGATGCTGGTTGCGCTTGTGTTGTCGCTTGTGCCTGCCGCGGCGCATCCCGCGAGCGCGTCTGCCGCCACGTGTTATCAGGCGCAATTCGTAGCGGATGTGACCGTCCCTGACCGGACGAACTTCCAGCCGGGCGCAACTTTCAAGAAGACGTGGCGGTTGAGGAACATCGGCACATGCGCATGGAACAACGTGACCATGGTCTTCGACACCGGCACGCAGATGGGCAATGTGGCGGCAGTCTCCGTCGCCAACGGCATCGCGCCCGGTCAAACCGTGGACGTGAGCGTGGATATGACCGCGCCGAACTCGCCCGGTCATTACATCGGCTATTGGAAGTTCAAGAGCGATCAAGGGACTCTCTTCGGCATTGGCGTGAACGCGAACAAGAGTTGGTGGGTGGAGATCAATGTGGTTGGAACGCCGACCACGAACGTTGCCTATGATTTTGTCGCGAAAGCCGGCGAAGCCAAATGGTCAAGCCTCGCGGGACCGTTGAACTTCCCCGGCACCGATGGCGATGCAAAAGGCTTTGCGTTGACCGGCTCAAATTTTGTTTTTGAAGACAACACCACGCCGTCCTCTTCCATCCTTGTCGTGCCGCAGAACATCACGAATGGATATATTCAAGCCGTGTATCCCGCCTTCGCAGTTCAAAAAGGCGACGTGTTCCAAACCGAGTTGGGATGCGAACTCTCCGCGAAAAGTTGTTACGTGCAATTCAGGCTGGCTTATAAGATCAACGATTCGGATTCCCCGATCACCATCTTCCAATTCAACGAACGGTGGGAAGGGCTGAGGAAGCCGGCAAGCGTTCGCCCGGTCAGTTTGGACTTCCTCGCCGGGAAAAATGTTCAATTCGTTTTATATATGTCCGCGTATGGCTCGCCCGTGGGTGATCGCGCCCTATGGGGCAACCCAGCCATCGTCCGAGGTGGAAGCGTACCTCCGCCGCCGACCGTGACGGGGACTCCGCCGACATCCACACCGACGAAGACGCCTCCACCGGCTACGACAACTGTTCCGCCCTCGTCGTGCGATAAAGTTCAGTTCGTCGCGGATGTGACCGTGCCAGACGGCACGACGTACGCGCCCGGTCAAACGTTCACCAAGACGTGGCGTTTGAAGAATGTCGGCTCGTGCGCATGGACGACATCCTACCAACTCGCGTTCTTCGGTGGCGAACAGATGGGCGCGCCCGCCTCTGCCGCTTTCCCGCGCAACGTGGAAGTGGGACAGACGATCGATATTTCGGTGAACATGACCGCGCCTTCCGCCGCCGGTTCGTATCGCGGCAACTGGATGTTCAAGAATGCCAGCGGCGCGTTGTTCGGCATTGGCTCGCAAGCCAACAAACCCTGGTGGGTGGATATTAAAGTTTCCGGTCCCACCGTCACGCCGGGCGGACCGAGTAAGACTCCAACTCCCACCTCCACAAGCGGCGGACCAACTGTCACGCCCATGCCCGGTTCCGCTTTAGATTTTGCCAGCACAGCATGTAACGCAACTTGGTTCAGCGGCGCAGGTCAATTGCCCTGCCCCGGCGCGGATGGCGACGCGCGCGGTTTTGTGTTGAAGTTGAACAATGCAAAACTGGAAACAGGCGCGACCGATCCACGCCCAACGATTCTCACCTTCCCGCAAAATGTTTCGAGCGGATACATTCAGGGATTTTATCCAGCCTTCCGCGTGCAAGCCGGTGACCGCTTCCGCTCGACCATCGGATGCGAAGGCGGCTCGACATTGTGCTACGTGGCTTTCCGACTCGATTACGAATCGTCCCCCGGACAAGTTTCCACATTCTGGGGTCCGTTCCTCGAACGCTACGAAGGACAAGTATTCAACGTGGATGTTGACCTCTCGCCGCTTGCCGGCAAAGATGTGAAATTCGCGCTCTCCGCTTTGGCGGTTGGTCCCGCCACCGGCGATCGCGCTTTGTGGGTAGGTCCGCATATTTATCGCGGACCCGGCGGTACCACCCTTCCCGATCTAACCATCAGCGGCATGAGCATTTCATTCCCGAACCAGAGTTGCGTCAACACCGGCGATGTGTTGGGCGTCCGCGTGAACGTAACCAATAGCGGACAAGCCTCTGCCGGGAATTTCTCCGTGCAGATCGTCGGCGCGCAACAAACCGTCAATGGGCTTGCAGTCGGTGAAACAAAAACTCTCTTCTTCAACGGCTATAGCAACCCGGTCAGCGTGTCAGTAGACCCGGCAAATACTGTCGTGGAAAGCAACGAGCAAAATAACTCGCGTTCTGAAACTTTGTCGGTGCCAACCTCGCCGTTGCCATGCGCCGGCACGCCCACGTTCACATCCACGCCGGGTTCCGCGCCATCGCCAACATTCACTGCCACTCCCGACCCGCTCAGTGGATGGAACTTATTCCAAAACGGCAAATACAAATTCGGAGTCAAGATTCCGCCCAACTCCACTGCAAACATGACCGATAATTCCGGGCGCGCCGATTTCCAATTTGCGCCCAACACCAACCTGCGCGAAAAATATCTCACGGTCACAATTACCGATGGAGCCGCCACGTGTAAATATGCGAACGGCGTGGCAACCTCGTCCAGCACCGTCACCATCAATGGCATTCAATTCCTCAAAGAAGAAGGCTCAGAAGGCGCGGCGGGCTCGTTCTACGATTGGCTCAGTTTTTCCACCACGCAAAACAACGCCTGCATCAACCTCGCCTTCGTTCTCCGCTCGGTGAACCCCGGCAACCTGCCCACCCCTCCGCCGATCTTTGACAAAGTGGCTGAGACGGTTGTCTTCAACCAGATCATCAACTCCTTTGCGAACACTCCATAGGACGCTTCGCCTCTTTCCGACGAGAAGCCTGGTCCGCCCGACCGGGCTTTTCTCTAGCCTCAACGTGATTCATCGTCCCGCAGGTTTAATCGAATCAATTTTGTGCTGGTAAAAAACCTGCGGGACGTTTAACCCATGTCCCTCGACCGCTCCACCATCCTCCTCGCCGACGACGATCCCACCATCGCAGACAGCCTCGCGCCGTTCCTCGAACGCGCCGGCTTTCACGTGCTGGTCGTCTCAGACGGCATGACCGCGCTCGACAAAGCGCAAGCGCATCACCCCGACTTGATCATCCTCGACGTTCTCATGCCTCGCATGGACGGGCGCGAAACTCTGCGGCGTCTTCGCAAGTCCAATATTTGGACGCCGACGATCCTCCTCACGCAAGTCGGCGAAGCCTCCGAGCGCGCGCTCGCCCTCGAAGAAGGGGCAGACGATTATCTCAACAAGCCGTTCGATCCGCATGAGTTGCTGGCGCGTATCCGCGCGGTGTTGAGGCGCGCGCGTCCCGGTGAGCGTTCCCTTTCGGCGGCATGGCTTCTCATTGCAAACGATCTTTCCCTTGACCGCCGCGCCCGCCGCGCATCGCTTTCCGGTGAATCGCTTGAACTCACGCCTAAAGCATTTTCGGTGCTTGAATATTTGATGACACATCCCGACGAAGCGATCTCGCGCGAGCGTTTGCTCGACACCGTTTGGGGCTGGGAATATCCCGCCGGCACGCGCACCGTAGACACGCGCATGGCTGAACTCCGCCGTGCGTTAGACGATGACCCGGCAGACCCGCGTTTTATCGAAACGATTCCCAGCGAAGGCTATCGTTTCATCGCGCCCGTTCTTGGAGAGGGATAATGTCCAGATTCAAAAAGTGGCGGTTGAAAAATTTGTGGGTTTATCTCGTACCTGTGCTGGTTGGCTTGGGGTTGTTCATTCTTGTTCAAATCTTTCTCCCAACCGTTTCTCCGATCATTTCTACCATTGACTTGGGGATCGCCGGGTTCGTTTTTGGCATCACCATCCGCAACGCCGGCATTGTTGCCTTCCTTTTCGGCTTCGTGGTCACAGCCATCGTTCTGCTCATCCGCCGCTGGGACTCGCGTCACATTTCGGAAGCGCGGACGATGTACGCCGATTACTTGCAAGAGACGCAACAACGACGCCGCCAATTTCTGCGAAGGCTCGACCACGAGATCAAGAATCCGCTCACGGGGTTAAGAGCCGCGCTCGTCAATTTACAGGAGGCGCAGGCGGAGGATGAACGTTCGCAGGCGGGACAAAACGCCGGCAGGGCAGTGGAACGCCTGACGCGCCTGTTGACCGATCTGCGAAAACTAGCCGACCTCGATGAACGTCCCATTGAACGATACCCAGTTAGCGTGCCCGAATTGCTCGATGATGTCGTCGAAGCCGCGCGGACGATTCCCGCGTACGAAGGGCGCAGCATCAGTTTGTTGATTCCCAAAATCCCTTCGCCATTCCCCATGATCACCGGCGACCGCGACCTGCTCGTGCTGGCAGTGTACAACCTCGTCGAAAACGCGCTCAAGTTCACGTCCGCGAATGATTCGGTGGAGGTGCGCGCGCTCGAAGACGGCAGATCGATCGTCATCGAGGTGGCAGATTCGGGAGTGGGAATCCCGCCGGAAGATATATCCAAAATTTTTGAGGAACTCTATCGCGGATCGAACGCGCGCAGCACCGAAGGGAGCGGGCTGGGACTCGCGCTGGTCAACCGGATCGCCGTCCTGCACGGAGGCGGCGTAGGCGTCCGCTCCAGCCAAAACGAACCGCGCGGAACTGTCATCACCCTGCGCCTGCCGAGACGATGAAAAATTAGCGAAGATTGGCGTAGAGTAGCGGAATCCTTGATGTCACAAAACTGTGACATCTTTGCGACAGGCTTGTAACAGCGGGGATGTATGATAAAGATATGAAACCCATCGCTGATACCGAAGCCATGCTGATCGAGACAGCCCAACGCGGCGACCCCGACGCGTTCAACCTGCTGGTGTTGAAATATCAAGACCTGCTGTATCGGATCTCATTGCGCATCGTTCAGGATGAATGCGGCGCGGAAGACGCCGTGCAGAACGCTTTCATTCAAGCGTTTCAAAATATCCGCTCGTTCCGCGGCGGCTCCTTCAAGAGTTGGCTGGCGCGCGTGGCGGTCAACGCGAGTTACGATGAGTTGCGCCGCACAAAGCGACACGATTCGATTCCCCTCGAGCAGTTCAATTCCGATGGCGAGGAGATCGAATCCCCAGTGTGGATGACCGATCTTACTGCCGGTCCGCAGGAATTGGCAGAATCGCGCGAACTTCAGCGCGTGATGCAAGATTGCATTCGGAGTTTGATCCCCGATTACCGCCTGATGGTGATTTTAGTGGATATTGAAGGCATGTCGTATGACGAAGCCGCGCGTGTGGCGCGTGTGCCAGTGGGAACGGTGAAGAGCCGCCTCGCCCGCGCGCGGATGCAGTTACGGACCGCGTTGAAAAAGTTCGAGAGTTTGCTCCCGTCGGTTTATCAGGTTGAATTGCCTGTCTCGATCTATGCCTAAATTTGAAACGAACAACGAAAACGCGCGGAGACTTAGACGCTCCGCGCGTTTTTTATTGCTATAATTCTGCGCGCAAACATTCCCGTTCAAGGAGACTCTATGAAACGTTGGCATGGTTCGTTGATTGGAGCATTGCTGGTATTTTTGATCGGGGGCGCGTCGCTTTTTTTCGTTGTGCCTGTCGGCGGCGCGATGCTGGTCGGTATTCCTCCGGTGTTCGATAAGTTGACAGGCTGGGCAGTTTGTCCCGGCGCGGTTTCCATCGAACAGGAAGAATATAATCGCGGACCGGTCACCACAAGTCCGACAGGCGGGACAGGTCACCAGGAAGAATGGACATGCAAGTTTGAAGACGGCACTCAGAAAGTTGTGCCGAATGAGGAGATCGCCATCAAAGGCATCGGGGCGTCGTTTATTGCTGCTGGAATATGCGGCGGGTCGATCGTTTTGTTGTTGATGATCCTCGCGGCGATCCTCGGCGGGAGATTGGTGAAGCCCAAGGAATGAAAAATCAGCGGCTGGAGTTTTCCAGTCGCTGATTTTCTTGAAATTTGAGTCTAGGGGATTATAGGAATATCGCACTTACAGGTTGTGTAGTTCCATGTGCCGCCGTATTGCAAGCAAGAGTTGATGTCTGTCATTGAGGGCTGGCAGGATGGATCTTCCGCTTTGGGCGGCGCTTGTTGCAATGGGCAAAGTCCGGGCTCACTGCCTCTGGCGAAAAATCCAACCGCCATGCGGCAGGAATTATCAAGCTCATACACCGCCTTGATCGGATAGAAATTGGGCAACTCGGGGTCTGCCGCTCCAGCCTGATCGTGCGTGAAGTGATCGCTGTAATCGAACAGGGATGGGTCGAGCGTGCCGTGCCCGGTCCACATGTTGATCATGTACACGAACGTTTCGTTCACCACAGTCCGCTTGACCGCGAACTCAACAATGTTCGGGTTCTCAGGCGAAACGCGCACCCACGCCGCATCGGGGTCATCGCCTTTGCCCTGATCGAAGATCATTGTTTCAAAGCCATTCCCATCTGTTGCGTTCGGGTCGGTGAACATGTCGGTTTTATTGCCCACATCATTGTTCGTATCCTGAAAAATTTGAACACCGTTCGTCGTCCAATCAGTGGAGGGTGGGTTCAATGCCATCACGAAGATGTCGCCTTTACCGTTGGCGTCAATGTCTATTTCCATCGCGAAGCGGTACGGTGATGCGTTTACCGCAGAGCGATCTACAACTTGGATTGTTCCGTACAGCCATGTCCGATCTTGATAGACAAACGTATCCACAATATCGAGTTCGGGATAGTAAATGTCCATCGTGTTCGCGTTGAACGGACGCTCGAATCGCTCGAAGGTGAATCGGTCTCCGCCATTCGCTTTTTTCAGGTTCGCAGTCACGGACGAATCGTAATCACCCGCGTGACCGCTTCGCTCGATCGGCAGACTCACGGGAAAGTCCTGATGCTGGATCGGAATTTCAGTCGAAGGAGGAGGGGCGGGGGATGTGGCAGTGTCCACTACGGTCACTAATTCCGTTGCGGGCGGTTCCGTCGCAGGGACTTCTGTCGCGCCGCTGGGAACATTACACGCCAGGATGGTTAAGATCACTGTGGCAAACGAAACGATGCCTTTTACACTTCTGCGCTTCATGAGAATCTCCTTGGGAAGTGATTTCGATGTTGAATTGTATAAGACATCTGCGATTTGACATACAGTAAACAAGTACCCCCCAATGTAAATTTGTAGGGGCGAACGGCCGTTCGCCCCTACAAATTACAAATTCATTTGCCCAATTTCTTCTTGAACGCCTCCGTCAACGCGGGGACGATCTGGAACAAGTCGCCGACCACGCCATAGCGCGCCACTTTGAAGATCGGCGCGTCGGGGTCTTTGTTGATGGCAACGACCATCTTCGCAGAACGGATTCCCGCGAGATGCTGGATCGCGCCAGAGATTCCGCAAGCGATATAAACATCAGGTGCGACGACTTTACCCGTCTGCCCAACTTGATTCGAGTAGGGAATGTAGCCCCCGTCCACAGCCGCGCGGCTTGCGCCGACCGCGCCGCCAAGCGTGGATGCGAGTTCGCCGACGAGTTTGAATCCCTGATGAGCACGCCAAATTTCTGCTTGCTTGTCATCGAGTCCAGCAGGCGGTTGAAGGGACGGGTTGTTCGACACGCCGCGTCCGCCCGAGACGATGATGCCCGCATCATTCAAACTAACTCCAACTTCTGCAACGCTGTAGCCTTCGACCGTTGTGAGCGCGTCAGTCTTTGCTTCCACTTTTGTGATCGTTCCAGTTTTGCCAGCGACTTTTTCTGGTTTCGGAAACGCGCGTCCGCGCAATGTGATCAATTGCGGTTTTGCGGAGGCGGTTACTTTCTCGAATAATTTCGCTTCGTAGATCGGTCGCGTGACAACGATCGAATCGCCGTTCACTTCGACGGCTGTCGCGTCGGTGATGACGTTGGTGTTCAAATCCACTGCCGACATGGCGGCGAACTCGCGGGTGCGAGTCGTTGTGGGGAACAGGATCAGGTCGGGGGTCCGAGAAGAAGCGATGGCAGAAAGAGTCGAAGCGTACGTCTCGGCGCGAAAATCCAAAAGAGCAGAGTCGTCTGCAACGAGCACATCATCCGCGCCATATTCCAACGCGGCTTTCGCCACATCATCAACGCCAGAACCAAAAACTAAAGCAGTCGTCGCGCCGAAACTTTTTGCAAGTCCCAACGCCTCCCATGATGTGGCTTGCACTTCACCTTTGAAGTGATCAACGTAAACAAAAATTTTCATAACACTTTCTCCGCGATGAGTTTGTCGGCAAGTTGTTCGGCGATCTCGGCGGGGCTTTCGCCCGAAATAATTTCCACCGAGGTGTCGCGCGCGGGCGGGTTCATCAACTCACTGCGTTTGATGATCGCGTCGGGCGCGGCGATTCCCAAATCGTTCAACGACCACACGGGGATTTCGGCTTTCGACGCTTTGCGAATTCCCATGAATGACGGGTAGCGCGGCTCGCCGATGCTTTGCACAACGCTGATGACTGCGGGCAGATTCGCTTTGACAGTTTGCCTGCCCTCTTCGATGACTCGTTCAACAGTCACGCTTCTTTCCTCCACTTTGATCTGCCCCGCCAACCCCAGCAGTGACCACCCTAAAGCGCGCGCCGTCTGCGCGGATGTGAGCCCTGAGCCGTTGTCGAGCGTTTGCCGTCCGAACACGACCATGTCCACGCCGCCGATCTTTTGGATCGCCGCGGCAAGGACGCGCGCTGCGCCGACCGTATCGAGATTATTGAGCGCGGGGTCTGAGACGAGGATGGCATCGTCCGCGCCCATAGCGAGCGCGTGCTTCAACGCCTCCTTCGCGGACTCGGGTCCGATGCACAATGCTGTGACGGTTCCGTTCGTCGCTTCCTTTTGCAGAAGCGCGCCTTCCACCGCGTACTCGTCAAATGGGTTGATGACCAGCGGCGAGTCGCCTGTGTTGATCTGCCCATTCTCGGCTTTGATCTTCGCCTCCGAGTCTGGGACTTGTTTGATACATGCGATGATTTTCAATTGTGACTCCTAAATTTGTGGTTTCTATTTATCCGTCATTGCGAGGAGGGCGTAGCCCGACGAAGCAATCCCCGTCACGTTGTTGGAGATTGCTTCGCTCCGCTCGCAATGACGGGACGGTGATCATTGAATACTCGTAAAACTGATCAACTTCCCTGTCCTCAATGCCAATTCGCAGGCGTGACCGTGGATCGTGTAGGCGGAAAATGTCTCGCCGTCTTCGTTCAGCCTGACGCGGGAGAAGAATGTGCTGGCGTCGGGCTTCTCCGCTTTCCAATGGATCGTTCCGTCCGATTTCAGCAAATACAAATTGGATTCGTTGCGCGGAAACCCGCTTGGGTTTTCCAGCACGATCACGCCCGTATTGACCTGAATCGTTTTGTCAACTTTTGTGTGGAGGGGTTGAATGTCCATGCTGTCCTTATTTTTCAATTATACCTTGTGGATGGAATGCCCCGTGTCTTTTCGTTTTAAACAAATCAGCCCGACGCGCTTTTGATTTCGCATCGGGCTAGGGAATGTGGGTGTCTTCTTTCATGATCTTTTCTCAACACCCATGTTGCTCAACTCATCCGAATTGATGTTCGAGACGAGCAGGTCCGCGACCGCGAGAGCCACGAACAAGAGCAAACAGATCAAGACTGCAATGACGAACATGGTCAACTCCTTTCTCTCTATGCCTGATTAAACCTCGTAAAGTTTGAAAAGTTATATCCCCTAACAGTACTGAAATGAAATTGCATGACAACGAGGCAAGCCCTAGTGAACTAACGCCGCGCTCCAGATTTTTGTTCCATTTTTTATACGATTCCAACCTCGTCACGTTTCGGAATGGAAGGTGCTTACATGATTTTCGGTCTCCATGCGTTGACAAAACCCGCCTTTGAGATAAAATTCACCCGCACTTGAGCCGAAGTGGCGGAACTGGCAGACGCGCCACGTTCAGGGCGTGGTGAGAGCAATCTCTTGAGGGTTCAAATCCCTCCTTCGGCACAGAATCAGTTCCAAAATCCGCTGTGAGGCGGGTTTTTTGTTGACCCCTCCCGCCCTGCGGGCACCCTCCCCAAATTCCGACGAACTTCAGTCGGAATTTGGGGAGGGTTGGGGTGGGGCAGTGGTATAATCAGAGAAAAATAAGGCAGACCTTTCATTAGTTAAGACGCGGAGTCGCAGAAATTCGTCCTTCGTGTCTTTTTTATGCCGAAATCCCTTCCTACGAGACCAAAATGGCAGACGAAACCACCCCGGCTGGAAACATCGAACAAGTAGATATTGACTCCCAGATGCGCTCGGCGTACCTCGATTACGCCATGAGCGTGATCGTGGCGCGCGCCCTCCCCGACGCCCGCGACGGGCTGAAACCCGTCCATCGGCGCATTTTGTACGCAATGCAGGAGCTGGGAATCCGCTCCAATTCCTCCCATAAGAAATCCGCCCGCATTGTGGGCGAAGTGCTCGGTAAATATCACCCGCACGGCGATTCAGCGGTCTATGAAACGATGGCTCGCATGGCGCAGGATTTCTCCATGCGCTACCTGCTTGTGGACGGGCAGGGCAACTTCGGTTCGATTGACGGCGATGCGCCCGCGGCGATGCGTTACACCGAAGCCCGCCTGCAAAAACTGGCGGAGGAACTGCTCGCGGACCTGGACAAAGACACGGTGGATTTCGGTCCAAACTTTGACGATTCTCTCGAAGAGCCGCTTGTTCTGCCAGCGCGAGTTCCAAACATGCTCCTCAACGGGACCTCGGGCATCGCGGTCGGTATGGCGACTAATATTCCGCCGCATAATTTGCGTGAATTGGTCAACGCCATCAACTACCTGATTGATAACCACGACAGGATGGATGACATCCCTGTTGGAGATTTGATGAAGTTCGTGCAGGGACCAGACTTCCCGACAGGCGGAATTATTGTCGGGCGCGAGGGGATCGAATCGACGTATGGAACTGGTAAGGGACGCATCGTCGTCCGCGGCATGGCGCACATTGAAGAGGGGAAGGGCGGCAAGCATGAGATCATCATCACCGAGATTCCGTATCAGGTCAACAAGACCACACTGATTGAACGAATTGCGGAACTGGTGCGCGACGACAAAATTGACCAGATCGCCGACTTGCGCGACGAATCCGATCAACGCGGCATGAGCATCGTCATCGAACTCAAACGCGGCGCACAGCCGAAGAAAGTGCTGAACCAACTCTACAAATACACGTCACTGCAAACCACATTCGGCGCGCAAATGCTCGCCCTTGTGGACGGCGAGCCGCGCACGCTTCCGCTCAAACGGGCGCTACAGATTTTCATTGAACATCGGCAGGTGGTCATTGTCCGCCGCACGAATTTTGAGTTGGCAAAAGCGCGCGCGCGGCAACACATCCTTGATGGATATTTGATCGCGCTGAACAATTTAGACGCGGTCGTCAAGACCATCCGTGAATCGCAGGATGCTGACGTTGCAAAAACGAACTTGATGAAGCGTTTCAAGTTGAGCGACCTGCAAGCGCAGGCGATCCTCGATATGCAATTGCGCCGCCTCGCCGCGCTCGAACGCTGGAAGATCGAGGAAGAACATAAACAAGTTGCCGAACAGATCGCTTACCTCGAAGACTTGCTTGCTCACCCCAAGAAAATTCTCGCGCTCATTCAAACCGACTTGAATGAACTCGCCGAAAAATATGGCGATGACCGCCGCACGCGCATTGCAGGAGAAGCAAAAGAGGAACTCAGCGAAGCCGACCTCGTGCAAGATGAAGCGGTGCTTATCAGTCTCACCGAGCGCGGATATATCAAACGCGTTGCGGCGGCGGCGTTCCGCTCGCAGAGTCGCGGCGGACGCGGTGTGAAGGGATTTGAAACAAAAGAAGAAGATGAAGTTGTCGCGCTCATCCCCGCGCGCAGTCTCGACACGATGTTATTCTTCTCCGATCGCGGCAAGGTGTACAGCGAGAAGGTGTATCAAATCCCCGATGCGGACCGAACCGCTAAAGGTATCCCGCTTGTGAATGTGCTGGCGTTGAACGCGGATGAACGCGTCACTGCCGCGATCGCCGTTTCGGATTTCTCGGCGCATGGATTTTGCGTGATGGCGACCGCGCGTGGCAAAGTGAAACGCGTGGTGATGGAAGAATTCGCTTCGGTCCGACCTTCGGGCTTGATCGCGGTCAACTTAGAGGACGGCGACCAATTGGGCTGGGCGCGCGTCACCAGCGGAAAAGATGAAGTGATCTTCGTCACCCAAAACGGGCAAGCGCTTCGTTACAGCGAATCCAAGATCCGCTCGATGGGACGTCAAGCCGCGGGCGTGACCGCCATCAAGTTGAAAAAAGGCGACTCGGTCACCAGCATGGATGTGGTTGAGAAAGATGGCTCATTGCTCGTGGTGACCAGCGGCGGATTCGGAAAACAAACTCCATTGAAAGAATATTCACCGAAGGGACGCGCTACGTTCGGTGTTGCCACCATTGACCAGAAAGCGATCAAAGAGATCGGAGAGATCGTCTCAGCCCGCGTGGTTCAAAAAGAGGACGATCTCACGATCATGACCGCGAACGGGCAGACGATTCGCATCAAGAACAAAACTGTGAAAACGGCGGGACGTGCCACCAAAGGCGTTCATCTCATCAAACCGCAGGATGGCGATTACGTGGCATCGGTAGCGCGTATCTCCGCGGAGGACTTGAAGCGGGCAGGCGCGCAGTTGGAAGAGGAAAAAACCGAGCCGCAGCCGCAGTTGATATAACAAGAAATCAGAATCATGTCACTCTGAGGGAGCGGGGTTTGCGACCGAAGAGTCTCTTGCTGGGCAGAAGAGACCCTTCGCTATCGCTCACATCGTCCCGATGTCCTTCGAGAGGGCAACATTTTGATATGACTTCAAGCTACTCTCTAGGAATCAAAAAATCCCGAAAGAACATCTCTCGGGATTTTTATTTTGGAATTCAATTGCTTAGAACAACGACATCTTCCCTAAAAGGAACATCGCCAGCGTCCCGAACGCGCAGACCGTCAAAAATAACATGACCGTGAGCAAAAATCTCTGTTGCCCGGTCAAGCCGAGGAAGCGGGTTTCTCTGCGCCGAGGTGTTGATGCGGCGGCAGATCTCGATGCGGGCTCGCGGTAAAGTTCGTTAGAGTCTTCTTCGTAGAACGAAGAGTCGGATGCGGAATCGCGCAGGTTATCAAACATTGGGCGCCTTGTTTTTAAGTATATCAGTGAACGGCCGCAGGCGGACGTCGCCAAAATGTACTGTTTCGGATTTGCCATTGTCGTCGCGTATTCGCAGGCTTCCGTCGGCGAGGATTCCTTCCAATCTTCCCGCCACAGTTTTATCGCCTCCCATTTCAACTCTCACTTGCCTGCCGCGATAGGCGAGCAGTTCGCCCCATTTATTCATGATCAAGTCGCCGCCGAGTTGCGGGCGGAGTTCAACAAAAGCGGAAAGGATGTTCCGCAATAAAGTTTCACGCTGTATGATATTTCCTAACGCGTCTTCGAGGCTGGTACCGGGAAAACGAAGGATGTCGGTGCCGGGGACGGCGCGTTTCAACACGTTGACGCCCACGCCGATCACAACGCAGGTCACATCCTCGCCGGACCAAACAAGCTCGATCAGCACGCCAGCTACTTTGCGTTGGTTCAACAAAATATCGTTGGGCCATTTGATCTGTGGAGAGATGCCGAAGGCTTGAAGCGTTTGGGTGATGGAAAGCGCGGCGAGTCCGACCAGTCTGGAAAGATGCGGCTTTTCATTCAATGTGGGGCGGAGGATCAGGCTGAAGGCGAGGGCGGTGCCGGGCGGTGTGAACCACGGACGATCCATCCTGCCGCGCCCCATGGTTTGTTCATCCGCAACGACAATGGACATATCGCGCGCGCCTTCATGCGTCCACTTCAATGCCTCGTCATTCGTGGAGCCGATGGAATCAAAATATCGAATTTCACCGAGCGGTAGATGGGAGAGAAGTTCAGTCAGCGATGCTTGATTCATTGCAACCTTATGGTAACACAAACCACGGGCTGATGGAGCCGCCGCCTTGGCGCACTTCAAAATGCAGGTGCGCGCCTTGCGAGTTGCCGGTGTTGCCCGCCGAGCCGATCCATTGACCTGCGCCAACGCTTTGGCAAGGCGAAACACCGATGACGCTTAAGTGGGCATACACAGTAGAAAATCCGTTGCCGTGATCTATTTGTATAACATTACCATAACCATAGTTGTATCCGCCTTGCGCCATCGTGACAACCCCGCTATCCGCCGCGTAGACGGGCGCGCCTTCACCGGCGGCAATGTCAATGCCGAGATGCCCGCTCCAATAATCGTTACCGGAAAGCGAGTGCGAATCGGCGGGCCAGACAAAGCCTCCGCTTCCCACTGCGCCGGGAGCGCATCCGTTTGGATTGGTGGGCGAACTGCCGGTACCGGCGTTGCCGGTGCCCATGGTTGGAACAAGCCATTGCACAAATTCCCGTTCGCCGCCCGGCACCATAATCCACGAACCGGAGGTGACTTTGGGATCCGTCAGGTCAATGTTGTTGCCGGGGTAATTGATAATGTCTTCCACATTCGCGTCGAAATCCTCGGCAATTGATTCCAAGGTATCGTTTTCTTTCACCTGATAATAAATTCCATTCGTGGGCGGAATTTCCAACACCTGTCCCGGCTTTAGGCTGTGCGGATCATCCTGCAAGACATTGTAATTTGCCCACAGAACGGTTTCAGGCTCTAATTTATACGATTGCGAGATGGCAAAGATCGAATCGCCCCGCTTCACACGATATTCGACGGGTTGGTAGCGCGGCTTGTCGGCGGGGATATTCGTCTTGATCTGGATCTCTCGCGGGATGGAGACAAACGCTTCGGGACCGCCCAGGGCTGGCAGCGCAACGTCAGCCGGTTCGTCCGCCGGCGCGACGGTTGGCACGGGGGCTAACGCCTGCGCCGTGGATTTGGAATTTCTCCACGCGAGCGCGCCGCCGATCGTGCCGACTGCAAATGCGATCGTTATCAACCAACTGATAACGGTTTTTGTCTTGAAGACCGAGATCAACTTTGACATGTTCTAACGATTCTACTTACGCGTCCCTGCCGAGGTTCTCGAGAAACTCTTGATTGTTCCGCGCGCGGTCGAGACGGGTGATGATGGCTTCCGTAGCGACGGAGTTATCCATGCCCGCGCCCTGCGGCTGTTGGGTGATCATCTGAATGTACATGCGCCGCATGAGCCAGACCCGTTGAAGGATATCTGGACCAAGCAGAAGGTCCTCGCGACGCGTGGACGAGCGTTCGATATCCACCGCGGGGTAGATGCGTCGCTCTTGAAGTTTGCGGGAAAGGATAAGCTCCATGTTGCCGGTGCCTTTGAACTCTTCATACACCACATCGTCGAGGCGCGAGCCGGTATCCACGAGACAGGTAGCAATGATGGTGAGCGAGCCGCCTTCTTCGATGTTGCGCGCCGCGCCGAAAAATCTCTTGGGAGGATATAAGGCGGAGGGATCCATACCGCCGGAGAGCGTGCGCCCGGATGGGTTGACCACGAGGTTGTAAGCGCGCGCGAGACGTGTGATCGAGTCCATTAAGATTACCACGTGGCGTCCGATCTCCACCAGCCTCTTAGCACGCTCTAAGGCGAGCTCTGCCGTGCGGACGTGCGATGTGACCGGTTCGTCGAACGTGGAGGCGACCACTTCCGCGTCCACCGAGCGATCCATGTCGGTCACTTCTTCCGGGCGTTCGCCGATGAGGGCGACCAATAAATGCACATCGGGATATTTTGTTGAAATCGAATTTGCGATTTGCTTGAGGATGGTAGTTTTTCCCGCCTTGGGAGGTGAAACGATCAGTCCGCGTTGACCCCTGCCGATGGGTGCGATCAAATTGATGAGCCGGGGAGCGAGCGTATCGTGGTCGGTTTCGAGGTCGAAGCGTTTGTCTGGGAAGATGGGGGTTAGGGCTTCGAACACGGGTCTGCGAGCCGCTTCTTCGGGGTCGAGCCCATTGATCGATTCTACTTTGAGCAATCCGAAATGCCGTTCGCTTTCACGGGGCGGACGAACCTGCCCGATGACCAGATCGCCTGCCCGCAGATCGTGCCTCCGCAACTGCGCCTGCGACACGTACACGTCCTGGTCGCTGATGCGGTAATTGGTGGCTCGCAGGAATCCGATGCCTTCGCTCATGATCTCGAGGATGCCGCCGCGCAGTTCGATGCCCTCCTTTTGCGCCTCCGCCTCGCGGATCATCATGGCGAGCATTTCCTTTTTCAGGCGGTTCGAGTTGGGAATGTTTAGATTCTTTCCCATCGTGCGAAGTTTGGAAAGGGGTTCGTTCTCTAATTCAAGTATTTTCATTGTTCTTTTCTCTGCTGGGATTGGATTTGTGCGGAGTCCGCCGGGTAAGCGCAAAGAACGCCGGTTGAGGGCGTTGAGGCGGGAGTCTCCCTTAATTTGTTTGTGGGTTTGGGTGTTCTGCGGTCAAGGTCGTCTTACGTGGAACCCGCGCAGGCAGAAAAATTGCCGTACAAGCGGATCACACAATGAATGGGGCTGTAAAGTGCTTGGGGATTGCCAGTATTATAGCACTATCGTTCTAGCCATGCAAGCAAGTTATCCCTTTTCGAGCCGAACTTTCAAGTTTGTGAGCAAGCCTCGCTGGGTCTTGTTTGCCCGGTTGAACACGATATTCTCGAATAACTTATTGACCTTTTCGAAACTGGTCTTCTGGATCAAATGCGTGCGTCCCTCTTCGATCTGGTGGAATTCATAATGGAATGCGATCTGCGCGCCCGGTTTGTTGTAGCGGCGGATCACCAACTCGTTCTTCGGCTTGGTCAAATAGATGACCGTGTAGACTTTGCTCTTGAAGATGGGAAGCCCCGCCCAGCGGTATGTTTCGAGCATATAAAACGGACGGAGCAGGATTCCGTTGGCGTCTTTTTGTTCCTTCAAAATGTCAATCGTGGTGAGATAGGGTTGAAGCCCGATCATGTTGATCGGCTCCGCAAGATGCTCGTAGACTTCATTGCGCGGGCGGTCTATGAAAATGTTCAGCTCGAAGGAACGCATGACCCAATTTTAATCCTGATTGATGAATTCGCAAGTGCAAAGTATTGCAATGTTATAATGATGAAAAATCATTTCCCGAGGTATTTCATGATAGACCCTGTGTTAGTTACCATTTTTGGATATCCCATCTATTGGTATGGAGTGATCGTCATGACCGGCGTGCTGGTCGGTTCGATGATCGTGGAACGGAGTCTCAAACGTCGCGGCGAAGACAGCGAAAAATTTTGGGACGCGCTCATCTGGGTGGTGTTGTTCGGCATCATCGGCGCGCGCTTGTGGTACATCGTCAACGCCACATTGGGCGGCAATCGCATCTACATCGAGAATCCCGTTGAGTTCCTCAATCTTCGCGAAGGCGGTCTGCATATCTTTGGCGGATTTCTGTTCGGTTCCGTCGTTTTGCTGTGGTTCCTTCGCAAGAACAAACTCGACCCGTGGTTGTATCTCGACATGGCTGGACCCGGCTTGTTGATCGGTCAAGCCATTGGGCGGCTCGGCAATTTTATCAATCAGGAACTCTACGGACCGCCCACCACGCTCCCGTGGGGGATTCACATCACAATGGATAATCGCCTCCCTCAATTTCGGAATTTGCCGGAGACCACGCGATTTCATCCCACTTTCGCCTACGAGATGATCTGGAATATCGCCGCGGCAAGCCTCCTGTTGTGGCTGGCTCGCCGGTATGAGAAACAGCTCAAGCCTGGAACTTTGTTCGCCGGCTGGTTGATCCTCGCCGGCATCGGGCGCACCTGGATCGAACTCTTCCGCCCCGACCAGCCGAAGATCGCCGAGTTGGGAGTCAGTTACTCCGCTGTTGTCTCCGCGTTGATGGCAGTAGCCGGCGCGGTGATCTTGATGATCCGTTACAAAGGCATCAGCGTTTCATTTGCCGAGGATTGGGAAGAGGAATACAAGATCACGCCTCCCGCCGCGCCTCAGCCTGTGATTGTCGAAGTTGTGGAGCCGGTCGTTGTGGCGACCCCCAAGAGGAAACCCGCCGTGCGGAAGACAAAACCCGCACCCGCGAAAAAAGCAAAAGCGAAGACGCCAGTCCGCAAGCCGAAAAAGTCAACCGCGCGGACAAAGAAATCTTCCGCGTAACACGGATATAGAAAACAGGTCGGGTTCAACCCGACCTGTTCATTTAATCGAATGCTGAAACTGTGGTCTTCATCCCCGCCATTTCGTGTTCGCGTTTGTCGAAGCCGAAGCGTTCGAAGATGTCGGCGTAGAGTTCGACGATCTGTTCGCGGGTGAAGCCCATCTCTTCGTAGGAGTAAGAGTGGTCACTGCGGAAGGCGAGCGTCTCTTTGACGGCTTCGTCTACGATCTTTTCCAGTCCCGGTTTGTCGGGGTAGCCGAACTGCTCGTAGAATCCGCGGATGACCTGTTCGGGGCGTTGGATCAAGTCGTCGTATGTCAGGATCAGGTAGCGGGGGGAAGGATGCGAGTCGAGGTATTGAAGCGGGTAGCGGTACCAGTGTTGAGTCAGGTCGAGGATTTCATCCAGATAGATATATTTCTCCTGCGGACCTGTGAACACGGCGCGGGAATAGTTGATCCACGAAACGGTGGAGGGGAGCATGTCGAGCGGATTGCGGGTGAGATAGATGATGCGCGCGTCGGGGAAGAATTCAACGAGCGTTTGAATCTTGGCGCTGAAGGCGGGTGCTTTCGCCACGTAATATTTTTTGCCCGTCGCGTACATGTGACGCTGTAACATGGATTTGTAAAACGCCATGATCTTTCGCTTGCGTTCGGGCGGAAGCGCTTCGTCGAAATGCTGGTAGTTGGGGAACTCGTCCATGAAGGGGAAGAGGAACGTGACCCAGAACGAGTCCCACGCGTGCATGAGGATGTTTTCGTCCTCTTCGGGTTGGAAGAACGAGATGGGATGGATCTTGAATTGACCGAGCGTGCGGCGGTCGAAGGCGTAGAGCGCGCGATGCAAATGCCCGCCTAGTTTTTTGTCGAGACGCGAGACGAACTGCGTGAATTTCTTTTGCACGACAGAGGGCGTGAGGTAAATATCCCACGTGGTGAGGCTGGTGAAGGTTGAGTCGCGCGAGAGCAAGCGGTGGAGGAATGTGGAGCCGCTCCGCAGGTTGCCGATGATGAACAACGGCTTTTCAACCAGTTGTGTTTTGTGCGCGGGGTAGAGGATGTCGTCGAGCCAGAAACAGAACCAGTGAAATAATGAGCCGATGGGCCAAGCCGCATAAAAGATGATGAGAAAAATGATACGTCTTCGGTTGAGCGGAGCGGGTGTGTTTTTTGAGGCAAAGAACGAACGGTAGAACGTGCGCCAGAACAGGCGGATGTTATAGTGCATTGACAGTGCGATTCCTTAGTTGACATGGAAGAAGCCCGGTGAAGGGCTTCTTCGTTTCCATTCTAACAGGGTTTGAGGATTCTGGATTAAGGGAAAGTAATGATGCGTCGGCAGTTCAACTGCCGACGCATCATTGTTCATGGTTCACGGCGAAGCCACTTCGACTCGAACAAAGATCGGGTCGCCGAACGCGAGACCGGATGAGTCAAACGCCTGCCATGCGGATTCATATTTGCCGTCAATGAAAGGAGCGGTGAAGATGATCTGAATAGTGGCTTGAGTCCCGGACTTGGCGGGATAGAGCGCGATCTCTTCGGGCGCGCCGAGTTCCGCGCCGCCGATATGACGCAGACGATAGGTCTCGTCCCAGTTACAGGTTCCGCTGTTTTGTACGAGCCATTGCTTGTCTATGGTCGCGCCATAGGTGACTAGCGAATTGTCTTCGATGGTCAGATCGCTGACGAAGGTAAGATCGTTCACACACTCTTCGGGATTCGTCATTGGAAGAATCGTCGGCAAAGGCGTGGATTGGATCACGACCACGTTTTGAGTTGGGTTGATGATGAAGGTCGGTTCGATGAGGGGGGCTTGCGCGGTCGGCGGGATGAACGGCGTCGGTGTGGACGCGGGGGAACAGGCTGAGGTGAGGAAAATGCCGAGGAGCAGAATCAATTGTCGGCTGGGAGAGAAGCGGATTTTCATCATAAGAAAAAGGGCGGACACATCGGTCCGCCCTTACGAGTCGGGTCTTATTCTTCTTCCGAACTGCCGCCGTCGTCGCCTCCGCCAATTTCAAGAGGCATGGCGATTTCGCCGCTCATCGCTTTTTGGCGGATGACGCTGTCGATCTCTGCCATGAGCGCGGGATTGGCGCGGATGAAGTCCTTCGCGTTTTCGCGTCCCTGCCCGAGGCGTTGATCGCCGTAGGAGAAGAACGCGCCTCGCTTCTGGACAATTTCAAACTTCGTCGCCAGATCGAGAATATCGCCGCTCTTCGAGATGCCCTCGTTGAACATGATGTCGAACTCGGCGGTGCGGAACGGCGGCGCGACTTTGTTCTTGACCACTTTGACGCGCGTGCGGTTGCCGATCACTTCGTCGCCGACCTTGATGGCTTGGATGCGGCGCACGTCGAGGCGCACGGAGGCGTAGAACTTGAGCGCCTGACCGCCTGTGGTGGTTTCGGGGTTGCCGAACATCACGCCGATCTTTTGGCGGAGTTGGTTTGTGAAAATAACAACTGTTTTTGTCTGATTGATCGCGCCACTTAATTTGCGGAGGGCTTGCGACATGAGGCGGGCTTGCATGCCCATGCTGGCGTCTCCCATATCGCCTTCGATCTCGTTGCGAGGCACGAGGGCGGCAACCGAGTCCACGACGACAACATCCACGCCGCCTGAACGGACGAGGGTTTCAAGAATTTCAAGCGCTTGCTCGCCTGTGTCGGGTTGCGAAACGAGCAGGTTGTCAATGTCCACACCGACGCGCGCGGCATAAACGGGATCAAGCGCGTGTTCCATATCAATGAACGCGGCGACACCGCCTGTCTTTTGCGCTTCGGCAATAATGTGCTGACAAATCGTCGTTTTGCCCGATGATTCAGGCCCGTATATTTCGGTGATGCGTCCGCGTGGGACGCCGCCGACGCCGAGCGCGATGTCTAGCGAAAGTGAGCCGGTGGGGAAGGTCTCAGTCTGCATGAAGTGCGCTTCGCCGAGACGGATGATGGAGCCGTCGCCGTAGCGTTTGAGAATGTCGCCGACGGCTTTATCGAGTACGGCTTGTTTCGCTCCGTCCACGTTTCGGCTGGGCGCCTGGTCTTCAGCGGCGGCAGAGGCTTTTGATTTTCGAGGGGACATGGGGTTTCTCCAATACAAGTGTAAGTGTCAGAACTGTGTGTAGCCGAGAGTATAGCACAGATGTTCTGCTCGTCAAGGGGTTAATGTCAAGGGACAGATGGTCCGGTTTGTGCGGCTCGCCTGATATTCGAGATTATAATGAGAAGCATGAGTACGGTCTATCCGAACTTGAAATCCCGTTCTGTGGATGAAATCCTGCAAGAGTCGGAGGCGTTTTTTATGAAGGAAGGTAAAGTACACCAAACGCTGAAACGGCTGGCGCGTACGTTGGAAGAGGAATCCATTCCGTATGCTATCGTTGGGGGTATGGCGCTAAGTTTGCAAGGATATACTCGCGAAACGGTGGATGTGGATATTCTTTTGACTCCGGATGGATTACAACGATTCCATGAGCGGTTGGTGGGGAAAGGATACTTGCCAGCGTTTACAGGCGCGAGGAAGAGATTTCTGGATGTAGAAACCCGAGTCAAAATTGAGACCCTTGTTGCAGGCGAATACCCCGGAGACGGCAAACCCAAGCCGGTTGCTTTTCCTGACCCGGCGGCTGTGAGCGTGGAGCGCGATGGATATCGTGTCATCTCTTTGGAAAAGTTGATCGAGATCAAACTTGCCTCTGGAATGACCGCGCCGCATCGTTTGCGCGATCTGGCTGATGTGCAGGATCTAATCGCGATCTTGGATTTGCCTCGAGAATTGGGCGACAAGTTAGATGAAAGTGTGGGGAAAGAATATCAGCGGTTGTGGGAGACTGTGCAAGAAGCATCAGATAATTAATGGAAAGGACATAGCTCGTCAATTTTCTCATAACTAGTCATCATCATACCCCAATTACCTATATGTATATTTAGATAAGGGAATGACTCAGTGAGGAATTCGGATACGGACTTACAGGCTTCGTCGGGGGTTTTTCCTTTGTTAAATTCATCTTGAAATATTACAATAGCCTGAGCAAATTCACCCCCCGGTGAATTTAAAGGAAATTCGTCGAGCATTTCTTGGGTTAAACGCGTCCCTGTTTCATCATCGCCCATTGAAAACCATAGCACAGCAAGTCGAAATAAGGCAAATGAAATTTGGTAATCATCGCTCAGAGCCGTTTGATGTTTTTCTATCTCGCCTCTTGATGAAAAGCCGCCTAGATTGAGGTCGTGAGCGGCTCTGTCATAATTAGCGATCGCCATAGATAGATCTCCTTTATCTAAAGCGATCTGCGCATCATCCAAATAATCAACACGAGTTGTGCCGGGCATTAATTGATATGAGGTCGGCGAGTATTTCTGACCATTCCATTTGAAGGTGGTAATTTGCGTTCTCTGAGTCCCTTGGGTTGAATTGGTAATTGAGTGAATGGCAATCTCTTTGTTTCCATCGTTATCCGAGTCATAAGCTATAAACTCTGGGAATAGTTCAGTATCTTCAAAAATTATTTGCCAATCTCTATTTATATATCCAATTGCCAAAATATATGCGCCCCATCCGACATTGAGGTTATAACTAATAATGACCTGTTGTGGATAGGTAGCAAGTAATTTTTCTGATTTTAATATGTTTGCACTGGACATTGGCTGAGTATCAAATTTTTTAGCCATCCTAAAAATCCCCTGTTCGCATTCAAAGATGTAAATTCCCCCGTCACCCCGTGCGTTAATCTCAAGAGGCAAGACCCCGGCGAGAATAACCTCTTTTAGATTATCTTCATTGAGATCGATTGCAAGCACATCAAGGGATTTGAATGAAAATTGAGAATAGTACGAGTTGATCTGACTAATATCACCGCCATGGTTGATGAAATCAAGTACAGCATTGGCAATTTCATCATTATTGTTTTTCGCAGGAGTAAATTTCACGTTTGGATCAATGACAGGGCAACTCTTCGGAGGGGTTAGGGATGCAGTCGGAGAGAAAGAGGTTGGAGAGACCTTTGGAGTTACAGTGACTGCAGAGGTAGGTAAAACTGAAGGTTTCATTTTCCCCGAACAACCTGCGATAGTCCAGGCTATTATGACATTGACCGCAAGAAATAAATAACGGTTAAAGATCATCGCTTCCTTCTTGCCAGTTAAGGCGCAACCGTCGCCGTGCCCGGCAGAAAATCCAACGTCGGCACAGGCGGCGGGACGATCTTGAATCCATCCTTATCGGTGAAGGTGAAGTACGTGACCTGCCCGGGGAAAATTTCCACGAACATTTGCAGATCCTTCTCCTCATACTCCATCACGACCTTGTAAATCCCTGCTGGCAGGTCGCTCAACACCAGATTCTCTTGATAATATGGGTCGGAGTTTACAGCATCTTTGGCGTACGTGATTACCTTCCGCAAGGGAACCTCAGAGGGCAACGGACGCACCTCAACAGTGTGCTGGCTCAACAACTCGCCTTTTTTCGTGGTGAGCCGTCCCACCAGTACGCCCCAGCCTTGCGGCGGAGCCATCCACAATTCGGGGTTATACGTGTCGTAAAAAGAATTGTCGCCCATCCGCACTTCAAAATGCAAATGCGGACCCGTCGTCGCGCCGGTGTCGCCGACCAAGCCGAGAATATCGCCCGTTTCCACACGCTGTCCCTTCACAACTTTGATCTCGCTCATGTGGGCGTACACGGTTAACAAAGTTTGTCCCTTGTAGCCGAAATCATGCCGCACGACGACCGCCTTGCCGTAGGGGTCGGAGGTGTTGTCCTCCACACCCGTGAACAAGCCCCAACCGGCTGAAACAACCGTCCCTGCGCCCGCGGCGAGGATCGGCGTGCCGAGGTCCGCGTCAATGTCCACTCCGGTATGAACGATGTTCGGCGCGAAGAACACGCCTCCGTAGCGATATTCCGCAAGGGGCCAGTTGACGGTATCCGCCGCGATGGGGCGGGCGAAGTAGAAATGATCGTACGGCGACACCGCCCACGGGATCGGGTACAGAGGCGGACGCCATCCCGAAACGGGCTCCGCGCCCGGCGTGGGGAGGACGAATCGAAACGGCTCAATGGTCGGACGCGGCGTCGCTTCAATTTCGACGGGCAGCGGATTCGCCTCCCCGGCGATCACCGCCGTTGGAGTTTGATTCGACTCGGTTGGCAATGCAGGCGTGCAGGAGGAGAGAAGTAAGAACAATAAAATTAAAGCGAATATGTCGTTGCGAGGAAGCCCGAAGGGCTGACGAAGCAATCTCCTCGATAATGCGAGAGATTGCTTTGTCGGGCTAGCGCCCTCCTCGCAACGACATGTTACATTTTTTTTCATGGCACGATCGTCGGCGGCGTGTCTGTGGGAATTGGCGTGCCGGATGGCACCGCCGTAATTGTCGGCGTCCTCGTCATGGACGGTGTGAGCGTGGGACGCGGAGTGCGCGTGCGCGTGGCGGTCGGCGTTGGAGTGAACGTCACAGTTGCGGTGAAGGTCGGAGGCAGTAACCGCGTCGGCGTGACCAAAATATCGGGCGGATACAGTTGCAGCATCGCGGAATAAAAATCGAGTCCCTCGGTGAGCGCAAATTCAGTGAAGCGCGCGCCGCGGAAAAATGTCCGCCAGTTGGGCAATGCCGGGACGCGCTCCCAGCCGTATTGAAGCGCGAGCGAAGTCACATCCACCCAATAGCCTGCGGGCGTTGCGCTGTATTTTCCGCCTTGCTCATACACTTTCGGGTCGAGGTTATAACGCGCCGACAGATCCCAGGGCGTGTCGCGCAACGGTTCGCCGAGCGAGCCGTCCTGCAATTGCGCGCGGATGTATAACCGCCAATACGTTTGCGCGCCGAAATCTTCTCGCACAGCGACCATCCAGCCCGCGTTGGTCATCAGTGAATTGATCGCGAACGCGCGGCCCGTGTACAACCAATCTTCTTCAAAGCCCGGGTCGAGATGTGTTGTGATCGGCACGAAGGCGTTTTCCAAACTGGCGAGCGCGTCCCAGCCTGCCTCTTCAATGACGCGCTGACGCAAAGCGTTGAAGGCTTCGTCGGCGCGGTCATGCAATTGCGGATATGGCGCCTGCACGTTTTGCAGATCCACGAGCGAGTATCGGTTCGATCCGCCTTCGGAAACAGGGTCGCTGTTCGACGCCCACAGCGGAGCGGGAGTCAACTGCGCGGCTGTTTGAAATTTTGACGGCAGCGAATCGGGGAAAACTACATTTGCCCACACCAATCCGCGCAGGGAGGCGGGGAACGGCGTAAGCGGATTTAGAACCTTTCCATCGAGTGAATACGTGGTGATAAATGAATCATTCGGCGCGTTGTATGTGGTGATGATCTGCCCGCCGACCGAATCCCACGCGGGATAATCGCCGTCGCCGAGCCAGTATGCGGGCGCGGTGCGAGTCGCGTCCCAGATGTAAATTCCGCTTCGCCCCACGCTTTGGCTTGTGGACGCCCACGCCACTTGTGTCCCATCCGGCGACCAGATCGGATGCGATTCGATCGCCGTCTCGGTGTTGCTCAGGTCGGAGAATCGATTCTCGTCTGCCTTGTCCAGATCCGCGAGCATCACTTCGCCGTCTGAAATGAACGCGATCTGGCGTCCGCCCGGCGCCCAAGAGGGGGAGTGATCTGAAGCGGGCGAATCAGTTAGAAGCACCGCGTCTTGAAGCGGGTCCGTCGCAGGTCCGATCACAATGTCGAGGTTGTCATCGCGGTAGGCTTCATACGCGAGGAATGTTCCATCGGGCGACCAGGTCGGCGCGCCTTCATATTCGGGTGTGTTGGTGAGTTGGGTCACATCGCCGCTCGAAAGGTTCATCAGGTACAGATCCCAATATCCATTTCGATTGGACGCGAACGCGATGGATTTTCCATCGGGGCTGGCGGCGGGACTGATATCGTCCCACGGATCGGAAGTCAATCGCGTAATCGGCAACCGACCCGGTGCATACGCAAAGAGATGAGCATAACCGTCTTCTTCCATCGAGAACAGGATCATCTCGCGCGAATTCTTGGGAACGTCGGGAGTGAACTCTTTGGTCGCGATGGGCGCTGTTGCCGTATTTTCAGGCGCGGGAGTTTCCGTGACGGGCTGATTGCACGAAGAAAGGAGGATTAAGAGAATTGGGAGAATTGAAGTTAAGCGGCGAAAATGTTTTGGCATGGTGTACAAGTCCCCTCTCCCTGTGGGAGAGGGCTAGGGTGAGGGAGAATTAAATTTCTTCCTTCGTGTCTCTTGTGGTTGAAGAATCAGATGGCGGCTTCACATCAAATGAAATAACTTGCGCTATCTGGCTCGGACCATCGGGATAATACAACGTCGCCTCCAGCGTGTACGGATTCTTCAACTCCTCAGCGCGGATGTGCATGGTGAATTCGAGTTTCCATCCCAGCGGCTCGACGATGTTCGCGGAGGCAACTTCATCGCCGTTCACATCTTTCAACACAACTCCGATGTGCGGCCTCTTTTGAAACGGCGTGACCTCGATGTTGACGCGCAGACGATGCCCATCGGGGTACGGCTCAGCGGTCAATGAAGTGATGCGCGTCTCCTCGGGCGTCATGCGGTTCAAATTATCTTTGGAGAAAAAGAAATCCATGGTAGTTTGGTAGTTGTTTAGTTTGATAGTCGAATAGTTCGATAGTCAAAATGAGTCGTCAAAGTTCATCGGAAATCATGACTTAAAGTTCTCTGCGCTCTCTCCCGAAGACCATCGGGACAATGTGTGGCGACGAATTCTCTAAATCTCTAATCCTCTAATTCTCTTATCCATTAATCTCCAGTCTCCAATCTTTGGTCTCTCTCTTTTTTACTCATCAAACAAAAACGTCGCTTCCGCATACAGGCGCATGCCTTTTTTCTTCACCCGCTCGTCCACCCATTTTTTGAGATATTCTCTCTTGTACTCAACGGGCTTGCCGCTCGATAACTCATGCAGCGGATAGTTCAAATGCAACGCGCGAGGCGAAACCGTGAAGCGCGTGATCCCTGTGGGCAAAACGATCTTTCGCCCCGCAAGTTTGAGCAGGGTATGAATCTTGAATCGCGGAAAGACGATCAGCGCGGTCAGGTCCTTGTAAATTTCGCGGAACGGTTCGATCAATGTCTGGCTGGTGCGGTCGAGCGACGCGGATGTCTTGTACGCGTTCACAATGCCGTGAAGCGTGGCAATGTGATGTGAAAGGTCGGTAGGCTCTTCCGCGAGCAAATACAGATTTCCGTCAGGCAGGCGAACGTTCACAGGCACGAACTTGGGCGCGTCCAGCGATTTGTGCGTGTCAACTTTTTCGACGTCAACGCCTTTTAGTTTGCGAAGCTTGCTCATTAACGACTTCGCGCTCATTCCCCACACCACATGATTCCACGTTTGCAAATTCACATTGGGGTCGTCCGCTTCCACCACCTGCGCGATGATGTGCGGAAACTCCATCTCGCTCAACGATGTGACTCGGTTCGCGCCGTCCAACACCATGTAACGCTGTGTGCCGTCCATCAACGGCATCACCATGGGCGGGTTGCGCAAAATCCCAGCGGCGCGCAATTTCTCGATCAGCGGCGCGCTTCTCTGCATATCGTGGTCTTCATGCAGGATCAAACTTTCGATCGGCAAAATATCCAGATGTGGAAGGCTCGGAATCATCGGGCGAAGGATACCACAAGAGACCGAGCGAGTTCAACTTACAAAAGTTTCAACGCGGTGGCAAAATCCTGCGGGTATTCTGCTGTGAAAGTGAGTCTTTCGTGAGAGATCGGATGCGTGAACGTCAACGACAACGCATGCAACGCGGGACGCGTGATGATGTTTGATTCCGCCGCGCCATACAGGACATCTCCCACCAGCGGATGTCCCAACGCGGATGCATGGACTCGCACCTGATGCGTTCTCCCCGTCTTCGGCATCGCTTCGATCACCGCCGACGATTGATACAGTTCCCTCAGCCTGAATCGCGTCTCCGACGGTTTCCCGTTCCTGTCGTCCACCACCGTCCGATGTTTATGCCCCACATTGATTCGCAACGGGTGCTTCGCCGTCCTCTCCTCCCATTTTGGATTCCCCTCCACGATCGCATGATAGACCTTCTCTACTTCGTGATTCTCGAATTGCATATTCAACGCGCGGTGACTCTCCGCCTCCCGCGCGAAGACCATCACCCCGCTGGTGATCTTGTCCAAGCGGTGAACAACCCACATTTTCCCGAACTCCTCCTCCAGCATCTTCACCAAACATGGCGAATCCTTCTCCCACCCATCAGGCAGGACAGGAATCCCTGCGGGTTTGTTGAGGACGAGGATGTGATTGTCTTGAAAATTAATATTCATAGCTCGTGGGGCGGGATGTCATCCCGCCCATTTCCGATGAATGCGGATTGACGATCCGCACCACATTTCAATTTTACCTTGACGCTCTCACTATAACCGCATATTATCCCAACCATGAACGAACCCTCCGCAAACAACCCTTTCCTCGTTGATTCCCTCAACCATCCCCTCGCGGGACCCATCCGCAAACTGCTCACGCGCGAGGGACGGCGCGAACTTAACCAGATCATCATTGACGATGAAGAGAACATCTCCCAAGCCCTCGAAGCAGGGATCGAGATCGAGTCGGTTTATTTTTCAGGCGACGACAAAGTTTCCGACAACCTGAGAGAAAAACTCACCGCGGGTGCGACCATCCACGAAGTGGCGAAGCGGACAACGAAGAAACTGTTCGAGAACGATAAACTTTCACGCATCTTTGCTATTGCCGAGACTCCCAAGCCAATCGGCTTGGAAAAATTGAAGAGCATCACAAAAGATGTGGTCGTGTTGGAAGATGTGAGCATTTCAGGGAACATCGGCAACATCATCCGCACGTCGCTGGCATTGGGCATGGGTGGGATGATCCTGCTGAATATGGATCCGCTCGATATTTATGATCGCCGTTTGATCCGCGCAAGCAGGGGCTATCTGTTTTCATTACCCGTGATGACCGCGACGACAAGTCAATTGATTGACTATTGCAAACAAAACAATCAACCTTTGCTCGTCACTTCTGCGGATGCGGACAAAACAGTGGATGAGATCGCGTCCATCGCGGAACGATTGCTTATCGTGTTTGGCAGTGAAAAAGAAGGATGCTCGCCTGAGATCGAACACGCCGCAAGTTTGAAGGCGCGGATTCCGATCAATAAAAAAGTGGAGTCGTTGAACGTCTCTGCCGCGGCGGGGATTACGTTATTTGCGCGAAGAAATTTCAACCAACTTGGACCATAGACGATGGGCGTTGTCATGGTCAATGGTCTATCGTCCATCGTCTGCTATCGTCGGGAACTTTTTGAGAGGAAATTCGTCCATTCATAAACTCACCAAGGCATGTCATTCTGAGCGGAGCGAAGAATCTGTATCCTTGCCGAAGAGACCCTTCGCTAACGCTCAGGGTGACACACTTGATAATGTTTATGTTTGAAAATGTGAAAGCTGAGTGGAAAACAATAATTTTGGAGATGATAATGAAAAAGATTTTTGTGTTACTTTCTGTGATGGCAATCGCTCTTGCCGCTTGTGCCCCTGCTACATCCGCTTCGATCGTTGGGGAGTGGACTCTCGAATCCTATGGCGACCCAGCCAACCCGACGCCCGCCGCGCCCGAGGTGGAGACCTCCATCATCTTCGGCGAGGATGGTCAGGTCAACGGGACGGCTGGATGCAACGGCTTCGGTGGTGATTACAAAGTAGGCGATGGGACGATCACGTTCGGCGCTCTCGTTTCAACGTTGATGTTCTGTGAAGGCGCGGCAGGCGAACAGGAAACAGCCGTCTTCGGCGTGTTCGTTGAAACTGCATCGTATGAGTTGAGCGGCAACACGTTGACCATCACTTCGGCGGATGGAAGCTCAGTTGTTGTGCTGGCGAAGAAATAATAAAGGCTTTTAGCCACGGATTTCACGAATTTGCACGAAAAAACCGACCAGTGTTAAATGGTCGGTTTTTTCGTGCTCGATTCGGAACAGAAAAATAAAAATCCGTGAGAATCCGTGTAATCTGTGGCTGAGGTTTTTAGTTTTAACTACTCGCGCCGCTGTACTGTTTCAATCCCCGTTTCCAAACTTGTGACGCGACGATAAAACTGGCGACCCCAATCGCAAAAAACATGATGATGCGCCAACCCTCTAAATCGCCGCGCAGGGCTTGGAGGGGAACCGTCGTTGCCACCGCGATGGGGATCAGGAAGGTGACGATGATCTGTAACCAGATGGGATATACGGTTGATGGATAACGTCCCGCGTCGATCAGGGCGTGGAGGATGGTCACGTTGTTGTCGAATTTGGTGAACCAGAAGGTGAGGGCGATGAGCACGATCCACAGACTGTAAATGATGACCACGCCTGAGACGGCGAGTAAGATGAAGTGCAAAATGCTGAGCGGGGTAACCAGATCGCCTGAGATGTTGATGCCGACGGTGATCAACACAATAGCGAGGATCAGATCCCAAATACGCCAGATGGTGATGCGCGAAAACGTGACGAGGAACATGCTGTTGACGGGTTGCAAGATGGTGTAGTCCATCGAGCCGTCGCGGATGGATGCGTTGAATTTTTCGGTGTTGGGCCAGATCAACGCGAACATCATCGTGTTGACGAGGCGGAACACGCCTAGCAAGGCGATCAATTCGCCGAAGCCCCAGCCGCCGATGGTCTGCGTGTTGCTGAAGATGATGCTGAGCGTGAGCAGTTCCCAGCCGAGCCACATCAGGTTGAGCAGGATGTTGACGACGGTGTCGGCGCGGTATGCCACCGCCATTTGGATGTTTATCTTGATAAAGGTGGAAATTAATTTGAACGAGTGCATGTCACGCTCCCACCGCGGCGTATTGCTTGATTCCCCTGCGCCAGACGATTCGGAATCCGATCAGCGCGGCGATGAACCAGAGGACACCTGTCACGTATCCCTGCGTGATTTCCTGTGCCGAAAGATTTCCTTGGATCATTTGAATCGGCAGATACATGAACAATTGAAACGGCAGAACGCGCGCGATATTTTGAATCACCTCGGGCATTAATTTTAGCGGCACGAACTGTCCTGCGAACAACATGATCAGCGCGTAATAAAATTCGTGGATGGAATACACGCGCGTCGTCCAGAAGGCGAGGGAGGTGATGATGCCCGAGAGTAAAAAGTTGATGGAGTAACCAAGCACGATGGCGGGGATCGCAAGTGCGATTCCGCTCCAGGAAACTGAATCAAATTGAGGCTTGAAGAGAAGCGTGAGTCCGATCCAGATCGGGATCAACAGCATGAAGTTCAACGTCTTGAAAGCGATGTCGTTCACCAGCGTGTTCGTCAGCATCGGATGAATCGGTTTGATGAGTTCGCCCGAGAGCGAGCCGTCTTGCACTTTGTATCCGAAGATATGAATGATGATGTTGCTGGTGAGTTGATCCACGATGAGCAGGATCATGTAATACGTGATGAAGTCGTTGGCGGTCAGTCCGTTCACGTCGCCGTTGGCGGTGGCGATGCTCGTCCACACCGAAAGATAAATGATCGGCGACACGAGCCAATACAAAATGTACATGGCGAGGTTGGCGCGGTATTGCCATTGCTCCGCCCAGTTCACTTGCCAGAGTCGTTTGAAGATGTTTAACATAATTTACCTCATGTCGTTGCGAGGAGGATGCTCTTTCCGACGAAGCAATCTCCACATCAACAGGAGATTGCTTCGGGCAAAGAACAAGAGCGCCCTCGCAACGACATAATATTATTCATTAAACGCCCGCTCGATCACATCTTCGATCGGCGGATCGGCAATTGTGATGTCGTGGATGGGAAGTTCGGACAACATGCGTGATGTGACTTTGGTGACGTCTTCTGATTTAACTCGGATGTAAACCTTCTCCGCGTCTTCCTCATTTTGAACTGGTTCGCCGTACTGCGACAGGTCGCGCCCGTTCGACTCTCCAAGTCGCACGCCGATCAACTTGAACGGCGCGATGCGGCGCGAGAGGTTGGCGATGCCGCCGTCGTACTTGAGTTGACCGTGATGGATGATGATGATGCGTTCGCACAACGCGGTCACATCCGCCATGTAATGACTCGTGAGCAGGATCGTCGCGCCTGTGCGTTTGTTGTACTCGCGCAAGAACTCGCGGATCTTCACCTGCCCTGAAATGTCGAGTCCGATCGTGGGCTCGTCGAGGAACAACACTTTGGGACGATGCAACAATCCCGCCGCGATCTCCACCTTCATCCGCTCGCCGAGCGAAAGATTGCGGACGGGTTTCTTCATCAACGGTTCGAGTTCGAGAAGTTCGTCGAGTTCTTTGTAGGTTTTTTTGTAGTCGTCATCGGAGAGGCGATAGATGGCTTGCGCGAGCAGATACGAATCCGCCGCGGGGATGTCCCATGCGAGGCGGTTGCGTTGTCCCATCACGAGGGTCATCGAACGGAGGTAATCGGGTTTGAGTTCCCAGGGAGTGAATCCCAGCACGACGGCTTTCCCTCCAGTGGGGTGGAGCAGCCCCGACAACATTTTGAGCGTGGTCGTCTTGCCCGCGCCGTTCGGACCGAGGAAGCCGACGATCTCTCCCTGCTCGATCTTGAAGTTGACCTCTTGCACGGCTTTCACATCTTTGTATTTGCGTTTGAAGAAGCCGCGCACCGCCGCACCGAATCCGCCCTCGCGCTCGGGGACTTGATAGGTTTTACTGAGTTGTTCAACGAGAATGGTTTCTGAAGTCATGCCCTTGTTCCTTGTGTGAGACGCGATTTTATCATTGTTAGAACAAAGGTGCTAGTCGTAAATTTTGTCAGTGCGGGATGCCGATGGCGGCGAAGTAATCCTCGCCACAGTGACGGGGATTGCTTCGTCGGGTCTTCGACCCTCCTCGCAATGACGAATCAGAGTGCCGACACGCGATACCAAATTTCTACATTGACGTTGATCGTTTTGCTGTGCTGAATGTCCATGCCGAGGCTGGGTTCGGGGGTGATTCCCACTGAGCGTTTCATCGGCGCCGCCTGCATCGCGGCAAATTGCGGATACGGCATTTCTTCGTCGAAATTGTTTTCGATCAAGTCATACACTCCAAGAATTTTCACGCCCATTGCCTTTGCCACTTTGTCCGCTTTGCTTTTTGCCTTCTCTAACGCTGCGAGCAAGCCGCGTTCACGTGCTTCGTCTTCGTTGTATTTCCACACGATGCGTTCCAGCGTCGCATTCTTTTGCTCCGAGACAACATCGAGTATCTCGGCGAGCGAATCCAATTTTTCACATTGGATTTTCAACCGATACGTCGCGCTGGATGACTTGAGCAACGCGCCGCTCGACGTTTCGATGTGGACTCCCTGTAAATGAATCGCTTCGGACTCGACCCCCAGACTGGTCACCGCTTCGACGAGTTGATTCACCTCTTTGGCTTTTTTCATCGCCGCATCCCCGCTGACGAGCGACGAACCTTTGACGGTCACGAACAAGTCCGCGCGGTTGGCGGATATTTCTTCTTTATGATTGGCAGATACTTTGATGGTGTCGGGTTTGGTGGTCATGGTTTATGTCCTTGAGGAAAATGACGACTAATGACAATGGACGATAGACGATGAACGAGAGACATTGTCTGTGGTCTATGGTCAATCGTCTGTTTATGTGACAGTCAACTTCTGTTTTGGATATTTTTCGTATCGCTTTTCATCCATCACGCGTTTGATTCTATCAAAGCCTTCTCGGATTTCGACAAACGATGTGTAGAGCGATGAAAAGCCTAAGCGGATGTTGTCGGGGGCGCGGAAGTCGGGGATGACGTTCATCTCTTCGATGAGGGCGCGGTTGATGCGGTAGCCGTCGGCGTGGCGGATGGAGATGTGTGAGCCGCGTTTGGCAGAGTCACGCGGGGAGCCGAGGGAAAAGCCGAGGGGGGCGAGCCAGCTATCCGTCAGGAAAGAAGCGTAGTCCGTCATCAAAATGGATTTGGCGCGAATGGAGTCCATGCCCGCTTGGAGAGTCCGTTCGATGCCTGCTTCCATCGTGAGGAGGGAGATCATCGGTTGTGTGCCGACTAGAAATCTTTGCAAGCCGTCGGCGGGTTCGTAATCGAGACCGAAGTCGAATGGATTTTTTTGCCCCCACCAGCCCCAAATGGGCGAGGTGAGTTTGTTTTGAATTTTTTTGTTGACGTAGAGGAAGGCGGGCGCGCCTGGTCCGCCGTTGAGATATTTGTAGGTGCAGCCGATGGCGAAGTCGGCGTTGCAGTTGTCGAGTTCGATGGGGACGGAGCCGACGGAGTGACTCAGATCCCAGAGGACGAGGGCGCCTTTGGCGTGGGCGAGTTCGGTGATGTGTTGCATGTCGTAGATGTATCCGCTTTTGAAGACAACATGCGAGAGTGTGACGAGGGCGGTGTTTTCGTTGATGGCGGATTCGAGTTCGGCGATGTTTGGGGTGATGTCGTTGTCGGCGGGGGTGATTCTTAGTATTTCGTGCTGCGTACTGCGTATTGAATCAGATAGCAAGTGTTGAATCCCTTGGAGGATGTATAAGTCAGATGGGAAATTAAATGTATCGGTGATGATTCGCTTTTTGTTGGGTTGATGTGTGAGCGCGGCGGTGGCGAGTTTGAAGAGGTTGCTGGACACGGTGTCTGTGACGATCACTTGACCCGCATCCGCGCCGATGAGTTTGCCGATCTTGTCGCCGACTCTTTGCGGCGCGTCCCACCAGCCTTTGTTCCAGCCGCGGATGAGGTCGTTGCCCCATTCGTCATCTATCACTTGTTTGGCGCGTTCTGCCGCAGACTTGGGCATACGCCCCAGCGAGTTGCCGTCGAGGTAGATGAGGTCGGGGTCGGTGATGACGAAGCGCTCGCGGTAGGAGGCGAGGGGGTCTTGCTCGTCGAGTTGTGTTGCAAAGGCGGGAGATGTGTTGAATGATGTCATAACTGTTTTTACCACAAAGGGCACGAAGAGCACAAAGGAAAAGAAAGACGAAAGAGGAAAGATACGGGGTGCGAGTTACAAGTTACGAGTTACAAGTTACGAGTTACGTGTTTCCGTGCCTACGTGTTTACCTGTCTACCTGTTTACGTGTTTACTCTCAATCCGACTCATCGCATACTCCGCCAGCGCGGTGATTGTCAGTGAGGGATTGACTCCAGGGTTGGCGGGCATGATCGAGCCGTCTATGATGTACATGCCTTTGTAGTTGTGGACTTGGAAGTTTTCGTTCACCACTCCTTCTTCGGCGTTTTGTCCCATTGGAGCGCCGCCGAGGATGTGGGCGGTGGTGGGGAGGTTGAACGCGTTTTCGGTGATGGAGCCGAGCGCGGCGCCGTTGATGCGTTTGGCGAACTCACGCGTCACATCGTGACCCGCATCCACCCGCGCGTGGATTTGGTGATCGGCGTCGGGTTGCGCGACCAAGCCTCGGCGGAACAACGTGAGCGGACTGCGCCCGATGCGGAATTTCATGTGATTGTCCACGTGTTGCATGACGAGCAGGATGGTCACTTTGCGCGCCCAGTTGGGGAAGATCATCGCGCGGAGATAGTCAATGGGGTGACGGAGAATCCACACGAGCGAACGGACGAGGCGGGCGGGAACATTCGTCACATCCGAGACGAGCGGCGCGCCGAGAAAACGCATCAGCGACGAGCCGTTTGGGTAGCGGACGGGTTCGACGCGTGTGACCTCATCCGCGTTCATGATGGAAGAGATTGAAACGCCTTGTGAAAAATCCACATCTGATTTGCGGGCGATCGAGCCGAGCAACGCTTCGGAGTTTGTGCGCACCATGTCGCCGAGGCGCGGCGAAAGATTCGGCAGAGACTTTTTCACGTCGCGCAGATTCAACAGTAGTTTCATTGTCCCCATCACACCAGCGGAGAAGATGACGTTTTTTGCATAGACTGTTTGTTTGCGTTTGAATGGGGAGGTGGAAGATTGGTAGGTGATGGCGTAACGAGCATCAGACCTTTGACCTGCGACCTGTGACTTGGTGTTGTCGAAGGTCAAAGGTCGCAAGTCAACAACCTCAGCCTCGGCGATGATCTCCGCGCCGTTCTTCTCTGCGAAGTACAAATAATTTTTCGGGAGCGTGTTCTTCGCGTTGTGACGACATCCCACCATGCACCCGCCGCAATGGATGCAACCCGCACGGGCGGGTCCGTCGCCGCCGAAAAAAGGATCGGGTACGGTGACCCCAGCCTCCCCGAAGAATGAACCGACATCTGTCGCGCGGAAAGTGTGTCCCATGCCGCGTTCATCCGCAATTTGCTTGAGGACTTCATCCGCTTTCCAAAGTTTGGGGTTGCGCGCCACGCCGAGCATTCGCCGCGCCGTCTCGTAATGCGGACGAAGCGCGTCGCCCCATTTCACATTTTGATTCCACGCGGCGGTTGCGAACGTCTCATCGCTCGGAACTTCGAGCACATTGGCGTATCCCAAACTTCCGCCGCCGACGCCCGCCCCGTGAAGGATCATCGCGCCTTTGAGAACGCTGACCTGCAAAATGCCATGCGCGCGGAGGGTGGGGAGCCAGAGATATTTCCAGAACTGCCAGTTGGTCTTGGCGAAATCTTTATCGTCGTAGCGTTTGCCTTTTTCGAGGACGAGAACGGAATATCCTTTTTCGGTGAGCCGCATGGCGGAGACGCTTCCCCCGAAGCCAGAGCCGATGATGATGAAGTCGTAGATCATTTAGGAAGGATGAATTATGAATGATGAAGGATGAAAGAAGAAAGAGGAAAGATGCTGGAAGGCGTCAAACACGATCTATATCGTCGCGCACAACGTCCGTCTTGATATTTTTTAGCGAGCCGCGCGCTTCTTGTATTGAGCGGATAGGAATTAAAGTGAGGATGTTGTCATAGGCGATAATGTGCATTCTCCGTCCCACTTTTATACGCATATGCTCCCGAATCTTTTTGGGAAGAACTATCTGAAATCTAGGCGAAACGGTAATTGGTTTCATCATGTCTCCTGTTAAACATCTGGCAGACATGATTATATCTTTATACGTTGCTTGAGTGCTACCTGAACGGACACACATCCGCTGGCACGTAGATATGACTTTGCGCCCCGTGATAATCGCTCCCCAGCGGGATCAAAATCTCGGGATGTTCCACCGCGTATTGGATCGCCGCCGCACAGCCATCATACATTTTATGTGTGGACTGATACGCCTCCCAAAACGCGGACGCCATTTCAGCGTAGGGATGGGCGTATGGGTCTTTGCCAAAGGTTTCTTGCAGGGTTTGATAAGTTGTGGCGGCTTCTGATTCATTTCCCTGTGCGAAGTGAATAAGCATAATGCGGTAGTAGGCATACGCGGCGAGGCGAGGGTATTCTGTATTATCTTCAGGTGGTTTTACAGAAGGGGTTGGTGTGTGCGACCAAAAGGAATCTAATTTTGATTGTTCGAACTCCTGTCTTTCACGTGACCACCAGTCAAGATTGCCATTTGAAATGACTTGATTGTACAAAAATAGGGCTGTATCGTAATCCCCTAAAGATGTTTCCACGTCTGCATCTTGAATTGCATGAAATCTATATTCAGGCTGGTAACCTCGTACTGTTTGAGGAACAAAAGTATTTCCATCCCATGAAAAAATATGTAATTCATTTCTCCATGGTTGGCTTACATGAAATGGGATAGGCGCCGTATGAGCTATGATTTCGAGGAATCCATCGTTATTAATGTCTGCGATTCTTTCTTCAAGTACATCGTCGACAAAAGCATCTGGGGATAGGTCTACATAAGTATTCCCATTCCATTCCAATACATAATACTTCCAACACCCGCCGCCAGTGCAACTACGAGTAATGACTAACAGTTCAGGCGATTTATTCAAATTCATGTCGTATACACCATAAAAATCAATAAGTATGCTTTGAGTATTGCCATCGAAGAGTCTATATTTTCCTCCAGAGCAGGTGAAGATATAGAATTTACTAAAACCGCTACTAAAAACATACAACAATTCGGGAATTTCATCACCTGTTATGTCTTCGAGACTTATATGATGTTGATAATTCAATGATGATGGCAAGGCGTTCAAAATAGCTTTTGTAGAGCCACCATCATTCAAGAAATTCAATATCTCTTCTTCGGGTTTGACGTTTTGATTGCTAAAACTAAAAGATAATTTGAGAGAAGGATCTTCTTTTGGGCACTCTGCCTTCTCCGCAGGCGTGACGGTGACAATCATCGAAACATCGAATGTCGGTGTGAAAGTGGGGATGGTGGGCAGAGGCGTGATGGACGCGGTTGGTGTGTGGGTTGGTGACGATGTGTTTGACGGGAACGCGGACGGGGTTGATGTAGCATTTTCAATCACAGGGACGGGCGCAGATTGTCCGCAGGCGGAGAGGAGAAAAATTATGGTGAGGAAAGCGGTTGCAAGTTTTTTCATGATGATTCTCCCAAGGTTGTCTGTTGTCACTTAAACGAGATTCTTCGAGGACTCGTTCCAACCCCCTCCGCCTTCGGCACCTCCCCCAAATACGACAATGAAAATTTTGTATGCGGAGGTAGAGTTTGAATCGTCGGATTTGGGGGAGTCCATGCCAACAAACAATCTCCAATTCTCAAACCCTCAGTCTCCAATCTCTAGTCTCCAGTCACCAATTACTAATTACCACTTACCAATTACGCCTCACTCCCTCCTCCCCTTCGTCACAATCCTTATCGGCGTTCCCAAAAACCCATACTCTTCTCTGATTTGATTTTCCAAGTATCTAAGATAGGTAAAGTGCATCAACTTGGGATCGTTGACATAGATCATAAACGTCGGCGGGTCACTGCGGACTTGAGTACCGTAGAACATTTTCAACTGTCGCCCCGCGTGGGAGGGATGCGCGTGCGCGTCCTGTGCTTTGTGAATCACTGCGTTGATCTTGGATGTGGTCAAGCGCGCGAGTCGTTCTTCTTGCACGCGCAGAGCCATCGGCAACACTTGGTCCACGCGCTGACCAGTCTTGGCAGAGATGAACAACAGCGGCACGTAATCCATGAAGTTCAAATCGGAGCGGATCTTGCGCGTGTGGTCGTCCATCGTGTAAGCGTCTTTTTCCACCGCGTCCCATTTGTTGACGATCACCACGCACGACTTCCATTGTTCGAGAATGAATCCCGCGATATGCGCGTCTTGCGACGTGATGCCCGTCGTCGCATCAATCATCAGCAGGGCAACGTCGGCGCGCTCGATGGCTTTGAACGAACGCAACACAGAAAACTGCTCCACGCCGGGCTCGATCTTTCCGCGGCGTCGGATGCCTGCGGTGTCTATCAACGTCACTTCGAGTCCGTTCACTTCGATCTTCGTGTCGGTCGCGTCGCGCGTCGTGCCTGGGATCGGACTCACGATCGCGCGCTCCTCGCCGACCAATTTATTCAGCAAACTGGATTTCCCCGCGTTGGGTTTACCGACGATGGCGATCTTGATGCTCTCATCTTCCGCTTGCGCTTCTTCCGCAGGGAAAGTTGCTACAAGCGCGTCGAGCAGATCGCCCGTATCGCTTCCGTGCACGGCTGAGACTGGGTGAGGGTCGCCCAGCCCCAACTCGTAGAATTGACCCGCCGCATCCCGCGTCTCGCGCGACTCGCATTTGTTGACGACAACCATGATCGGCGGGAAGAACGAGCCGTCTTCCAATTTTCGTTGCGAGCGCCGCAGGATGTCCGCCACTTCGAGATCGGGTGATGTGACGCCTGTTTGCCCATCGTTGACGAACAGCACGACATCCGCTTCATCAATCGCGACTTTTGCCTGCGCGCGGATATCCTCGATAAAATCTGCCGAGCCGACAGAGAGCGGAGTCTTGCCGCCGTGCGTTGGGTCAATGCCGCCCGTGTCAACAACGTGGAACGCGCGTCCATTCCACTCCGCTTCACCGAAGAGACGGTCGCGCGTGGTGCCGGGCGTCTCATCCACGATCGCCATGCGTTCACCGACAAGGCGGTTGAACAAAGTTGATTTTCCAACGTTGGGTCTGCCGACGAGGGCTACGATAGGTTTGGGCATTTTCACTTTTCTTTCGCGCTGAGCGGAGGAACACTGTTCGTCTGTTCCGCAGTCGAAGCGTGGATATTTTGATTCCTTGCAGTTTTCTGATTGGTTGCGCTTCGTCTACGTTCGGACAGAAGAACTGTCCTCACTCCGCTCACATCGTCCCGATGTTCTGCGGGAGCGCGACGCATATTTTATGGTTTCGGCGTCGACGTTGGTGTTGGCGTTGGTGTGCCGATGGCGAGCGTCACTTCGATGGTGCCGGGCAAAATAGACTCGACAACGATGTTTTCAACCAACACCTCGATCTTGGGTGTCAATTGATAGGTGCCGGCTCCAAGTTCAGTGACATCCACGCTGACGATAATATCTTGCGGCGTCAACGCCTCGAGCAGGGGCAGAGGACCAGAGATGATCACATCCACCGTTTGCGGCGCGACCGTTGCCGCCAAACCTTCGGGCAGTCCGATCACATTGATGGGCTGATTCGAAAGCGTGATGCTGGTTTGAATGGGCGAGATGCCCACCTGCACTTCCACAGTTTGCGCGCCGACGATGGTGATGTTCGGCGGAAGATTCAACGCGAGCCGCGTCGCGATATCCTCTTTCGCGTCTTTCAGGTCGAGCGGTTGAGTCTCGACCACGCCGGGCAGGCTGTTCACCAATTCAGGGTCTGAGGCATAGACTGTGATGACCGGCGGGAAGACCGAAATATTTTCCAGCCGGTAACCTGCGGCAACCTGCCCGCTGACGACGACTTTCACAGCCACATCACGGAAACCGCCTTGCTGGCTCACGGGAATCGTCACGTGAACAGTTTCGGGATTTACAGCAAGACCATTAATGACAGAGTTTTGCGCGTTGAGAATTTGGATGGGAACCGCCTGGTCAATGCCTTCGCGCGCGCCCGAAAAATTGACGATCGCCCGCGCGCGTACAACTTTCTCGATCAGCGATTCGGGTCCTGATATGACAACTGTTGTGGCATCCATCGTCGTTTCGCCGGCCTGATACCCGATGGCAGGCTCGCCTCGCAGTGAAAGATCAATGGGGAGGGTCAGGGAGGCGAGACGTTCCAAGGTGACAGAAACAGCCGAGGGGTTGGAAAGAACGATCTGAGTCGGCCGAACGGCGATCTGAATCCGAATATCCACCTGGTGTTCACCCGCGCTCAAGTTCGAAAGATCCAAAATGGCGCGCACGGGATTTTCCTGCGTGGTCAATTGCTCCCACACCGAGCGGGGCGCGCGCAGCGTCACCTCAACGGTGGCGGGAATCTCGCTGGTGACGACGAGCGACGTATCGCGCCCGACAATTTCAAGCGGCACCGAGATGGGCGAGCGGATCTCATTCGGGTCAGCCGCGGTAACAGCGGAAACCCACACGGCAACCGCGAGGACCAGCGCGAGAAAAAATGTTCGGAAATTCGATGCAAGCCAACGCATGAGGTTTTCACACCGTGGGGCGGAATGATATTCCGCCGTTGAAAATTATGCGGGATGGCGTCCCGCGCCACGAGTTAACCATCCTTTCGGAATAAATTCGGGAAAAACCGTTGAAGCCAGACCTTGCGGGGCGTGGTGTTGTTCGATTGATAGAACGCGATGAGGATGTTCTCGAGGCGTTCGGGATCAATGCGGCGGATCATACGTCCCGCGTGCGAAATGGAGATCGAGCCGCTCTGTTCGGACACAACGACCGCCACCGAGTCGCTCACTTCAGACGCGCCCAACGCGGCGCGATGACGCAAGCCCATCTGACGTTCCGGTGTGCGGTTGATGACTCCGCTTGCCGAAAGCGGCATCACGCACGCCGCCGCGACGATCTGTCCATCGGCGATGATGACCGCCCCGTCGTGCAGAGGCGTGTCGGGATAGAAGATCTGCAGAAGGAGTTCCGGCGTCACCTGCGAGTGGAGCTGGACTCCGGTCTCGGTGTATTGTTCGAGGCTGTCGTTTCTCTGCATCACGATCAACGCTCCGTGCTGTCGCGCCGACAGACGCCGCGCCGCCTCGACCACCGCATGGATCACTTTGAGGATGTCGTTCTGTGGCGTGGCATTCGCGCCGGTCACAAATGTGCCTGCGCGTCCGAGCCTTTCGAGCGCGCGTCGTATCTCAGGCGCGAAGATGACCGGGATGGAAAGCAACAGAGCCGGCAGTGTATTTTGCACCAGCCATGAGAATGCCGGCAGGTCGAACAGCGAAGTTAACAGGATGAGCGCAATGACAAGAAAGATCGCGCCGCGCAGCAAGACCATCGCCTGGGTGTCTCGCAACGTATACAGCAAGGCGAAAAAGATCAGCGCGACCAGCAAAATATCTAGAACGCTTAACCAGTTCAGCCGCTGAAATATAAAGAAGACGTTATCCAGAAAATCCGCCATCGGCGGAAGTGTAATGGCACTTCGCAGACTTGACAATGGGAAGGGCAGGAGATTAATCGGCTACTCACGAACGAGGTGCTGGACTAAGCTTTTCGATGTAAATACCCCGTATTCAATGTGCGCCCGCAAATTAGATGCTCCCGCAGTTCAACTGCGGGAGCATCATACTCGAACTGCGGGAGCATCGTGCTCAAAACATCGAAGATCGCCAAGAAAATCCTTTAAACTTCGCGCTCTTAGCGCTCTTCGCGGTTCAAATTTTTTCACCTAGCAATACGGTTCTCCAACAAAGTTCTGCTAGATCGGTCGCAGCACGCGGTCGGCGCGGAGTTGCTTGAAGAACAACGCTCCGCCGCGCGGCATCGATTCGTTGGCGGCTTCCATCCACGCTTGTGAGCCGAGCGATTCCGGCGAACGCCGCGAATACCCCAGGTTCTTCCAAACCGCATCGAATCCGACCAGGTCCATTGGAGGAAAGACGAGCGAGGCTTCGCATTGCAAAGCGCCGGAAGCCTCTTCCACCTCTTGAAGGAGGAGCGGCAAGGCTTTGTCTGCGGCAACCTTGGGGTCGAGGAACAGATCGTCGGTGCGGGCGACAAGGTTTTCCACCTGCCAGCCGGCGATTCCCACCGGCTCGCTTCCCAAATGCAGGATGAGGAACGCTTTTTCGCCAAAGGCTTCCATCACATCGTCGGGGCTCATGGCGCGTTTGCCCTTGCTCAATCGCGTGACGAGGCTGGCGATCTTTTGCGAATCGCGCGGGCGGGCGCGTTCGAGCGAAAATTCTCCAGGCTTGGTTTCTGCCGCCACGAGCGGGGCAGTTCCCTTCGTCGAAGTGACCGCTTTCCATCCCTCCACCACTTGTTTCCACAGATCGTCATACGAGCCGGTGTTCTTGATGATGATACTCGCCGCGGCGAGTTTTTCTGTTTGCGGGTTCTGAACTTGGACGCGTTGGAGCGCGTCTTCGCGGCTGAGTCCGCGTTTGCGGATGAGCCGTTCCACCTGGACATCCTGCGGCGCGTCTGTGACCCACACGGAATCACATTCCTTTCGCAGATCGGACTCAAGCAGTTTGATCGCCTCGATCACTACGACGGGCTGGCTGGCGCGGCGGATGAGCAGGTCTACCGCCTGCATGACGTAGGGATGGATGATGCTTTCGAGTTGCGAGAGGGCTTCAGCGTCGGAAAAGACAAGCTTGCCGAGTCTGGCGCGGTCGATCTGACCGTCTTTGTCGATCAACCACTTGCCGAACGAATCGAGCACGCGTTTGTAGCCCGGCGCATCTTTCGCAATGACGCGATTCGCCAGCGCGTCCGCGTCAATGGTGTACGCGCCGAGATGTTCGAGCATACGCCGCACCACGCTTTTGCCGGTGGCGATGTTGCCGGTGAGACCGATAATTGTTTTGCCCTGCCGTTTGCTCACGATAACTCCTCCAGTTTTCCTTGCAATGCTATTTTAATGTTTTTTGAAAAAATATCCAGTGATGAAACCCGCATTTTCAATTTTGCCGGTTAGCGCCCGCTGTTGACGCTCCCTCTCCTTGCGTGTATGATGACCTTGCCTCAGGTCGGTTGGGCGATCGCGGTGGCGCGTTGACGCCATCGAGGAAAGTCCGCACTCCATAGAGCACGGCGTCGGATAGTCCCCGGGGCGGGGAAGCCTCCGTAAGGAGCGAACCTGCCGGAAAAGGGCCACAGAAACAAACAGCCCCGCGCTTGCGCGAGGTGATGGTGAAAAGGTGGTGTAAGAGACCACCGGCATTTGCAGTAATGCAGATCGTCAGGTAACCCCCGCCGGGAGCAAGGCCAAGCAGGGACGAAGCCATCTGCGGATGGCGGGAGGCGGCTCGTCTTCATATGTATCCAATCACGCGGTGATTGGGTCAGTCCCGGGTAGGCTGCACCGAGCGGCGCGGCGACGCGCCGCCCAGAGAGATGATCGCACAGTGGCGTTCGCGTCACGGACAGAATGCGGCTTATAGACCGACCTGAGGTGGCGTTATTATTCTTTGCTTTCGGCGGCGTCCTCGCCGCCGAGGCTTGTGCTGAGCCCGTCGAAGTAACGGCGGATCGAGCAATATGATGAATCATCAAAAAGAATTCGAACTCGCGCAATCCATCCTTGCAAAATCTCTTCAACGCGCGCGCGAGTCCAATACAGCACAAATCACAAAACTTCACATCGCCATCGGCGAGATCGCCGAACTCGACCGCGACGTGATCCAATCACACTGGCGCGAGATCCGCAAAGGCACATCAGCGGAACGAGCGCAATTACACTTTCGGTTCATCACAGCCGAAGTTCAGTGCATGGCGTGTTTCCAAAAATATCATCCCGAAGGCGGAGAGATCCATTGTCCCTATTGCGGAAGTTTCGGCGCGAAAATTTTATCGGGCGAGGAGTTTTTTCTTGAATCTGTTGAATAATAAACGACATGTCGTTGCGAGGAGGAGCGGAGCGACGACGAAGCAATCCTCATCAAATAATAGGAGATTGCTTCGGGCTATCGCCCTCGCAATGACATTACTTCTTTTATCTGGATGCAATCTCCCCGCCGCTTCAACCCCGACGGCAGACTTGTTTGCCACTCTTCAAGCGTCTACACCCTCCAATTTTACGCCTCCCCCCGCAACCGAATCCGTTGCGACGCCTGATTTCAACTTTACAACTCCCACATTTACCGCGATACCTCAAAATGCAATTCCATCTCCTTCCCCTGCCGATCAATTGACCGGGAAGATCGTCTTTACGTGCCAGGTCAACAATGTGCAATCCTCCGACCAAATTTGCATCATCAACGCGGACGGTTCGGGATTCCGCCAGTTGACCAGCGATAGCGCGCGCCATTTTTACGCGTCCCTTTCACCGGATGGGCAAAGCGTTGTATATTCGGCGTTCCGCGAGCAAAACGTGTATGAAATCTATGAAATGAATCTTTCCAGCGGAAACACGAAGCGACTCACCAATCGCCTCGGTGTTTCTGTCGCTCCTGAAGTTTCGCCAAATGGTGAAACGATCACGTTCACGCGCGGCAATCCGAACACGAAGCAGAATCAAATTTGGGTGATGGATCGAAACGGTGATAACCCCGCAAATGTTCCGCAAGCCTTGGGCTGGGACCCGACTTGGTCGCCCGATGGAAAAATGATCCTGTTCGCCTCCGACCGCGATGGAGGTGTCCAGTTGTTCACGGTCAGCCTGAAGGGGAGCGCGATCAAAAGGATCACGAGTCTGCCGTCCATCCGAGGAAGAAGCGATTGGTCGCCCGATGGGAGTTTCATCGTCACATATTCCGGTGAGCCATGGAATCGCGAAGTCTACATCATGAGTGCGGATGGGGGGAACGTGCGCCAGTTGACTCCGACGGGCGGCAACAGCCAGGGACCGTCCATTTCACCGGATGGGCAATGGGTCGTCTTCACCGCGTACTTCGATCATTACGGCGACGATCATGGATGCGAGATCTATGTGATCCGCACCAACGGGACGGACTTGCGGCGGTTGACGAACAACAGTTATTGCGATTACCAACCGCGTTGGGGACCGTGATAAGTTTATAATGTGAATTATTCTCAAGGCATGTCATGCTGAGTCCTTCGTCGTCGCTCAGGATAAACTCCACGAAGCATCTCCTTCGCGAATAGCGAGACCCTTCGGTCGCAACGAACGCTCCCTCAGGGTGACACATTAACGAAGGAGTCTCTCATGGATCCAAAAGGCAAAGTTGTGATCGTGACGGGGGCATCGTCGGGGATTGGCGAGGCAACCGCCCGTCAGTTCGGACGCGAGGGGTCGAAGGTGGTGCTTGCCGCGCGGCGCGTGGATAAACTCAAAGCGCTCGCAAATGAAATCGGGGGAATGGGCACGGGGGCAGACGTGTTAGTTGTGCAGGCAGACCTCTCCAAACTTGAAGATATTCAATCTCTCATCCAAAAGACGCTGGAAAAATTCGGTCGCATTGACGTGCTGGTCAACAACGCAGGTTTCGGGCGATTGGACTGGCTGGAAAAGCTTGATCCCGTGAAAGATATTCAGGGGCAGTTCGATGTCAACGTGATGGGGGTGGTTCAAACCACGCGGCAGGCGTTGCCGGTGATGATACAACAGCGGTCAGGTCACATTATTCAAATGTGTTCAATGGCGGGACTTGTTGCAACACCGACGTATTCGATCTACGCCGCGTGTAAACACGCCGTGCATGGATTCTCCGAAGCCTTGCGCCGCGAAGTGAAACCCTGGGGCATTGATGTTTCGATGGTTTACCCAGGTGGGGTGGTCACTGAGTTTGCATCACACGCGGGGATCAAACGTAAAACGAAAGCCACAACCCCCAAGTTTATGTTGCTCACAGCCGAACAGGTCGCTGACGCGGTGGTGAGTCTCGTGCGTCATCCTAAACGAATGTGGATCATCCCCTGGCTGTGGTCGTTCACGGTGTGGATGAATCGCAACTTGAATGGTCTTGTAGATTCTACAACGATCAAAAATTTCACCATCCCTGAGCGTGAGGAAGAGTTAAGGGCGAAGTAACGAGCGATCGTAGACACGTAAACACGGAAACAAATACACAGGTGTATCGCGTAACTTGTAACTCGTAACGTGTCTACCTGTTTACATTACCCCTAATCAGGCACCCCCGCCTCTTTCACATCCTTCAAATTCAATTGCAGAGATACCCGACCGTTGTATTCGTTAGCTTCGAGCGTGTACATCACATCCACGCGCGGCGGCAGTGACTTTGCCATCTCGCCCATGCGGAAACCGATCGCGTCATATTTCAACGCGGGACCGTCTTCGAGAGTGAGTTTGAGATGCCTGCCATCCGAACCAACCGCGCGAAATGATTTGACTTTCACATTGCGCGAGACAAAGATAGCATCTGGGTTTCCGTAACCCGTCGGCTCGAGGAACGCGATGTGTTTCAAAATGCCGAAATTCATATCTGCGAGGGGAACTTCCATATCGGCAGATAATGTTTGGCGCAGGTCTTTCCCATCCAATTTTTCTTTTGCAATTGCTTTGAGCCGCGCGACCAACTCAGACAGGTTTTCATTTTTCACGGTGAAGCCAGCCGCCGCGGCGTGACCTCCGTGACGGACGAGCAGGTCTTTGCATTGATCGAGCGCGTCGGTGATGTGGAATTCGGGGATCGAACGGCACGAGCCGCGAGTCTCTTCCGCTCCCTTCGCCGCGACGACAGACGGGCGGTAATATTTTTCGGTGAGACGCGATGACGCCAAGCCGACCACGCCCGAATTGAAACTTTCATGCGCGGCAAATAATAGAAATGCGTGGGGATCATCCTGCATGGCGATCTCTTCTGCTTGCTGTTGCATTGACTTGGTGATGGTCTGCCGCTGGCGATTCTGTACATCGAGTTGTTGCGCAAGTTGACCCGCGCGCATGAAGTCGGTGGTGGTGAGCAATTCAAACGACGCGAGCGCGGACTCGAGTCGCCCCGACGCGTTCAAACGCGGACCGAGCATGAATCCGATGTTGCCTGCCGTGATCTTGTCGATCTTGATCTGCGCCACGCCTGCGAGTGAAAACAATCCCTGCCGTTTCGTTTCGCGGAGTTGTTTGAGTCCATTGCGGACGAGTGAACGATTCTCGCCAACGAGTGGCGCGAGGTCGGCGACGGTTCCGAGAGCAACGAGGTCGAGGAAAGAGGAAAGAGGAAAGCCCTCGCCTTCTTTCCTCTTTCCTCTTTCATTTGCCAGCGCCTCAACAATCTTATACGCGATCCCCACTCCCGCCAAATCTTTATCGGGATACGGATCGCCATGTTGTTTTGGGTTGATCACTGCAAACGCGGGCGGCAGGTTTTCGCCGTCGGGGTGGTGATGGTCGCTGATGATGAGGTCCAGCCCGATGGTCTGCGCGTGAAGCGATTCATCGGGCGAGCGGATTCCGCAATCCACAGTGATGACCAATTTCACACCGTCCGCTTTCAACGAATCCAGCGCGTCTTTGTTGAGTCCGTAACCCTCTTCGAATCGATTCGGGATGTAGCCGCGAACATCGGCGCCAAATTTTTGCAACGCCTCCACGAGCAACGCGGTCGAAGTGACGCCGTCCACATCGTAATCGCCGTAGACCGCGATGGGTTCGTGATGTTCAAGCGCAAAATTAATTCGATCCACTGCGGCTTGCATGCCGATCATCTGAAACGGATTCGTGTCTGCCAGAGTTTTCGCGGCAACGAACGCGCGCGCTTCATCCTCCGTGCCAATGCCACGATTGAACAACACCTGCCGTAAGATCGGCGGCACAACCGCCAGCGCTTCGGATGCTTGTTGTGTAATGGTCTTTGCGATAACCCAACGTTTGTTGTGTGTCATTTTGTGTATTCTAGATTTCGCGGCAGTTGCACTGCCGCGAAACTCGACGCAGTGCAACTGCGTCGAGAACTTAAACATGTTATTTTCTATTGATTCGATACAACGTATCGTTGATCTTCGTCACTTGATATAACTCGGAAAGGTTCGGGATTTCAATTGCAAAATAAATTGGGCGCGTGTCAATGTTCGCGTCAATATATTCGATCATCGTCGTTGGAAGAATTTGATCTCCTTCATCGAGAACCTCGTGAAAAGAAATATCCATCTTGCCTTCCTCGATCTGCGCGGTGTAAATGTACGAATACAGTTTATCCCAATTCGTAAAAACAATTGCGTTGTCTTCAACATTGTTGATAATTCGTTTCGCCTCACGGATCGCTTTATCAGGCGCGAACACGGGATAGATATGGTTATCGCGGATGAACGAAGTAAATCCTTTTTGGATCGCGAGACTCAAATCCTGCCGCGAATTCCAAATGGGCAAAATTATCAAAACGATTGCGATGACAACCCGCGTCATTCGCAGGGACGGCTGATTCAGTTTCGTCAACCTCTCCCGCGCGGACAGGACCGCGCCTGCCCCCGCGCCAAACCACACCGACGTGATGACCGCCGCTGGCACATAGAATTCGCGAAAGATCGAAAATGAAACGGTGATAGCGAGTCCCCAAATCAGTATGAACGCAATGAGCGGATACAGTCCCTCGCGCCACCTGCCGCCGAAAAACAACCAAACGATTCCGACAATGGTGAGAGTCAACTGCCACCATGGAAAATAGGAAACATACTCGATCAGTCTTTCGTGCATGGCATCAGGCGTGGCGGTGAAATAATACGACGACGCGCGATTGGCAGGGAAGATGAACTTGAAACGATCCGATGCGGAATCGTATTCATCTTCGGTCAGTCCCACTGCGCTCAAGTTGACGCGGAACACTGAGTTATGCACGCTCGAAGGCGGATCGTTGTAATCGAGGAAGAAGAAGAACCCGAGGAAGAGCGCCACGCCGAGGATCGCTCCCGCCGCCGCGCTGAACCACTCGACGCGTTTGCGCGCGCTGAACGCCATCACCACCAGCACGGACGCGCCAGTCATCACTACGGTGCTGTGAATGCCCAAACTTAATCCGCCCGCGAGACCTGATAAGAAAAGATATTGCGGTTTGCCCGTGTTTCGCCACAAAAGAAATAATAACCACACCGTAGCCAACATCCCTGCGGCGGGGGCGTAGGATTCGGCGACGAGCGCGCGCCACCAGAATCCCTCGGTGAGGGCGAGGACGAGCGAGGCGGAAATCGCGGCGACGCGCGAACCAGTCAGCAAGCGGACGATGAGAAATGTATTCGCCACAGCCAACGCGCCGAAAAATGCCGACATCAAGTTGACGCGCCACGCGATGTCGTTGATCGGTATCAGCGTGAACAATTTGCCGAAAATGATTTGAGTCGCGTAGCCAGTTTGGTGAGTCATGCCGAGGGTATAGGAGAGAGTTTGAAATTCGGCAGAGTCTCCCCATAATAACGAAGGCGCGAGGGTGCGGATGTATAAGGCTAGGGCGGCGAGTCCGATGAAGAGGGCGAACCAGATGTCAATGGGGGAAAGAGGCGTGTGTCGCCCGTTGCGGTAATCCATAAGGGTCAGTCCGAGTATACGCCGGGATTGGAAGGGCGGGCAAGTGTATAATCCGAATGTTTGGAGGAGCCATGTACATACTCAAGCCAGATGAGAAGACGACCCCCGTGATGTTGTATACGCAGGATTCTTTGGTGAGCGGGGAGGCGGTGACCAAGCAGATGGCGCGTGTGAACATCTGGTTGCGGAGCGATGGCGCGCCGAAGTATGTGCATATCTTGAAGCCGCACATTGTTGTGTTTGGCAGAGAGTCCGCGCCGATTACGCTGACGTACTCCGAGATCTATTTCCCCGTGTCGCAGTTGATCGCGTTTCATACCATGCCGCCAACCGAGGAACCGTTGGATTATGACATGACCGAAGCGCACCGCATGATGCAAGACGTGAGCGTATTGGTGGGGACGTTTATGATGAGAGGAAGAATCCGCGTTTCGACCCAGACGGAGGTTGTGCAAAGCCTCGAGATCGCGGGCGCCGCGTGGATGTCTCTTTATGACGCGGAGGTGTCCAACTTGTTCGTTTCGCAAATGCCTGTCTTGCAAACGCCGATGGTCTTGTTGAAGCCCGCCAGTGTTGCGTTCGCGGTGACGTGAAATGTTGCGAAGTCCGTCGAAGGATACGACGATGGTAAGAAGGAATGGGTGATTCTCGATCACCTAACAAGGTATACTTACCCCATGATTGAAGAACTTCGCGCGAAGATTGCCGCCAACGAGTTTGAGTTTACGAAACATGCGCTTGACCAATCCATTTTGCGAGGTATCTCTGTGCAAGAAGTGCGTGAAGCATTCATGGACTCTGAAGTTATAGAAGATTACCCCGAAGATAAATATGGACCCAGTTGTCTTGTGCTTGGAACGACAAAATCTAATCGTCCGTTACATATTCAATGCACTCATCCCTCACGGGCGATAGTCAAAATCATCACACTTTACCAACCCGATCCCGAGCAATGGATTGATCATAAAGTAAGGAGAAAATAATGGTTACTACATTTCCAAAAGAAACTTTTGTATCCGAAAAAGTGACTTACACGATCGAAGTGGATGGAAAATTAATCGTTATCGAGCACGTTCCCGCGCGTGTAAGTTTAGAAACAGGCGAACAGCTCTTTTCCGCGGAAACAGTTGAGCGTATCCAGCAACTGATCTTGAAGAAGCAGAAACCAGCGCGTGTTATGGAAGTTCCCGTATTTGAGTTTGCATAAGCTGACAACGCCTGCCTATTCCCCTGTAGAAAGGCAGATTGAGTTGGTGAGAACCTAAGAGCTCGGAGATTTCTGCGAAGCATATCTCCGAGTTCATGTTTTCTCATCAGCGATCCACCACAATTAACTTTCCCACCATGCCCGCTTCGTGGTGCCCGTTGATCCCGCAGGTGACATAATACTCGCCCGGTTCAGACGGCGCGATGAATTTCGCTGTGGCGGAACTGCCCGGCAAAACTTCCGCAAGCCAGTAAATATTCTCTTCATCTTCGGGACCGTACTTTTCCCCAACGTCGGCGCCGAGTTTGAAGATAATGAATCGGTGCGACACCATGCCGTCGTTCTCGATGTGGAGGGTGATCTCTTTTCCCGCTTGAACGGTAATGGTGTCGGGTTCATATTTGAAATCTTTCAAGGTCACGTCGAATTCGGTCGGCAGTGTGTTGCATGACGCCAGTTGCAGGGACAGAACGATGATCAAGAGGGAGGTAATCCATTTCATAGGGTTTTTCCTTTGGTCGAAATTTTATTTGTTTTGCCCTAAATTGACAACCGGTGTTGGCGATACGAGAATCGTGTTGTTCGCTCGCTTCGAAATGTTAGGCATCCTGTATAATCATGCCCGATGTTCTCCTTCCAAATCACATCCAAAAATAACCGCGCCCGCGCAGGGATTTTCTCCACGCCTCATGGCGATCTCATCACGCCTGTCTTCGCGCCCGTCGGCACGCAAGCGACGGTCAAGACTCTCACGCCTGAGCATCTCAAGGACATCAACGCCTCGCTCGTGCTGAGCAACACCTATCATCTCTACCTGCGCCCCGGCGACGAACTCGTACGCGACATGGGCGGCTTGCACAAGTTCATGCAGTGGCAACGTCCCATGCTCACCGACTCGGGCGGCTTTCAAGTCTTCTCTCTCGCGCAAACCCGGAAGATTGACGATGACGGCGTGACCTTCAAGAGTCACATAGACGGCTCGACGCATCGCTTCACGCCCGAAAAGTCTGTTGCGATCCAAGAGAACCTCGGCGCCGACATCATCATGGCATTCGATGAATGTTCCGACCCCAACGACCACGCCTACTCAAAACTCGCCATGCACAGGACTCATCGCTGGGTGGAACGTTCCCTCAAAGCGCAGACGCGGACTGACCAGGCATTGTTCGGGATCGTGCAAGGCGGCGTTCAATCCGACCTTCGAGCTGAGTCTGCCAACTTCATTGCTTCGCTCGGCACCCCCGGCATCGCCATCGGCGGACTATCCGTCGGCGAGACCAAGCAAGAGATGCACGACACGCTCGACGTGGTTGTTCCTCTTCTGCCCGAAAACAAACCGCGCTACCTGATGGGAGTCGGCACGCCCGAAGACCTCATCAACGGCGTGGCGCGCGGCATTGACATCTTCGACTGTGTTCTGCCGACTCGCTTAGCCCGTCACCACTCCGCTTTTGCGCCCGAGGGACGACTCAACTTGATGAACGCGACCTTTGCGCGCGACGAAAAACCAATTGACGAAACGTGCGATTGCTACGCCTGCAAAACTTTCACGCGGGCATACATCCGTCATTTGATCGTGGCGAAGGAACTGCTCGCTGGAACATTGATTTCCATTCACAACCTGCGTGCGTTGATTCGATTGATGGAGCAGATGCGGGTCTACATTGCCGATGGCTCGTTTGAGTCTCGTGTGCCTGAGTTGTTGAGTCAATGGGAAAACAACGCCAAGAGAAAACATGCAACCGTAGGGGCACAGCGAGACGATTGATCGTCAGAGTCCTGAATGGATTCGCTGTGCCCCTACGCGATTAATCATACGGAAAACCAATGACCCTCCTCCACGCCTTCCTCCTCGGCATCATTCAAGGATTAACCGAATTCATTCCCGTTTCGTCCACCGCCCATTTGTTGATTGGGCAAAAACTGTTAGGCATCCCTGCCGATGACGCTATGTTCTCCTTCCTTGTCATTGTCCAACTCGGAACGCTCGTGTCCCTTTTTGCGTTTTACTGGAAAGATTTGATTTCTATTGCGCGCGCAACATTAGACCTCCGAGGTCTTAGAGACCTCGGAGGTCTCGTGCCAGAAGCAAAACTTGGTTGGTACATCATCATCGCCACAATCCCCGCGTTGCTCGCTGGCTACTTGCTCAAAGACGCAGTCGAAGCATTATTCAAACAACCCATGCTTCAAGCCTCAATTCGATTATTCTCTGCCGCGATATTACTCGCGCTGGCTGAATTGCTGGGCAAGAAAAACCGAAATCTCGAATCAATGACATGGCTTGATGCTCTGGTGATCGGCTTGTTCCAAATTATCGCCGTCTTCCCCGGCGCCTCGCGTAGTGGAACAACGATTTCAGGCGGCATGTTCCGCGGGCTCGACCGCCCATCCGCGGCGCGGTTTGCGTTTCTCATGTCTGTCCCTGTGATGCTTGCGGCGGGAATCTTTCAAATGACGCAGGTGACGGAATTGCCGAATCGCGGCGAATTCCTGCCTCTGCTCGTGGTGGGATTCGTCACTGCCGCGATTGTCGGCTGGTTTGCGATCAAGTGGCTGATCCATTATTTGAGTCACCGTTCGTTGTATGTATTTGCGATTTATTGTGCAGTTGTCGGTGTTATTACGCTTTCGATATCCTAGCAAATTAATACTGCGTATTGCGTACTACGTAATACGCAGTACGCAATAGGAAAACCATGAACCTGACCCATCTCCTCAAGACCCTCGTCGAAACCGAATCGCCTTCACACGATAAACCCGCTGTTGACCGCGTCGGAGTCATTGTCGCTGACGAAGCGCGCAAACTTGGCGGGCAGGTTGAAGTCATCCCCAACAAGGAAACTGGGGACCATGTCTTAGTTCGTTTCTCCCCAGCCCGACCTTCGACCTTTGACCTTCAACCTTCAATTTTGATTCTCTGCCATATGGACACAGTCTTCCCCATCGGCACGATTCAAAAGACTCCCTACCGTGAAGAGGGTGAGAAAATTTTCGGTCCTGGCACGCTGGATATGAAGGCTGGGATCGTGATCGCGCTTGCCGCACTGGAATCAGCCCAAAGGTCCGGGTTGAAGCGTGCGGTCACGTTGTTATGCACATCCGATGAAGAGATCGGCAGTCATACGTCGCGCGAATTAATTGAGTCGCTGGCGAAAGAGTCCGCGTTGGTGTTGGTGATGGAGGGCGCGCTGCTCGACGGCTCGCTGAAAACATGGCGCAAAGGCACGGGCGGATTTTCGGTCACGGTGCATGGACGCGCGGCGCACGCGGGCGGCGATCATCAAGCGGGACGCAACGCGATCGAAGAGATGTCGCATCAGGTGATCGCGATTCAAAAGTTGACTGATTATGAAAAACAAACGACGGTGAATGTCGGCGTGATGCGCGGAGGCACGGTGTCGAATGTTGTGCCAGAGGAGGCGCGCGTCGAAGTGGATGTGCGCGTGATGCAGGCGGGTGAGTGGGAGCGACTCGAATCGGAAATGAAAAAACTCAGACCCGTTCTTGATGGAACATCTATTGAGGTTGTTGGCGGATTGAATCGTCCGCCGATGCCGTTCGATGATTCGATGAAATCCACTTTTGAAAAAGCGAAATCCATTGCCGCGCAGATCGGCATGGAACTCAAAGCAGGCGGCACAGGCGGCGCATCGGATGGAAATTTTGTCGCGCCGCTCGGCATCCCTTTGCTCGACGGCATGGGCGCGGTGGGCGAGGGCTATCACTCGGAACGCGAATTTATTTTTGCAGACAGCATGGAACAAAAAGCAAAATTGATCGCGGAGTTGATCAAGGAATGGTGAAGATAATCCCCGTCATTGCGAGGGCGATAGCCCGAAGCAATCTCCTACAAAGTTGGGGATTGTTTCGTCGTTGCTTCGCAACTCCTCGCAATGACGTATTTCTCTTTCTTCCCTTCGGCACGCTCAGGGCGGCGCTTTTCTCTTTCCTTTTAATTTCCTGCTCGACGAACACGCCTCTTTCCACGCCTCAAGTTGTCTCCGTCTATTCGACCTTTGCCGCCGAGCCGTGGCTGACCGACCTCTACGCCTGCGCAGACTCTATTGCCGTTTTGTCACGAGTGGACGACCCCAACTCCGCCGACATCGCGTTGCAAATCGGCGAGCCTGAATTTTTATCTTCGTTCGCGTATCAGATTGACGAAGAGGAAATATTGATCGTCGTAAATCGTCAAAGTCCGATACAAAATTTGACTCTCGATGAGGCGCGCGCGCTGTTCATGGGACACGGCGACCCGTCCGCGCAGGTGTGGGTGTATACGTCAGATGCGGATGTGCAGAAGGTGTTCGACCAACTTGTAATGGAGGAAAGAAGCGTTTCGTCATCCGCGTTCGTGGCGGTGAGTCCGCAACAGATGTCTGATGTGTTGACCGCTGAAATTAACGCGGTTGGAATCCTGCCAAGACATTGGGTGGCGAGTGATGTGCGCGAAGTGTATTCAGTTGCAAAAGTCCCAGTGCTGGCGTTGACGAAATCCGAACCGTTGGGCGCAGTCAATCAATTGATCGGCTGTCTGCAAAAATAGCCTTGGGGATATAATCACAAAGACATTTGCATTACATTACGAAGTTTAGCAGGTAAAGGAGATACGCCTATGACAATCATAAAAAAGTTTCTTTCTGAAAGTAGATTGGCAATTTCCGAGTCGTATCGGCAGTATAAAAATCTGATCGTCTTGAATCTGGCGGGATCGTTCGTGGTGCTTGTGCTTCTCAGCGTGATAGGTCAATTGAAATTCGATTCATCGCTTTACTTTTACAGCGACGTGGGCACGAGCGGACGATTCGGCTCGGGCGCCATGACCGTAGTAAGCGGCATGTGCTTCTTTATCGGAGGCGCGTTGTTGGTCTCGTGCGCGCGGTTGTTCTATCTCCATCGCGGCGCCGCGGTTGAAAATGGCAATGCTCATTGGTGGTTTGCCTTGGCAGGTTTGGGAATTATCTACCTGGGCTTCGACGATATTGTTATGGTTCACGAGTACCTGACCATAAAAATGACGCAGATAGGCATCCCAAAACTGTTTGGTATTGACCAGGATATCTATATTTTTGCGGTTTATGGGATTGTCGCTTTGGTTGTGATGATCAAACTGATACCCTCGATCTTCCGATATCGGCTAGCGATCTTTCCGCTTGCGGCAATGGTTGCTTTTTTTGTGCTTTCCGAGGCCGTGGATTTCATTCCTTGGGACAGTCTCAATGACATGCAAAGAATGATACTGGGTCCGACGGAAGAAATTCTAAAAACCATGGGTTCGTTATCTGCTGTACTGTATGCAGAATTGCTCCTCGAAAATGTGGTGAGCGAGATAAGGATTCTTGCTCGATAACCAAGGACTGGCTAATGAAACCCCCCTTATGGACGCCATCCGAACAACGCAAACGAGACGCCAACATCACGCGCTTCATGAATACGGTCAATGCGCGGCAGAAGTTGAGTCTTGCTTCGTATTCAAATTTATATCAATGGTCGGTTGAAAATCTCGCAGATTTTTGGGCGGAGATGTGGGACTTCGCCGAAATCAAATCTTCAAAACAGTTTGATTCCGTAGTGACGGATTTATCCGCCTTCCCGGGCGCGAAATGGTTCCCCGGCGCAAAGTTGAACTTTGCAGAAAATCTTTTGCGCTATCGTGATGATTATCTCGCATTTGTTTTCATCGGCGAGACGCAAACCTCGAAGCGGATGACCTATGCGGAGTTGTACGATTCAGTTGCGCGGTTTGCGCATTCATTGAAAGACTCGGGCGTTGGCGTAGGGGATCGGGTTGTTGGATACATGCCGAACTTGATTGAAACAGTGATTGCGATGTTGGCGGCGGCAAGCCTCGGCGCGATGTGGTCATCTTGCGCCACAGACATCGGCCCCGGCGCGGCGGTTGAACGTCTGGGACAAGTTACGCCGAAGGTGATGATCACCGCCGATGGATATTTCTACAAAGGCAAAGCGTTCGATACGCTTGCTCACGCAGCGGAAGTGGCGCAGGGAATCTCATCTTTGCAAAAGGTGATCGTCGTTTCGTACACACGCGAGAAGCCTGACATTTCTCAAATCCCGAACTCGGTGCATTACGAGGATTTTCTTGCCAAAGAGAAAAATCTTGAAATCCAGTTTGAACAGTTGCCATTCGATCATCCGCACTACATCATGTTTTCATCGGGGACGACGGGCAAGCCGAAGTGTCTCGTGCAGGGCGCGGGCGGGGTGCTGATCAATCATCTCAAGGAATTAATTCTCCACACCGACCTCAAACGCAGTGACAAAATTTTCTACATCACCTCGTGCAGTTGGATGATGTGGAACTGGCTGGTCAGTTCGCTGGCGGTTGGTGCGACAATTGTTTTATATGACGGCAACCCGAACTATCCCGACGCGGGCGCGATGTGGAAGTTGATTCAAGGCGAGAAGATTACCATTTTCGGGTGCAGTGCCAGTTACATCCACTTCTTGAAAAAAGAAGGCGTTTCGCCGCGAACGAGTTATGACCTTTCGCCCCTGCGTGAAATCTCGCAGACGGGTTCGCCTCTTTCCGCGGATGGATTTGAATATGTGTACAAGGAGATCAAAGCGGATTTGCACTTCAACTCCATCGCGGGCGGCACGGACATCAACGGATGCTTCGCGGCGGGGAGTCCCATTGTCCCTGTGTATGCGGGTGAGTTGCAGAGCGCGGCGTTGGGGATGAAGATAAAGTCGTACGATGAAAAAGGGAAACCAATTCTCGATGAGCAAGGCGAGTTGGTCTGTGAAGCGCCCGCGCCATCCATGCCGTTGTATTTTTGGAACGACTCCGACGGCTCGAAATATCACAAGGCGTATTTCGATGTGTATCCCGGCGTGTGGCGTCATGGCGATTACATTTTGATCCACAAAGACACCGGCGGCGTGACGTTCTACGGCCGCTCGGATGCGGTGCTGAAGCCTTCAGGCGTGCGCATCGGCACAGCGGAGATTTACGCGCAGATGGAGAACCTGCCTGAAATCGCGGACAGCCTCGCGGTGGGACAAAATTATCAGGAAGATCAACGCGTGATTCTGTTCGTGAAACTCGCGGCGGGATTTTCGCTTACGGATGAGTTGAAAGATAAGATCAAAAAGACTTTGCGAGAGAACGCCTCGCCGAGGCATGTCCCTGCAGTGATTCTCGAAACGCCGGAGATTCCGTATACGCTGAATATGAAGAAGGTCGAAAGCGCGGTGACGAATATCCTCAATGGACGGGCGGTGAGTAATCGGGATGCGTTGATCAATCCGCAATCGCTGGAGTTTTATGAGAAGGTAACAAAAGAACTCGGTGGTTGAGTAGACACGAGCGATAGCGAGTGTCGTATCGAAACCACAGGTACGCATACAAACTTTTGTGGCAAAAGTGTTTTGGTTACTGGTGGTTTCGATACGGGACGGAAAACCACCGTCCCTACTCAACCACCGATGTTGAATTGAAAGAGAGAAACCTCATGCCCTGCAATTGCTGTGAAATCGAAAACAACACCTTTACTGAAGACGACGCGAAAGCGGACCTCAGGCAGTATCGCAAGCGCGGACCGGCGGAGCAGACCAAGTTGATCCTCGAAGCCGTCCGTTCGTTGGGATTAAAAGATGCCGCGCTGTTGGATGTCGGCGGGGGGATCGGGACGATTCACCATGAGTTGCTCAACGATGTGGCGCGAGAGGCTACTCATGTGGACGCGTCGTCGGCGTATCTCAAGGTGGCGACGGAGGAGGCAAAACGACTGGGGCATGAGGCGCAGGTGAAATTCGTCCACGCGGATTTTACGGATGTGGCGGGAGAACTCCCACAAGCAGATGTGGTCACGTTGGATCGAGTCGTGTGTTGCTACCCGAACTTTCGAGAATTGTTGAAAGCAGCTTCGTCGAAGAGTCGCAAAGCCATCGCGTTGACCTATCCGCGTGAGACGTGGTATCTGCGAATCGGGTTGAAGGTGATCAATTTCTTTCAGCGGTTGCGAAACGATCCGTTCCGCGTGTTCCTGCATCCCGTGGCAGAGATGGAAGCGTTGTTGAATCAACAAGGTTTGCGAAGAGTCTCGGTCAAGATGTTGTTCGTGTGGGAGATGTCGTTGTATCAGCGTTAAGTTATCACCCATTTGTAAGGGATAGATTTTCAGGGCGGATTGTATAATTGCGTCACAGTGAAATACAGACTCTCACAAGGATTTTCCCTCATGAAAAAGTTGAACATCATCGTTTCGATGTTTGTCATCGGCGCGACTCTTATTTCGGCGTGCGGGTCTGGCGCGACGCCTCAGGCGACGAGCGAGCCGGGGAGCGCGACCCAGCCTCCCGTCGCGACAGAAACGGCGGTGAACGAAGTCCCGATCGCGCCGACGGATACAGTTGTCCCATTGCCCGATCTTTCCGGGCCGCCGATGGAAGTCGGATCGAAATTTGAGTACGTGGATGGAAGCATTTTAGTGGCGGTGCCGGGCGGACCGTTCATCATGGGGCATGGCGGCGACGATAACCCGGAACACGAAGTGACGGTGAGCGATTTTTGGTTGTACAGCGCGAAGGTGACGAACTCGCAATTCGCGTATTGTGTGGCGATGGGCAAATGCTCGCCGCCGAATACCGATAAGAATAAAGGCTACGGCGATTATGCCAAAGCGAATCACCCGGTGACCGGCGTGAATTACGATCAGGCAGCGGCGTATTGTTCATTTGTGCATGGACGTTTGCCGACCGAAGCCGAGTGGGAAAAAGCGGCGCGCGGACCGGATGGAAATATTTATCCGTGGGGCGACGCGGTTCCGACTTGCGATCTGGCGAACTTTGCGCCCTGTGAATTTAAAACGACCTCGGTGGTGGATCATCCCGCCGGGCAAAGTTATTACGAAGCGCTCGATATGGCGGGGAATGTGTATGAGTGGGTGGCAGATTGGTACGACGCGAAATATTATTCCAACTCGCCGACGGAAGACCCGCTCGGTCCGGACCTTGGGAATAAGCGCTCCGTCCGCTCGAACGGATTCGACTCTCCGGCTTACGAAAGCGAATCGGCGCGGAGGTTTGCTTTCAACCCTGTCCTCCAAGAGGAGAATCTTGGTTTTCGCTGTGTGGTGGAAGACCCGATGTTCTTTGCGCCGTCTTGCACCGCGTTGATGGTGTATGGACAGGACGCCGCGCCCGGTTCGCCCGGCGGCGGAGGCGCGCCTTCAGAGACATGCCCCACGGTAGCGATTCAAGTTGTGCCTATCTGTGTGAATCAGGCTGGCTCGGCGAATGTGAATTTCACCGGTCCCCCGGGAGCGGCGGTGGATGCGGGGACTTGTTCGCCCACCGGCAACCCTGGTCAATACAGTTGTCTTTCGCCGACGACAGTTTCGATCAAAGCCGATTGCCAGCAGACTTTGCCGGGCAGTCCGGCATGTCCGCCGGGGTTCACGCAACAGGGAAATCAATGTGTTTCGCAAGGTTGGCCGGGACAGTGTTTGCCGGGTTATAACTTTGACCCGAACAGTCAATGTTGTTCCGCTCAACCGGGACAGGATAGTAGTGTGCCACTTCCGCAATGCCCGGTGGGGACGTATTATCTCCCCGGTCAAAATGTCTGCGTGCCATACCCCGCGCAGGGAATTGTCTCGGTGGTGCAGAATGTGGGCATCTCGAATTGCATCATTCCGACGAGGAACCCGGGTGGTGGGGGAAATTCATGCCAGCCTGTGACTTGTAGTGACTTCAAAGCTTCTTGGGATTCGGCTTTATGCTGTTGTTACAATCCATTTATTGGCGCTTGTACAAACTAATTCAAACACGGCCCTCGGTGAAAACGCGAGGGCTGTGTTTATTTTGGACCAGATGAAACGAGGCTAAATTTGTTTTTTAGACTCAGCGCGGGTTTTTCTATGAAGGTGTACGATACAAATGAGAATAAGATTGTCAAAGCAAATGCAATGAGCAAGATGAGTGGCGTGTGCTGAGGAAGGACGGGTTCTTGAATTTTCAAAAGCAGATTGAGGATCGTCACTGCAAGCGTGAAACACCCGAAATGAAATATGTAAAGCCCGTATGAGATTTTTCCAAGTGAAACGAACAATACGTTGCCAATAAGTTTATTAATGAGCGAGTTTGGCGAGGAGGTCAATAAATATAGTATCAAGGTTGCAGACATACCGACGCAAAGATAGGTGAGCATCGAACCCCATTCTGTTACATCGTTATTTGGTAACAAGAAGATTGCCAAAGTAAATGCAAGGACGATTGTCCATAAGGCTGGAACTTTGAATCGTGCCAGAATGGATTGGAAGGCGCCGAGTCCGAGCGCAATTCCTCCCAGCATGGATTCGAAGTGAGCAATTGGCAGGAAATAAACTGCGGCGGGATGAATTTGCAAACAAATGAATATGGCGCGAATTCCCAACCCTGTCCCAAACAAAACTGCGAGCCAATAGATTTTTATTATTTGAGGGACGTTGACCAGCTTTCGCGTGTACCACGGAATAATTGCGTAGAATTGTTCCTCGTACGAAATGCTCCATAGATGCACAAAGATCAAAATGGGAGAGGGAAGCAACGCCAAATAGGCAAAATTGAATGTGAATGTGGATAGACTGAGGATATGCCATGGCAGATTGATGTTGCGTCCTTCCACGGGCGCGATGATTATCGAACCAACGATAATGTAGAAAAAATATAGCGGCCAAATCCTCAGAATCCGTCGAGCATAAAAATTTCGGACGTTGATTTTCCCCATTTGTTTGTGCTCCATCACAAGCAATTTAGTGATGAGAAACCCCGATAGGCAGAAGAACAGATCCACGCCGAACCAGCTGTATTCTGAAAATTTCTCCAAAAATGTTCCTTTCAAAATGGGGTGAGCGTTGTGAATAAACACAAGCAAAAACGCGATGAAGCGCAATCCGTCCAACTCGGGGAGATAGAAGCGGGTCTTGGCTTCGTGTAGCATAGCCGGAATCATACCATCCCCGGCTTCTCGAAAATCCCATTTTGTAACCTTTCAATTCTGTAACGATTTGTCTGTAGCCCCGTCATGAAAGCACGAAACCAAAAAATTGGTTCATTTATTCGGAGGCAAAATGATTAAGAAACTTCTCGTTTTTGTGGTTGTGCTCACCATGCTGGCGATGTACACCGGCACGGCTTTTGCTGCGCCCTCAGCGGCAGGCACTGTGGTGAGTCTCGAAAGCGCCCACGGCGGCATGAGTGGTACCGTGTTCATCTTCAAGGTGAGCGGCGAGTTCTCGGGCGCTGAACTACAGGGATCGGTGCAAATGGGTGGTACCGAATTCACCATTTATTGCGCCCAAATTGACGCCGAAACCGTGCGATGCCTAACCTCTTCAAAGGTGTGGGGCGATGTGACAGTCACATTCGGCGGCGCGTCTTTCACCACTCATGTCGGTCCGTTCGAACGGGTATTCAACTCCACCTCCACGCCGTCTGATCCCACCGACCCGACGGATCCTACCGATCCAACAGATCCCACGGACCCGACAGATCCGACTACCTATTGCTATGACGTGTACGATTGGCCCAATCCCGGCGATACCAGCAATGCTTGGACGGATATCGGTGATTGGTGCCAGCCGTCTGCGGCTACAGTAGGCCAGACGATCTCCTTCTTTAACCCCGGTTGGAATAACAGCTATAACTATCAGTTCATGTTAGATAGTTCGGGTGGCTGTGCCAGTTTCGAGGTGATCAACAACGATGCGTTCTACTACTTTTGTGATGGCACTTAATCGCATCTGACCAAAAGCAATCCGATCATAACAAACAGCCTCTGAAACACAGAGGCTGTTTGTTCTTAAAAGATCACCATTGAATTAACAGTGATTGCTGTATCAAACATTTGGTTTATGCTCATGCCACTCAGTCGCCTGCTCGAAGGCGTACCCGGCGTTTAGCGTTTTCGCGTCGCTCCATGCGCGTGAGACGATCTGCAAGCCGAGGGGTAATCCGCTGGCGGAGAATCCGCAAGGGAGGGAAAGCGCGGGCAGACCCGCGAGATTGAACGGCGCGGTGAAGCGAGTGAGGCGCGCGGCTTGCTCTACCGCGTCGTGACCATCAATCGTCGGAGCGGGGATCGGCGTGGTGGGGAGGATGAGGAAATCGTACGACTCGAAGAACGACTCGAATCGTTTGCGGATCTCGGCTTGAGTCCGCCGCGCGAGCGCGTACTCGGTGGAGGTGGTCTTCGCGCCGTCTTGTAATCTCCTGCGCACATCCTCGCCGAACCAATCGGGGTGTTCATGCAAACGGTCGCGATGCACAGCCGCCGCGTCGGCTTGAGTCATGATCTTGTTCGCCTTCGCCGCCTCGCGCATCCAATCCATGTTCACATCGGTGATCTTGCATTTCATATTTTCAAAAACTTTGGCGGCTTCACGAATCGCGTTCAACACGTCCGCATCCGCGCTTTCGATATATTCTCCGGCCGCGAATGCGATCTTCCTTCCCTCCATGTCATCCGTGAGGTGACCGAGATAATCGCCGTGCAGCATTTTGACGGACGCCGGGTCGAGCGCATCGTATGCCGAGATGACCAGCATCATCAACGCCGCGTCTTTCACCGACGTGGTGATTGGTCCGGCATGGTCGAGATTCCACGAAAGGGGAAACACTCCGCGCAGGCTGACGCGCCCGTACGTGGGTTTGAATCCCACCACGCCACACAACGAAGCCGGGATGCGGATCGAGCCGCCCGTGTCGGTGCCGAGCGCGCCCAACGCCATGCCGGTTGCAACCGCGATGGCTGATCCGCTCGACGATCCGCCGGGGATGCGAGTCGTATCCCAGGGGTTGCGCGCCGCGCCAAAGTGCGGATTATTCCCGGTCACGCCGAGCGCGATCTCGTGCGTGTTCGTCTTGCCGATGATGGACGCGCCTGCTTGTTTGAGTTTCTCGATGACGAACGCGTCAGTGGTTGGGACGTTGTCCGCAAAAAATTTCGATCCCATCGTGGTGCGGATTCCCGCCGTGTCGTATAAATCTTTCACCGCGATGGGGATTCCGCGCAAGGCGTTCGCAAGCGTGTAGGGAATCGTATTGTCGTTTAATTGTTCCTGCGCGTCGCTCTTGTTGACGGTGATGAACGCGTTGAGCGAAGGGTTGAGTCGCTCGATCTGGGCGAGGCAGGCTGACGCGAGATCCGAAGCGTCAATCTTCCGCGCGCGGAGGAGTTGAAGGGCAGAGTCGATCGTCAAGGAGTCTTCGTTCATGACTTCTATTATAATGAAAATATGAATTGGAAAACGATTTGCGTCGCGGCGTTGATGATCGCGTTATACGCGTGCGCGCAAGCACCCACAGCAACGCCTGCTTCACAGCCAACCATTGTTTCGAGCCCGACGACGGTTGCTCTAGTTACTCCTGTTGCTTCAACTGCTCCAATGATCAAAATAAAACAAAACAACCTGCTCTTTGTAGAATTTTTTGGGATAACTTGAATGGAATGTCGTGAGATGGACCCCATCGTGCATGAGGTGACGAAACAATACAGGGCGTGTATGAAATTTGAGCGAGTGAATTTTCATATTTGGTCTGAGTGGCACGACCTGATCCTGCCGGTCGGCACGCCGGAGTTTGCCCTGCTCGATTCCTCAAAACAAATTTTGCATCGCTGGTTTGGGCGTGTGGAAACGGAAGAATTTAGAGAAATACTTGACCCCTTATGTACATGAACATGCCGAATAAAAAATTTTTGATCTTTCTTTCCATCGTTTCGCTTGCAGGCGCGACGCTGGCGGTGATGGTCACTTCGAAATATGGTCCCGGCGTTTCAGCGGATGGGACGAAGTATTTGTCCATCGCGCAAAATCTTTTGGATGGCAAAGGCTTTTTCGATCACACCGGGCGTCCGCTATTGTGGTGGCCCCCGTTGTATCCGCTTGAAATCGCGGGCGTGAGCCGCCTCACGGGTCTCGATGTCCTTTTCGCCGCAGGCTGGCTCAACATCCTCACCTTCGCCGTCAATATTTTCCTCAACGGCGCGTTGGTCTATTACGCCTTCCCCGATAAACCGCTCCGCCAATTTCTCGGCGCGCTCTTCATCCTCACCTCGGACATGGCGATCCGCATCCACGCGAACATTTCCTCCGAGCCGCTGTTCGTCACCTTCTCGATGATCTTCCTCTTCGCAAGCGCGGACTATATGCAGACTCGTTCGCGCCGCGCGTTGTGGTGGATGATAACGATGTCGGCTCTCGCGCCTCTTCAACGTTATCTTGGGGCGAGTCTCATTGCGGCGGGAGGCTGTTTCATCCTCTTCGCCCACCGCAGGGACATCTGGCGCGGCATCCGCGA
>CAYWCN010000009.1:0-64667 GCA_964456775.1 uncultured Anaerolinea sp.
GCGAAGGCTGGGTCAGCCGAATCAATATCCACTGTGACGTAGAGCGGTCCCTTCATCCGCTGGTGAACTTCTTTGAGGATTTCAGGGATGCCCTTTTCCATCACCTCGTGGATCGTGACCGTGCGCGCGCCGAGTTTCTTCGCGTCGGCGTAATCGTTCTCGCCGCTGAGCGGACCGCGTATCCCGATCTGCATGTATTCGCCCGCGCGGATCAATCCCTCTTGAAGCGCGTAGCGAAACGGCGTGCCGTGACTGTATTTCACTTCTTCGAATTCGGATTCCCATGTGTCAATGTGCGCGTCGATGTGGACGAGCGAAACGGGTCCGTGTTTCTTGGCGTGCGCGCGCAAGAGGGGGAGCGCGATCGAATGGTCGCCGCCGAGCGTGATGAGCGTTGTGCCTGCATTGATGATCTCGCTGGCGGTTTTGGTGATCGCGTTCATTGTGTGTTCGATGGAAGTGGGTACGACCGACACGTCGCCATAATCAACAACATTTAATTTTTTCAATGGACTAACATTGAGAGTCGAATTATGTCCCCAGATCATCAACGACGCCTCGCGGATTTTGCGCGGACCAAATCTTGTTCCAGTCCGATACGATGTCCCGCTATCGAACGGAACGCCCATGACTGCCACATCCACATCTTTCAATTCGCGCGTCACAGGCAGGCGCATGAACGATGGGATGCCCATGAAAGGTTGCAAGCCTGCGCCGAACGCGGGGTTATCGTTCATTTGAATCTCCATATTTCAAAAACAATTTGGTGGTTGAGTAGTTCCGAGCGATAGCGAGGAACGTATCGAAACCACCAATGTTCATGTTTTTAATCACTTGCATGTTGCCAGTTGGTCTCGATACGTCCCGCGAATTGCACGCGGGACGTATCGAGACCAACGGAGTTATAACTTATTCATCCTCATCCACACCCGAAGCCGCCAGCCGATCCGCTTCATCCCGCGTGGACAGTTCCTCGATGAACTGGTCAATCGCGCCATCCATCACAGCGGGCAGATTGTAATTCGAGAATCCGATGCGATGATCCGTAACTCGGTTCTGCGGATAATTGTACGTGCGGATCTTCTCCGAACGGTCGCCGCTTCCCACTTGCGAACGGCGATCCGATTCAATTTCGGCGCGGCGTTTCTCTTCCGCCAGTTCGTACAAACGCGCGCGCAAGATACTCAACGCGCGTAATTTATTTTGCAACTGCGAGCGTTCGTCCTGACAAGTGACAACGATTCCTGTCGGCTTGTGAGTTAGCCGTACAGCCGTTGAATTTTTCTGCACGTTCTGTCCGCCCGCGCCTGAGGAACGATACACCTCGATCTCAATATCCGATTCGGGAATCTCGATCTCAACTTCATCCACTTCTGCCATCACCGCGACCGTCGCAGTGGAGGTGTGGATGCGTCCCTGTGCCTCGGTCGCTGGCACGCGTTGTACGCGATGCACACCCGACTCGTACTTCAACTTCGAGTACGCGCCTTTGCCTTTGATCTCGAAGATCACTTCTTTGAATCCGCCCACACCGATCGCGTTCTCCGACATGATCTCGTTCTTCCAGCGTTTGCCATCCGCGTAGCGCGTGTACATGCGGAACAAGTCCGCCGCGAAGATAGCCGCCTCGTCGCCGCCCGCGCCTGCACGAATTTCGACGATCACGTTTTTGTCGTCGCGCGGGTCTTTCGGCACGAGCATCCCCTTGATCTCTTTTTCAAGAGACTCGATCTTCGGGGTCAAGTCTGCAATATCGGATTCTGCCAACGCGACCAACTCCGCATCTTTTTCGGACTCGAGGATCGCCTTCGCCTCCTCCAAGCTTTTCGCCGCCTGACGATACTCGCGCGCTTTCAACACGATGGGTTCCAAGTCCACGCGCTCTTTGTTCAGTTCCGCGGCGCGTTGATAGTTGGCTCCTACCTCGAGCAGTTCGTTTCCGATTTGTTCGTAGCGTTCTTCAATGCCTTTTAGTTTGTCGAGCATAGAGTCCTTCGGTAGAGCGAGATACTATCTCGCTCTACAATTCAAAATAAAGCGCGGCTACCGTTCGCCGCGCCGCCGAATTATATCAACGAGCGAATAACATTCTCACCGCGGGATGGCTACTGCGGTGAGAATCATCGTCAGGATCAGCATGATCGAAAATAGCACGAACACGACCTGCATGATCCGTGTCGAGAGGGGAGTTTCATTTTTTTGCGGTTTCTTATTCGACATCTTCAACTCTCAAATTCAAGTGTTTGTAAAACGCTCTTGCCATTGCCTTCTCAAGTTCTTCCATCGTGACGGGTTTCAAGATATAGGAATCGGCGCCCAAACTTATCGCTTTGTCAATCGTGACATCGTCGGCTTCGGAGGAAAGCATGATGATCGGCAACTCCTTTGATTCAGGTCGCCGCCGCAAGAACTCGACCATATCCAACCCGGAGACTTCGGGCATGTTTACGTCGAGTATGATCAAGTCTGGTTTCTTGCCGCCCACGATGGATTGCGCAGCCGCGCGCACGCCGTTGAATGCGGTAACGCGGCAATCGAGCAGTTCGAGCATCAACCCGACCGCGCGGCTCATCTCCTCATCGTCGTCTACGACCCAAATTTCTCTCATTCCAAATTTGCCTTGATGGATTGCGCCGCATCGTCAGGCACAACTGATTGGAGTTCCTCAAGCGAGGCGGCTCTAATCTTATCCACAGAACCGAAATGTTTCAAGAGGGACTTGCGCCGCGCGGGACCGATCCCTGGGATCGAATCCAAGATCGAAGCCATGCCGAGTTTCTGACGTTTCTTGCGGTGCGCGGTGATCCCGTAGCGGTGTGCCTCATCTCGAATCCGCTGAACCAGATACAAGGCTTGAGAATGACGCGGCAGCATCAGCGAATCCGATTTGCGCGGGAAGAAAATTTCTTCTTGTTGTTTTGCCAACCCAACAATTGGGATTTTCCCCATCAACTCGAATTTTTCGAGGACTTCCACCGCGCGACTCAACTGTCCCTTGCCGCCGTCAATGATGATGAGGTCCGGCAAAAAGGAGAACGACGCGTCTTTCTTCGCCCCAACCTGGTTCGCCGACTCTTCAGCCGACCGCCACCTTCGGAACCGCCTCGTCAGCATTTCCTCCATGGACGCAAAATCATCCGGCGCGCCGACCACGCTTTCGATGTTGAACTTGCGATACAACTTTTTGTCCGCTACGCCTTGCGTGAACACCACCATCGCACCAATGATCGCCGTGCCTTGCGTGTTCGAGATGTCGTAACATTCGATTCGGTTGGGCGGCTCTTTCAAGCTCAACGCTTGTTGCAATTCTGAGAGCGCTTGCTCTTGCTTATGTGTGTCTGCCTGCCATTGCGCGCGCAACGCGGTTAAAGTCTCGGTGGCGTTTTCTGCCGCCATCTTCACCAACTCGTGCGGTTGACCTTCCTTCGGCACGAAGAACTCGGTTTTCTCGCCGCCGCGTTTTGATCTCAACCACTCGCCGATGATCTTCGCCTCTTCGATCTCATTCGGCAACATCACTTGTTGCGGGATAGTTGCCGCTTCGGTGTAGAACTGCGTGATGAACTGTTCCATCACCTCGGCATCTGCCGCATCCTCTGTCCCTTCAAGGATGAAATATTCGCGCCCGATCAACTTGCCGCCGCGAATAAAGAAGATTTGCACGCAGGCTTCGCCGTCGCTTCGCGCCATGGCGAGCACATCCGAATCTTTGTAATCGGTCGCAAAGACGATCTTCTGCCGTTCGATGATGGATTGAATGGCTTTGAGCTGGTCGCGGATCGTCGCCGCTTTTTCAAAACGCATTTCATTCGACGCAGTTTCCATATCACTTTGCAAGCGCGTGACGATGTCCTCGCTGTGTCCGCTGAGGAAATCCATCAGGTCGGAGATCATTTGGCGGTACGAGGCTTGGGACGCCGCGCCGATACACGGGGCGATACACAGCTTGATGTCGTAGTAAAGACACGCCCGCTTGTCTGTCCCGGTGATCACGCGGTCGCACGTCAGATACGGGAATATTTTTCGCAGCACATCCAATGTCTGATACACAGCCCATGCCGACGTGTACGGTCCGAAATAACGCGAACCGTCATCCGCCATCTGCCGCGTCACTGTCACTTTGGGAAACGGGTCCGCCCAATGGATCTTGATGTAGGGGTAGCGTTTGTCATCCTTGAGCCGCACGTTGAATTTCGGGCGGTGCTTCTTGATGAGGTTCATCTCGAGGATGAGCGCCTCAAGTTCAGACCCGACCACGATCCACTCAAGGTCTGCGATTTCATGCACGAGGCGGCGCGTTTTGTTATCGTGACTCGCATCGGCGTGAAAGTAAGACCGCACGCGGTTCTTGAGGTTGATCGCTTTCCCGACGTAGATGATCTTCCCCTCGGCGTTTTTCATTAAATAGCATCCCGGCTTCGTTGGAAGCGTGGCAAGGATGCCTTGTAGTTTCTCTGAAATTTCCATGAGGGCTAATTTTACTGCATCAAAATAAAATCTCTCGCGCGCGAGAGATTTTATTTTCCTGAAGGCGGAACCCGGTCAGGCCCGGTAAAGATGGGCATTTCCACCAGGAACCATCCGTATTGATAGGCTAGCACGGCGCCGCACTCGCCCGGGTCGGGTTCGATCAACCCGTCTTGGTCCGCATCGGAGCCGTCCAACAAGTATCCGCCGATTTCAGACATCTTGTTGATGATCGGTTCCATGTCCGCGCCGAACGGCGTTTCCGTCAATTGCAGAGCCAGCGGCAATAGCTGATCGGTCCAATTTTCCATGTTTGTCACGCACGTTTGGATGTCGTCGCTGTACACGCGCATGTTCGGCGTCGAATCTTCGGCGTCTGCCACATTCTTGGCGGTGAGGGCGGTGAGTTGCAGATAGCCGAGCTGGTCGCCGTTTGGAAGGCTTCCGTATCCATCTCCATCGTTACTGCTGACCGTTCCGTCGTTGTCATAATCTTTATATTGATCGCTCGCATCGCCCACGATGAGATTGATGATGTCTTCCGTGCGTTTGCGAACGGTTGCCTCGTCTCCGTTTTGATACGCTTCCACAAGCCCAACAAAATCAGGGACGTTTGGGTCGCCGTTGATGGCGCCGGTGATATAGCTTCCGCTGTAATAGTACAGTCCCTGCATGGGAGCCAGTTGATCGGGCGTGTCCTGACTTGTGACAAGCAGGCTCCTAACCGCATCTGCGGCTTGCGGGGGAAAGATGGAGGAATACACAATATCTTGGGATGGTTGAGAAACTTCCGTCTCGCCTTCTTCGACGGAGATGATGATTTCGTCAAACTCTTCCAGCAGGTTTTGCTGGTTCGGCGAGGTGAACTCGACTTGACCGGTATTGGAGGAATTGAACCGTATCGAGCCAATATTGCGGACGGCCCCGCTTGCGCTGTTCTTCAGCCAGGCTTCGTATCGCTTTCCTTCTGCCGGGAGCGAGATGTTGTTCAAAATGATCGTCACCCTGTCCAACACGCCGTTGAAATCGTTGAAGCGAAGCCGGCCGACGGGAATGTTCGGGTCTGTGACCACCTGCGGAGTTTCGGTTGTAGCCGGCGTTTGAGGTCTGAAGAACTGGAAAAGGATCACGGCTAGCGCGATCGCGATCGTGATCTCGATCCCGATCCTGAACCGGCGAAGAAGGTTGCTTTCACTCGCGGCGGCTTTGGGTTTTCCGGTTTCTTCCGCGGCTTTTCGCGCGAGCTGGGCAATGTGGATCGTTCCGGGAGAGATCGTCTGTCCGTTGAAGACCGCCAGAAATTCGTTCGCCAATTCGCCGGCGCTGTCATATCGCAAGGATGGGTCTTTTGCCAGCGTGCGATCCAAAATGGCTTGCAGGTCGGCGGATATCCCGTCAATGGGCGGCGGCGGCTCGTTGATGTGCTTCATCAACATGCCGAATGTTGTATCCGATTGAAAGGGGACGCCGCCGGCGAGCATTTCGTAGAGCATGATGCCCAGCGAGTAAATGTCTGTGCGCTTGTCCACTTTTTCGCCGCGCGCTTGTTCCGGCGACATGTAGGTGGGCGTGCCGGAAACGGAGCCGGTGGTGGTGTGCATGGTCGAGTCGAGGAGGCGCACCAGGCCGAAGTCGGTGAGCACAGGCTCCACGTCGGTGGGAAGCGGTTCGTCCATGCGGATCTCTGCCGAAGCCGAGCGCATCAGCACGTTGGCCGGCTTGATGTCGCGGTGGACGATCCCCTTGCTGTGAGCGTAATCCAGCGCGCTGGCGATATTTTTCAACAGCGATGCCACCAAGCCGATGGGTAATCTCTGTTTTTTATCGTGAAGCATTTTCAGATACGCCGCGAGCGAAGGACCCTGAATGTATTCCATGATCAAACAGGGGGTGTCTTCTTCTAATTTGTAATCGAGCATTTGAACGACGTTGGGATGCTTGAGTTCCGAGACAACATCCGCTTCGCGTTGGAAGCGGCTGAGTTGCTCCGGGTCTCGTTCCAGCAAGCCTCGCATTACCTTGATTGCCACCACCCCGTAGGTCTTATGGTCGCCCTTATAGACCTCTGCCATGCCCCCGCGAGCAACAAGTTTTTCGATGTGGACCTTGCCGAGCGTTTTACCTGCCCAGTCTGCCATGCGGAAAATTATAACCTAGAAAGACTCGTCGCCGGGTATAATGCCATGACTTTTTCATTGAGGTTTGATGGATCATTCACTCGAAACACAAATGGGAAAACTTCTTACCGAGCGCGGGTTGAAGATCGCGTTCGCCGAATCATGCACCGGCGGGTTGGTGGGGGATCGGGTCACGAATGTGCCGGGCTCCTCGGAGTATTTTATTGGAAGTTTGGTCGCGTATGCCTACGAAGCGAAGGCGAATCTGCTTGGCGTTTCGTGGGATACCTTGAACACGCAAGGCGCGGTCAGCCAGGAGACGGTGCTGGAGATGGCGCGCGGCGCGCGGAAAATTTTTCAAGCGGATATCGCCGCTTCGATCTCAGGGATAGCGGGTCCAGGCGGTGGGACTCCCACCAAGCCTGTGGGCACGGTCTGGCTGGCGCTTGCCGCCTCCGACGGCGAATGGGCGCGGGTCTTTCACTTTTCTGGCGAGCGCGAAGAAGTAAAAGCCGCATCGTCCGACGCGGCTTTGCAGTTTGTGTTGGATTATTTAGAGGGGAATTTGTAGCGCAAAATGCCATTTTGCGCTACAACCTACGCCTGCGCGAACGTATCGATTAACAACTTGAAATTCCCGCCGACGGGGTAAAGGATCGGGCAGGTGCATCCGCGTTTTTTGTATTCTTCCACCTTGGCTTTCGCCTCCGCGGGCGTCCCTGACGCGGTGATCTTGTGGACTAACTCATCTGGCACGAGATGCTTGGCTTTGTTGATCTGTTCTTTCGTGGCGGGCCACCCCAAAATGGATTGGATATCGGTGATCACATCCTGCGAAACGCGTGAGGCTTTGGCAATATGCGGCTGTTGCGCCAAATACTGGCATAGCAGTTCTTTGGTGTAATCAATCGCCTTATCATGATCTTCATCCACTGAACAAACAATAAGTTGCGGACGGTCGAAGTTTTCCATTTTGCGACCCGATTTCTTCAAGCCTTTTTCCAACAGTTCGAGCGCGTTGTCGTTGTAATCAGGCGGGACGCAGTAATTCAGCACAACGCCGTCGGCAATTTCCCCTGTCATTTCCATCATTACATCGCCCGTCGCGCCGATCATGATCGGCACGTTGCGCGGCTCGCGGCGACCATGCACCACGTCCAATTCGATCCCGTCCACGTGATGGAATTCGCCGTGAAATGTGACGCGTTCCATGTTCAATAATTTTCGTAATACTTCGATGGTCTCGCGCATGGCGAGCAGAGGCTTCTTGCGTTCGATCCCCACATTCTTCGCTAGCGGATCCCACCACGCGCCGATGCCGCAGATGATCCGATTCGGCGCGAGATCGTCGAGGGTGAGCAACGTCGCCGCCAGCAGACCGATGTTGCGTGTCCAGTTGTTGATCACACCCGAACCGACCTTGATGCGCTTCGTCACCGCCGCGTATGCCGCCATCGGCACGATCGCGTCGCGTACCAGTCGAGATTCCGCCTGCCAGACGGCTTCGAATCCTTTGTCTTCGGCGTACTTCACGTAATCGAGTCCATCGCGCAGGTCGTGCGAATCTTGCAGATAAAGTGCAACACGCTCGGTCATGGCATTCTCCTCTTGATTGTGAAAGTTGTTATACCCCAATTATAAGCCCACCATGCGTTTGTTCGGAATGCTTGTTCGGAATGCGGACTTGAGTCCGCTTCATGGCTTTCTCAACCTCTGGGATACAGGCTCATTGGTACACGGATTTCACGGATCGCACGGATTTTTTCCGTTTTCACGGAGAGTTCCGCGTTGTCCGTGTGATCCGTGTACAGCAATTGGTTTTGTCAAGCGATAATGAGAAAACCACAGAGTCCACCTATTTCAAGCGGACTGAAATCTGCATTCTGAGGTTTTTAGAAATTAATCGTGCTTTCCAAATTCTTTACCAACTCAAAATCCTCAGGGAGGTCCAAATCCAGCCCAAGTGAGGGCAGGTCAACGATCTCGAGCCGCGCGCCTGCCTGTTTTGCCAATTCGCAGTGACGTTGAAACGAATTCTCGCCGAAGTCATATTCGATCAACCCCGCAGGTGAGATGACCAGCGCGTTCGTCCCTTTTTTGTGCCTGTCAGGCGCAACGACAACCACAGGCGGTTTCACTGCGTGATCCAACAGAACGCGAATATCATCGCCTGTGACCAACGGCAGGTCGGCGGGAAGAACCAACACGCCACGAGTCGCATACAACTGGGCAACGACGGTCGCACGCTTGAGCGCAGTGTTCAAGTGCGGCTGACCGTCCTCCTGCACCGTCCGCGCGCCGTGATTGCGTGCGATGTTCAACGCCAGCGGGTCGCGGCTGACCACCAGCACCTCGTTCACCTCTTTCAATTCGGTGAGGGTTTCAAGGGTGTGTTCGAGCAATGCGCGATTTAAATGAGTTCGTTCGTCTTCGGTTAGCGTTCCAGCCAGACGAGATTTCCCCCGTCGCAAAGGTTTTACAGGGACGATCGCCCACAGAGTCATATGGCAACTCCAATGAAAGATAAGATTTCGCTCGCCAATCTTTTCCGATCTACATGACTCTTCATCAACGTATTGGTTACGAATACCTGCATATTCAAACCCCTTACACTTTCAATAAGTTGCGAATCAACGTTGTCCATAACGAAATGTGTCGTCACTCCTCGATAATGATTTGCCACCGCCAAAGCCGACGGCTCGATCCCCAATTCCCGATACATCTTCGCCGCAGGTCCCTTCACCGTTTCGCCTCCGATAATGGGAGAGATGGCAACTGACCTCACCCCTAACCCCTCTCCTGAAAGGAGAGGGGAAAACACCGCAAGAATCGGATCCACGCTCACCCACGGATTCGACGGGCAAATGACAACCGCGTCAGCGGACTCAATCGCATCTTTCGCCCCCGAAGCTGGTTCAGCCTCGTCAGCCCCCTCGAACCTGAAGCCTTTGACCCTCGGCTCACACCTGCGATGAACGAAGTATTCCTGAAACGCGAGTTCGCCCTCATCCGTTTCAACAATCGTCCTCACTGGCTGGTCAGACATCGGCAGTACGGCGTATTCAATACCCCACGCTTTGCAAAAGTCTCGCGTGATCTGGCTGAGAGAATCTCCCGCTTTCAATCGCCGCGTCCGTTCGAGATGAGTGCCTAGGTCTTTGTCGCCAAGTTTGAACCAATCCAACCCGCCAAGCTTGGACGCGTTCTCAATCGCATTCCATGACTCATCCACACGTCCCCATCCCGTTTCAGGATTCGCCAATCCTGCCAGCGTGTAGCAGGCCGTATCCAAGTCGGGACAAATGTACAAACCGTAATGCTCAAAGTCATCGCCCGTGTTGACGATGATGGTGAGTTCTTCTGGTTTGAGTATCTGGGCGAGCCCATGCGCCAACTTCGCGCCACCGACTCCGCCCGCGAGAGCGACGATTTTCATGTTTAATATACTTGTTGGTCGAGTAGGGCGAAGCCCGTATCGAGACCAATGGTGTTCAAGAAGAATTTTTTTACAAAAGTAATTTCACGACGTAGTGGTCTCGATATGTCCTGTGATGCTTCGTCTTCGCTAGCGCTCCGCTCAGCACGCGCGGGACTACTCGACCACCATTATTTCTTGTAAAGGCATTCTTTCTCTTACTTCGGGAGTTGCTTCTGGGTAGCCAACAAAGAACATTCCTTGTGGTTCCCATTTTTCGGGCAAATTCAATGTTTGCTGAATCGTCTCCACTGCAAACAAGGGCCAACATGCCCAAACTGCGCCTAATCCCTCGGCGTGCGCGGCTAATAACAATTGCATCCCCGCCGCCGCGACAGATTGGACGGTCATTCGAAATTCGGCTTTGATGCGGCGTTTGTCAGGATACGAATCCATTTCGCTCATGTCGAGGCAGAGGAGGATGGCAACAGGCGCGGAGATAATGCGGTCTTTCGATCGCTTCACTTGCGCTTGTATTTTTTCAGGGGGGATGCCGTCGTTTTCGAGATCGCGTTGGAAATCATCAGCCATCGCATCGGCGAGTTTTTTTCGGGTGGATGAATCTTTCAACACCACGAATCTCCACGGTTGGCGGTTGTGCGCGGAGGGGGCGAAGGTCGCAGTGGTGAGAATCGTCTCGATGACTGAATCAGGCACAGGGTCCGATTTGAAGCGGCGGACCGAGCGGCGAGTCCGCATGAAGTTGTGAAGTTCAATCGCGGTCGTGGACATGAGTCGGCTTGATCTTGTAGATGATCCGTATTTGTCCTTCACGCTTTGTCCATGGCTTGTTGTCATAGCGAATGGACAATTCTGCGATATGTTCATCGGCGTTTTCGTATGTGGAGCCGACGACTTCGCCGCGAATGCCGATGTAACGATAACGGTCGTTGGGGTCTTGAATGGTCATCGCCACTTGTTTGCGCGCCTTCATGTTTTTGTCTTTGAGACGCCCTTCGGCGGTGTTAATGAGGATGTGTTCGTCGTCGGCGCTGAACCACACGGGCGTCACTTGCGGCGAACCGTCGGGCATGAGCGTGGCGAGATAGAGGAATGCTTTCGAGTCGTTGCTGATGAGGTCTTGATATTTTGTTTGGATTGGCATGTGATGTCCTTGCTTGTTGATATGCGGCAAGTGTATCAAGTGTGAATTAGAATCTTGTTAGCATTTATCGGCGTTCAAGTGACAGTCATCTTTAAAGATGACTGTCACTTCGCTCATCGAAACAAATCCTGATCTTTCGGGCGGATCAATTCTTTGAGCGCTGCTTCGCGCATTGGATATGGAAATCCGCGCACGTGCACAACAGGCGTTCCCTCTGCGGCTTGCCCCATCATCAGCGACGCGGCGGCGGCGAGTTCGTCTGCCACGCCAACAGTTGTCACTTGTAATTTGAATCCGAACAGATCGGGTTTGCCGCGCAGATCTTCCAGCCCAGGGATTCCCGCGATGCCGATTGCGACGCCAACTGTGCCGTTGCGCCATGCGCGTCCGTGTGAGTCGATGATGAGGATGCCGATTCGCTTTCCGCTTTTAGAGGCGATGCCGCTTCGCATCGTTTCCGCGCTTCGGTCTGGATCGGCGGGGAGGAGGAGTACCCAATCTTCATGGTGTAGACCTCCGAGGTCTCCGAAGACCTCGGAGGTCTTTTGGGGATTCACATTCGAATGATCGATCCCCGCGTTGGCGCAGACGAAGCCGAGTTTGTGTTCAACGATGATCGCGCCGACGCGGGTGCGCAAGACTTCGTTGCTTTCTTGCAGGATCAATTCAACGACGCGCGGATCTTTTTCGGTTTGTTTGGCGAGTTCGATGGCGCGCTGTGATGGCGTGACGGTTGCGAGATTCACAGTCCGCCCTTCGGCTTTGGAAACGATTTTCTGCGCGAGAACAAAAATATCGTTATCTTGAAGTTCGATTTTATTTTCTTGCAGGGAATTAAGAACAATATCCGCCAGGTTGTCGCCGTGGCGGATGAGGGGGATGTGGAGGAGGGAGGTGAGGGTGAGGGGCATACCAGTGAATAGTAATCAGTAATTAGTAATCAGTGTTGCAGACTGCTTACTGTTCACTGATTACTTTACTTACTTCTGACTCGTCCCCGTGATCTTAATCCCCGCGTGCGTGGAGCCGTATTGTTTGTTGATGTTGATCAGCACGCTGGTGAGACCTTCGAGCACGACGGAGTTTTCAATCGGACCCGCGTCCCAGCCAACCAACCCTGCGGCTTCGACGAGTTTGAGGACTTCGCCGCGCGCGTCCTTGCTTGTGCCTGTGACAAGCACCTCACATTCGACAAATTCATCTTTCAGCAAATGTTCATGTGAAATATTATGGAACGCGGCGACCACTTCCACGCCTTCGCCGACGACCTCTTTCGCTTCTTGTGCCGCAGAGCCAGCGGACGGCATTTGCACTGTCCTTACTTTCGGAGGGACGAGAGGTACGGTCACGTCAATGAGGATTTTCCCTTTGAGAACATCTTTCACGCTTTCGAGCGTTTCGCGGTGTGCGGCGTATGGCACACTTAGCACGACAATGTCCGCAAGTTGGGCGGCTTCTTTGTTGGATGTGCCGACGATGGAAGTGGAGCCTTCCGCGAGTTCCATAATTTCGGAGGCGGCGGTCACAGCGCGTTCCTCGGAGCGCGACCCGATCAGCACTTTGTATCCCGCCTTCGCCCAGCGATACGCGAGACCTTTGCCTTCTTTGCCTGTCCCGCCGAGGACGGCGATGGTCAATAAGAGGGGTTCTTTGATTCCGTCAGTTGTCATTTCACATTACCTTTGATTGCAGAGGTGAGTTTTGCTTAGCCACAGAGTCCACTGAGAGCTTTGAGAAAATCTCTTTTTTCTCTGTGTTCTCTGTGGCTAGAAGGCTTTTGCAAGTTTTATAAAATCTTCTCAACTTCCTTTTGATATCGTTCCCAAACCTTCGGCGCGATCTCGCGCGCTTTGGCTGAGACTTCTTGTTCGTCGAGTGTGAGCAGTTGGCGGTCTTTCATCAAGACTTTCCCTGCAACAATGGTTGTCGTCACCATGCTTTGCTGAAAACCGAACACGATGTGCCATGGGATGTTGCCTGCGGTCATGGGCGTGTTCGGATGGTACTCTACAAAAATAATATCTGCAAATGCGCCTGCGCTCAATTGCCCAATGGTTGCAGATTTGAAAAAGACATTCGCCAGCGCGGCATTGTTGTAGATCGCCATTTGTTGCACGTCGTATCCGCCCATGCGGCGCGGATCGCGGTGATGGACTTTGTGCAGGAGATACGCGGCTTTCCATTCGTCCCACATCGCGTTCGTGAAGCCGTCGTTGCCCAAGCAGACTTTGACTCCCGCCCGCATCATGGACTCGATCTGCGCCACGCCGACGCCGTTGTTCATGTTTGAGCGCGGCTGGTGCGAGAGCCACGTCCCTGTTTCGGCGAGGATTTCCATTTCACGCGCATCGAAGTGGACTCCGTGCGCGGTGATGGTGTTGGCGCCGAGGATGCCGTGCTTTTGCAGGCGGTCAACCACGCGCAGGTTGGATTTGTTGAGGCTGTCGTACTCGTCCGATTCGTGTTCGGCGGTGTGGATGTGAAAGCCGAATCCACTAGGGAGGGCTTGGCGGCACAATTCTAAAGAGGCGTCTGAAAGCGTCAGGCTGGCGTGCAGGCCGAAAGTCCCAGCGAGAAGCGGGCTTTTCGTCTTCTTGATAAAGCGGACGTTTTCTTGAATCCCCGCTTTCATTTTGGATTCGCCGTCGCGGTCGGTCACTTCGTAACACAACACCGCGCGAAGTCCAGACTTTTCAACAGCGTCGCCGAGGATGTCGAGCGAGCCGTCAATCGCGTTGGGCGAGGCGTGATGGTCAATGAGAGTCGTTGTGCCGTGCTTGATCGCGTCGACGAGGCAGGGGAGGGCGGAGTATTCGATGCTTTCCGCGTCGAGCGAACGGTCGAGGGGCCACCACAACTTTTGCAGGATCTCAGGGAAATCTTTCGGAGCGGGGCCGGGGATCGCCATGCCGCGCGAGTATGCGCCGTAAAAATGTGTGTGCGCGCAGATGCTGCCCGGCATCACGTATTGATTTCGCGCGTCGAGTTTTTCTTCGTTCGGATATTTTTTAACGAGGTCGTTTGTTTTGCCGATCTCTTTGATGCGGTCGTTCTCGATGAGAATGGCATGGTCATCGAGGATGCGGTTTTCTTTTTCCCACGTGATGAGATTTGCGTTGACGATCAACATATTAGCCTAGCCCGAATTGGTTGGGATGAGGAAGATGAACTCCGTTCGCGCCGATCTCTTGGATCGCGAGGAAGGAAGCTTCGCGTACTTCGAGGTCTTCGCCGTACATGCCAGCATACAGCGCGCCGATGATGCCTTCGTTCGCCACAGGTTTGAGATAAGGGAGCGCGGCGAGTCGTTCCTCGGTGGAGCCGAATCGGAACGCGGTTGCCAGCACTTCCGCGGCAGAACCTCCACGCGGGATTCCCATGCCCTGTTTGCCCGCAAATTCGATCAGCCACGGAGTTTCAGAGGGGATGGGTAACTTTTGCGGCACGCGCGGATCAGGCTTCGAGCCTTGTTCGATGTATTGTGTGGCAAGGTTGCGCACGACCCACTGTTCATCTTCCACTTGCATTTTTTGCAGGAGTTCAATCGCCCAGGGTTGTTCGATGCGCGAAAGACCGTGGATCACCGCGCGGCGCACCATGATGTCGTTCATGCTCGCGCCTTCGCGCAGCATTGGGTATCCTTCAGATGGGTCGTTCGCCAAAGCCTCGGAGGCGGCTTTGCGCAGATCCTCATCGCCTTGCAGTAATGCGCGCCCAACCGCTTCGAGAGCCTTCTCCGTTCCTAACGCGACGAGCGCGAGACAACAAGCGCGGCGCACAGAACTGGACGGGGCTTGCATGATCTCTTCCAGCAGGTTCACTGCTTTTGTATCGCCCACGCCTCCGCTCCCAAGCGCGGCGAGCGGAATCAACTCAAACGACTTGGAACCAAGCAATTGACGGAACAAAGTTGCCGCGCCGGGGTCGCCGCTGGCGACGAATGCCGCCATCGCCTGCCCGCGCAAGCCGAGAGGCTGACCTTCCGCCTGTAGGATTTGCAGCAGGCTTGCAAAAACTTTTCCGCGCCATGCGGCATCTTTAGGCGCGTCGCGGAGCCAGTGCGCTACGGTGAAGACTGCTTTGTGAAGAGGCAGTTCTGATTCTTTCAATAAAGTATCTGCGACCGCGGAAACGTCTCCGCGCGCGGCGAGATAATGAAGCGATACTGTTTTGCCGTTCCATTCGGATTGCGCTTGCAGTGTTTGGTCTGCTTCGTTGTCGCCGATGGCTTGACCAGCGAGATAACCTTCCAACACCGAATGAAGGAATCGCATTTTGTTACCCGGATGCGAGATGAGCAATCCGCTGTCCACCATCTTGCCAAGAAGTCCCTGCGAGGGCATGCCTTCGCCCGCTTTCGATTTTTTGATGCGGATCTTTTGCGATTCGGTCACCGGCGCTTTTTCGCCCTCTTCTGTTTTCGTCACCGTCTCCGCGCTTTGGATGGGCTTGTCGTCCACGATGTCATATTGTTTGACCCATGCGCGCGCGGCGTGCGGATCGAAAACGGCTTGCGAGGTGAGCACCGCTTGCATGGCGAGCAATTCCAACGCGACAACCGGAGTTCCGCTGGGGGCAACGCGCCGGACATGGCTGGCGATCGCGTCCAGCACGCGCGGACCCAAGCTGTCCCCGGCGTACGCGCCCCACACTTTGAGAGTCAGCTCGAAGGGAGTCAGACCGAGGTTGTCCGTCATCACCCACGAGTTGATGAGGAGCGGGTCCACTTGCGCGGGCGTAGTTTTCGACGAGGTTTCCAGCGCGATGGTTTGCGACCACAGTTCGCCCCATTGTTGAATGAAGCGCGCGGCGATCCGTTGATTCCAACTGATCAACGCGAGCGGGCTGAAGCCGAGGCTGATCAAACCGTTCAGTTGCGTGGGGCAACCCGTCGTCACGATTCGGATTTTAGGATGGGCTTGCAACAGCGCTTTGAACCACGCGACGGCGGCTTGTTCGTTTTGCGCGTCGAGTTCGTCGAAGCCGTCGATCAGCAAAAGCGCTTGCCCGTTTTGAAATGTCCGTTGGATGAAGCCCGGCAATCGTCCCAGATCGAAGATGGGCGCAGACTCAGATGCCGCATTCGTGAGGACGTTGATCGGGTCTTTGGACGCGTCGTGCGGGAGTTGCAAGTCGGCGACATGATACAAGTAGGGAACCGCTTCGTCTTCCGATTTCGGGTCAAGCCGGACCTTGAGATTCGCCGCCAGCGACGCCAGATGCGCCAACGCGACCGTTTTCCCCGCGCCCGCCGCGCCGGTGATGACGATGTTTGCGCCGCCTGCAAGCGCCTCGACCATGGACAATGTCGGCGCGCCGTATAAGCCAGCCATTTGGGGCCAATCGGGCATGTACGGAAGAGTCTGCGAGATGATGTCTTCTTGCAAGCCGATGACGCCCGGCTCGACTCGCGCCGGCGGGGCGATCAATTTCGGTTCTTGCAGAATTTCGTCTAATGCAAATAAAGATGACGCGAGGTGCATCCCCTGCGCGCGGCGGAGCGTGATGCGGCGATGGTTATCCTCAAGTCCGCTGGTGCGTTTGATCTTGGCGGCTTCGCGGCTTTCTTTCGCGCTCGCGCGGATCTGATCCCAGAGCGGGCGCGCGCGTCCTGCCAGCATCAGGAAAATTATGCCAACGAAGAAACCGATGAAGAATGAAAGAGGGTCAATGTGCGGCATGGATCATTAGTTTGCGTACAAGATTCGTCCGCAGGTGGGGCAGAGGAAGAGTTGGGATGTGGAGCGCGCGTTTTGATGTTGCGCGGGAGTCAGCGTGGCGCCGCATGCCGCGCAGGATGAGTCGCTGATGGCGGCGACGGCGAGTCCGCGCTTGCGTTCGCGCAGTTGATCGTACGTGTTCAGGGAGGATTGAGGCAGGTCGCTCATGACAGCCTTGCGTTCGGAATTGAGCCGTTCGATCTCTTTTTGAAGCGCTTCACTTTCTTTCGTCAGGTCGCTGTGTTGATTCGATGCGCTGGCTTGCGCTATCTCAAGATCGGCTTTCGCGGTTTGCAATTCTTTTTCCGCGCTTTCGTGAGTCATCATCGCTTCGAGTTCGAGGTTTTCAAGCGTGGCGAGATGTCGTTTCAATGAGGCGACATCGTTTTGCAGGTCTTGCAGTTCTTTCGGGTTGTGAACTTTGCCTCCGTACAAACTTGATTCCGCTTGCTCGATCTTGAGGCGTTGTTTTTCAAATTCTGCTTCGGCGGCTTTCAATCCGCGCCCTGTAGTTTGGCTCTGACTCTCAGCGGCAGATAATGCCGCGCTGGCGGACCGAATCGCCCCGTCGTTTTGAAGCGTTTCTCGAATGGATGTCAGCCGGGCATTGATCTGATCCATCTGGCTGTCCACTTGTTGAAGACGAAAGAGTCCTAGCGCCGCGCTCATGATGATTACGAGAAACGTCCCGCAGGATGGAACGAGCAAATCTGATTTTTTCGTTGAACCTGCGGGACGGTGGTTGGCATGGCTTGATTATATACGACCTTTAAGGCGAAGTGGGCAGGTTGTAAAAATTGTAAACTGTTTGCGATAGTTGGGCGAAGAGCCCGGAGACCGGCTCCCAAATAGTTTGCACCGGGTGATAGGCATAAATGACCAGCACGTAATTTCCGCCGGGCGTGTACACGATACTCGCGTCGCTGATGTTTTTGATAACGCCCGAACTGGGTTCGGTGATCCAGCCGTGTTTGTGCGCGACCGGGGTGCCTTCGGGGACGCCCGCCTCGATCAACACGCCGATCTTGTCTGACTCGAGGAAGTTGATCATTTGCTGGCAGACCTCGCTGTTGATCTTGTCGGGGAATGCCGCGACGAGCGCGCCTCCGCCTTCGGTTGCGCATTGATAGATGTCGGTGAGCAACATGCCCGCATCGGAGGGCGTCGTTTGGTTGAAGGAATCGGGGTCGGTGAAAACATCTGTGCGCTGGTTGGCTGGCGTGGAGATGCGCTCCAACAGCGGGCACGGAAATTCCGCGCTGCAAAAGAAACCCGCGAGGAACGTGTTCTGAAGCCCGATCTTTTTCATGTCGTCGGTGACGATCAGGGGACCTTTGAATTGGTCGAGGTCTTCCATGAGCCGGTCGGCGGGTGGGTTCTCCGACAGGCGGATCATATCCGCAAGCAATGTCGCGCCGGGTTCATCCAAACCTCCCGCGCCGTGTTTGATGAAGTACGAGACCATGATGGGAATCTTCACCGTGCTGGACGCGGTGAACGAAACGTCGGGCGTCACAGAGATCGTCTCGCCCTTGTCCATCGCAAAGTGGATCTCTTGTCCATTTTGGAGGTCGAATAAATAAAAGCCAAGCACGCCGTCGAAGCCGGCGACGGTCACATTTTGTTGCAGGAGGATTTCGAGGTTTTGAAATGTAGGTCGCGCCGCCGCGCTTCGTTGAAATGAAAGGACAACACTGCGGTTGCTGGGCGAGCGGAGCGCGTCTTCGATCAAACGCACCGCGCTATTGATATCGAGGACGATGCCCGGTTCGCCCGGCGTGAAGGATGTACTGCCGGGGATAGGCTGAGCGGGTGTGGGAGGCTGGTCGTAGCGCGCCGATATTTCATTACGCAAATATGCGGTCAGGCGTTCTTCCGCGATGGTGGCGCGCAAGGGAACATTCACAGGGTCCGGTTCGCGGTTCCAGAGGTAGTTCCAAAATCCGCCCCAGAAAGAACCGCCGGTGCGTTCGAGATCGGCGGCGGCGATCATGCTGTCCATTTGTAATTCAAAGCCGACCGTGTTCGGGTCAATTTGGATGTCCGCGTCGCCATATTTCACCGCGATGGGGGAGGCGTACACTTGCAAGACGCGCTGGGCTGCGATGCGCGGGTCCACGCCGCCGACTTCCACCCCGGCGATGGTCATGCCGCGCGGATAATTATTCCGCTGGCGGCTGTAGCCGATCAACGAGATCACAGCCATCACCAACGCGATGGATAACAACCCAATGGAAATTCCGCGTAGCACCGGAATCGAACTACTTCTTCTCACTCTGCCTCCGAAAATTGATAAAAAAAGTATAACATACTCATTTCTAACGATTGTGCTAGAATACCTCGCGTCTGCGCGGTCTGGCAGGAAAATTCACTTACAGGACGGGACGATGTTGCGATCTTTTTTGATCTACCTTTCCAAAGCCGCCGGGGCGCAAAAACTGATCACCAGTTGGGGTTTTGCATGGAGAGCCGCGTCGCGTTTTGTGGCAGGTGAGACCGTCAGCGACGCGATCCGTGTTGTGCGAGAATTGAACGCAAAGGGAATCAATGCCACGCTGGATCAGTTGGGCGAGCACACCTCCACAGCCGAAGAAGCGAACGCCGCGGCAGATTCCATTGCGCATGTTTTACAGGAAATAGATAAAGCGGGGGTTAAAGCGAACGTCTCCATCAAGTTGACTCAAATAGGCATGGGGTTGGATGAAGAGACCTGCCGCCAAAACCTCGTGAAGATCCTTGAACAAGCAAGGAAAAGCAATAACTTCATCCGCATTGACATGGAAGACACGCCGTACACCGACATCACGCTTGCGATGTATCAGTCTATGTTGGAGCGCGGCTTTACATCGAATCAAGTTGGGTTGGTTCAACAAGCGTATTTATTTCGCACGGAAGCCGAAGTTCGCGCACTGCTCAACCATACAACGCGCCTTCGACTTGTCAAGGGCGCGTATAACGAACCGCCCGAGAAAGCTTTTCCGAAAAAAACGGACACCGACGCGAACTACGACCTGCTTGCCAAGATCATGATAGACGCAACCGTTGCGAAAGAAAATAATTGCATCAGCGCGGATGGGCGGACGCCGCCGTTCATCGCCATCGCATCGCACGACGTTAAACGCATTGACTTTGCAAAGAAACACGCCGAGAAAATGAACTTGCCGAAAAACGCCATCGAGTTTCAAATGCTCTACGGCATCCGCCGCGACTTGCAGGAGCAACTGGTGAAAGACGGTTATCTCGTCCGCGTCTACGTTCCATTCGGCGCGCAGTGGTATCCATATTTTATGCGCCGCCTCGCCGAACGTCCCGCGAACATTTGGTTCTTTGTCTCGAATTACTTTAAGAAGTAAACACGGAAACAGGTAAACAGGCAAACACGGAACACGCCACACTTGTCTACGTGTATACTTGTCTACGTGTCTACGTCTCGTCCACTCGCACTCGTTACCGGCGGCGCGCATCGTTTGGGGAAATCCTTTGCTTTGACTCTTGCCCGCCTCGGATACGACATCGTCCTTCATTATCATTCGGCTGTGGAAGAAGCGCGTCAGACGCAAGGGGAAATTGAGTCGCTCAACCGACGCGTGGTCCTAGCCCCAGCCGACCTCACCGATCCTCAGCAGATCCAATCTCTAGTCTCCAATCTCCAATCTTTAAATGTTCTCGTCAACTCCGCCGCCTTCATGCCCAGCGGAAATGTCGAATCGCTGCCGCTCGAAACATGGGACGCGACTCTCGACCTTAACCTCCGCGCCCCGTTTTTGCTCGCGCAGGAATGCGCCAAAAAAATGACCGAGGGCGGACTCATCGTCAACATCACGGACGTAGGCGCGCAAAAAGCGTGGAGCAGGTATCCGTCGTACACCGTCAGCAAAGCCGCGTTGGAGTCGCTCACGAAAATTCTTGCGCGCGCGCTCGCGCCCAAGATTCGCGTCAACGCCATTGCGCCGGGCTTCGTCCTGCAATCGGACATTGTTTCTGCCGACGTGTGGGAGAAGCTGATCAGCCGCGTCCCGCTCAAGCGTCCCGCGCGAAGCGAAGAGGTTGCATCCGCTCTCGAATTTTTAGTCAAGAACGAGTATATTACCGGTCAAACCATCGTTGTGGATGGTGGTTATTCGTTGGTGTGATCCGTGTTGAGCGTCCATCGACTGCGTTCGTCGCTGTCGCTCCTCACTCCGCTCAGGACGGAAACGTTTGTATAGGAGAAATCATCATGTCCGAAATAAACGAACTTGCCGACAAACTAAAATCCGAAGGCGAAAAGTTTTATTCCATCTTCGCGGGCTTGAGCGACGAGCAATGGCAGGCGGAGGTCTACACCGAAGGCGCGACGTGGAGCATCCGCAATGTGCTGTCGCATTTCGTCACCTCCGAGCGCGGACTGGTGAAACTCTTCGAGCGCATCCGCACGACGGGCGAGGGCGCCTCGGATGATTTTTCGATTGACCGCTATAACGCCGCGCAACAAGAACGGACAAAAGATTTGCCTCCGCGCGAATTGCTGGAACAATATAAAGAAGTCCGCTCGAACTCTGTCGCGTGGGTGGCGGGGTTGAACGAGGAAGAACTTGAGATCGAAGGGCGGCATCCGTTTTTAGGGATCGCCAAAATCCGTGATATGGTAAAACTATTGTACGTCCACAACCAGAATCATTATCGTGATATGAAGAAGGTGTTGAAGTGAATACGTAGTACGCGATACGAAGTATTTCTTACTACGTGCTGCGTATTACGTATTGATCAGACTCTATGAAAAGCGAATGACCATGAATTTACCCCCTTTCAAACTTGAACGTTATTTTGCCAAGTACGAATTCAATACCGAATTTTTGTTATGTTCATCGGACTGCGAAGCCATGCCCATCGCGGACTTACTCGCGATGGAAACAGGTTCTGCGGAAAAATTTCAACAAACATGGCTGGGATATACCGAGTCGCTTGGGCATCCCGCCTTGCGAAAAGAGATCGCCAAAATCTACGAGACGATCCAGCCCGAAGAGATCTTGGTCCACACCGGCGCGGGCGAAGCGATCTTCCTGTTCATGCTCGCCGCGTTGAAAGAGAATGACCACGTCATCGTCCACGCGCCAAATTATCAGTCGTTGAGCGAAGTGGCAAAAGGGATGGGGTGCATGGTCAGCCCGTGGCGGGCGCGCGAGGAAAACGGCTGGTCGTTGGACTTGGACGAACTGCGTCATCTCGTCCGCTCTTCGACGAAGGCGATCGTCATCAACACGCCGCATAACCCGACGGGCTATCTCATGTCGAAGTCCGATTTTGAAGAGGTGAACAAGTTCGCGCAGGAAAAGAATCTGCTGTTGTTCAGCGACGAGGTCTACCGCGAATCGGAATATGACCCGTCGCTTCGACTCCCTGCCGGCGCGGACATGGGCGAACACGCCGTCTCGCTGGGCGTCACATCCAAAACGTACGGCTTGGCTGGCTTGCGGATCGGATGGATCGCTACCAAGAACAAAACGATCTACGAGAAAATGGCTGGGCTGAAAGATTACACGACCATCTGCAACTCTGCCCCGAGCGAGTTTCTCGCCGAGGTCGCGTTGCGGAATCGTCAAAAACTTGTCGCGCGGAATGTCGGCATTATCAAAAGCAACCTCGAGATCGTTGACGACCTTTTCGCTCGTCACTCGAATTTGTTTGCATGGATTCGTCCCACCGCTGGCTCGATGGGATTCCCGAAACTGTTGAAAGGCAACACAGAAGATTTTTGCGACGATCTGGTGAAACAAGCCGGCGTGCTCCTCCTGCCCGGCTCGGCATACGACGACTCAAAAAACCACTTCCGCATTGGGCTGGGACGAAAAAACCTCCCGCAAGCAGTGGAGAGGCTGGATGAATTCTTGAACAAACATTAACCGCCAAGTCCGCGAAGAGCGCAAAATTTTCTTGGCTTTTTCATCCGTATCTCTTTCACTCATCCTTGTTTTTTCAATCGTTAATCGTCAGTCTCCAATCTCTAGTCTCCAGTCTCCAATTCTCCAATCTCTACTTCTCATGTCCCTTCTCCTACACCTCCTCCTCGCCGCCCTAACCTACACCTTCGGCGCAAGCATCGCCGACTACCTCGGTAAGCCTTTTCTTGTGAGTTCGTTTTGGTTAGGTCTGCTGATCGTTCTCCTCGCACAAACGACAATGAGTCTCTTGCCCGAAGTCTTTCGCTTGGACGTTGAACCCCTCCTCGAAAACGAGACTCGCTCCAAAAGACAAATCCTCCGCAACAATTATCTTTACACATCATTGGCATTTATCGTCATCGTTGCCCTAACCGCGTACATCCTCTTCGCCAATAACGCCCTCCCACTTTCCACTTTCTTCTTTCTTCTCCTCTCCCTCGCCATCGTCTTTACACACTCCCTCCCTCCTTTCAGCCTCATCAATCGCGGCGCGGGAGAATTTCTCCTCGCCGTTCATCTTGCCTACGTGATTCCCTCCATCGCCTTCACTCTTCAAGCAGATGAAACCCATCGCTTCCTCGTCCTCGCCGTTCCGTTGACGCTCCTCGCTTTTTCCTATTTCATCGTGAGAAATTTTCAGTCCTTTGCGCAAGATCAAAAATACAACCGCGTCACCTTTCTCACGCGCCTCGGTTGGGAGCGCGTTGTGCTTCTGCATCATCTCTTCGTCTTGCTCGCATATTTTCTCTTTACGATATCGCCTCTCTTCGGCATCTCGCTTTCATTGATCTGGTCAGTTTTCCTCACACTGCCCTTTGCCCTCTTTCAAATTTACCTCCTGCGTAACATCAGCCTCGGTGCCAAACCCAACTGGACACTTCTCCATGCAACGGCGCTTGCCGTCTTTGGACTCACCGCCTATTTTTTGACTCTCACCTTCTGGCTGCGATAATTTTTAGGTATCCGAAAAAACTGGTTTGAAAACAAACGAGACGCGCATTTTCGCGCGTCTCGTTTTGTGATTAGTGAGATGAGAGTCATCCGCGCCGAATCAATCCCATTGCCATGATCATCACGACCGCGCCGCCGACTGCGACTAAAAATCCCATCACGCTAAACCCCACGGGGACAGCCATGCCCAGCGTGTTCATGATCCCCGCGCCAATGAACGCCCCGAGAATACCGACGACGATATTTGCCACCGGTCCCATCCTGCGGTTCTTGCCCGTGAGAATACTGGCGACCCATCCCGCCAGCGCCCCGAAAATTAACCATGCGATGAAAGTTATCATGTGTGCCTCCGCGATTTTATGAGATTGTTTTGATGTGCGAATATCCGATAATCCGTTCATCCGATGTGACGAGCGGACAATTATAAATTCTTGCAGTGGCTACGATGATTTGATCGGCAGGGTCGCGATGAAATTCTCCGGGCAGGCGAGTCGACTCTACCGAGATTTCGGGAGAAAGTTCCAAGAATCGAATACCTGGGTAATTCAAAGCCTCCTCGATCCATTTTTCAACAGGAGTGGAAAGTTCGAGCCGACCAAGTTCAACCAGTTTGGCAACTTCCCAGCAAGTGATCGCGCTGATTCCGATCACATCATCTTCGTTGGCTTGAATCGCGTCGATCTGGTTTTTCGTGAGATGGTCTCCCCCGTGAACCCACCAAACCCATACGTGTGTATCCAGAACGATCATTTCATCGCTTCCCAATCGTTTACTGCCGCGCCTTGAAACGGCTCGCGATAAACGACGGGTTTTCCGCGCAACGGATATTTGCGCGCAGATTTTTTCCCTTTACGTACAACGACCTCCACCGTTTGCCCTGGTTTGAATGGCAGGTCTTTGATGGAAATGCGTCCCTTTTTTGTAATGGTAGTTTTTGTGTAATACGTGCGTTGCATGTGTGCCTCGCTTTTCATAAATTATACCTGCTTATTCAGTTGGTTTCACCCACGGCAACCTCCCCAAATCCACATTCCCGCCGCTGAGAATCACTCCCACCTTCAACCCCGCGAGATCAACTTTCTTCTCCCACAACACCGCCACCGCCACCGCAGACGATGGCTCGATGACGATCTTTGCGCGTTCCCAAATAAATTTCATCGCCTCCACAATTCCTTGCTCGCTCACGGTGACGATTCGCTCCACGCGCGAATGAATGATCGCAAACGTCCGTTCGCTCAGCGACGTGAGCAAACCATCCGCGATCGTTTTCGGATGTTCCGACGGCAACACGTTCCCCGCTTGCAGTGAGCGGAACGCGTCATCCGCCATTTCGGGTTCGCCGCCCAGCACGCGGATTCCCTTTTTGGTTTCTGTCGCCGCGATGGACGTGCCGCTCAACAATCCGCCGCCGCCGACGGGCGCGATGATGGCGTCGAGGTCGGGGATCGAATCAAGCAACTCGAGCGTGGCAGTTCCCTGTCCCGCGATGACGCGCTCGTTGTCAAACGGGTGGATGACCGCCGCGCCAGTCGATTCCGCCACACGACGGAGAGCCGCTTCGCGCGCCTGTACAGTTGGTTCGCAGTAGGAAATTTTTCCTCCATACCCAGCCACCGCGTCCTTCTTCACTTGCGGAGCATTCTCAGGCATGACGATGTGCGCCGCGATTCCGCGCATCCGCGCCGCGAGCGCCAACGCCTGCGCATGATTCCCCGACGAGTGTGTGCAGACTCCATGCTTCGCTTCCTCGTCGCTCAATGAAAAGACCGCATTGCACGCGCCGCGAAATTTAAACGCGCCAACCTTTTGAAAATTCTCACACTTCAAAAATACTTGAGCACCCACTCTCTGATTGAGACTTTCATTCGTCATCACAGGCGTGCGATGCGCGTACGGTTTGATTCGCTCCGCGGCTTCATAAATGTCTTGAATGGTGAGTGTCATGTTATTTCCTTTGCAGGCATTATAATTCGTTGGCGCATAAACAAATGTTGTAGGGACGAACGGCCGTTCGTCCCTACGGATTACGAAATAATTTTTGAAACGGAGTTTCCCATGACCAACTGGCTCGAAAAAGATAAAAAGCAATTGCATCCTGTTTATCATCCGAAGTCGCACGCCAACGCGCTCGTCATCGAGCGCGGCGAAGGCGTATGGCTTTACACCGCCGACGGAAAAAAGATTCTCGATGGCATGGCGGGACTGTGGAATGTCAACGCGGGATACGGACGCGAGGACCTTGCCAAAGCCGCCTACGACCAGATGAAGGATTTGGCGTTCACATCCAACTTTGCGGGCATGACGAATCTTCCCTCCATTCGGCTTGCCGACAAGTTGGCGGGCTTTGCCTACCCCGGGCTGAACACGACCTTCTTCACCTCGGGTGGATCGGAATCCAACGACTCGGCATTCAAGACCGCGCGTTACTATTGGAAGCGCAAGGGCAAGCCGACGAAGTACAAAGTCATCGCGCGGAAAGGTTCGTATCACGGCGTGACGCTCGCAACGACGTTTGCCACCGGGCTCGAAAAATATCAAGCGATGTTCGGTCCTGCAGTGGAGGGATTCGTTCACATCCCCGCGCCGAATCCGTATCGCTTTGAAGGGGAGATGAAGGCTGGGGAATCGGTGGGGCAGGCCGCCGCGCGCGCGCTCGAAGAAGCGATCCTGCGTGAAGGCGCGGATACAGTTTCCGCGTTCATCGCCGAGCCGGTGATGGGAGTCGGCGGCGTCATCATCCCTCCTGACGATTATTTTCCGCTCGTCCGCGCGATCTGCGATAAATATGAAGTTCTATTTATTGCAGATGAGGTCATCACAGGCTTTGGTCGAACGGGGGAGTGGTTCGCGCTCAAGCATTGGAACGTGAAGCCAGATATTCTTTCCTTCGCCAAAGCCATCACCAGCGGATACGCCCAACTCGGCGGCATCCAGATCTCCGATGAAATCCGCGAGACGATGGAGTCTGCGGCGGAGAGCGAAACTTGGATGCACGGCTACACTTATTCGGGTCATGCCATGGCGTGCGCGGTCGGCTTGAAGAATCTCGAGATCATGGAAGCAGAAAATTATCCCGCGCGCGCGAAGGAACTTGGCAAACGCCTGCTCGACGGGTTGAATTCGCTCAAAGAATTCGGCTTCGTCGGCGATGTGCGCGGACTCGGTCTGCTCTGCGCCGTGGAAATTGTCTCGGATAAAAATGCAAAAACTGCCGACCCCGCGCAAGCGATGAAAATTTTCAAAGCTGCGCAAGAACGCGGACTTCGGACTCGTCCCGTCGGGAATTCGCTCGCCTTCGCGCCTCCGCTCGCTATCAATGAAGAAGAAGTGGATGAGATCGTGAAGAGGCTTGGCGCGGCGATGGATTCGGTTGGGTAGGTTGTGAGTTACGAGATACAAGTTACGCGTTGCTACGTATTGCGTATTGCGTGTTTCGTGATCGGATTCCAAAATTGTGAAGCCTTTTGGTACGCCTGTCCTATTGGTCTATCATTTGAAATCAATGACAATATCGCCATAAAGTATTTCCGCGTGTATACTATTTTTGCTGGCAACTATTGAGACTCTTGGAGGAGTGATGACCGAAGCGCTAATTGTGGACGATAACAGGCAGACCGCAGATGCCCTGCACCAAATGCTGGAAGTGTTGGGCGTGAAAGCGCGTGTCGCTTATGGCTCTAGCGCGGCGATCTCCGTTTTAGGAAGCGGGTTTACCCCCAGCCTCATTTGCCTCGATGTGAACATGCCCGGCGTGGATGGGATCGAAATCCTGTTGTATCTTCGCCGCGAGCCGCGTCTTGTTCCCATCCCTGTGATCGTGATCACCTCCGACGACCAGCCTGAAACGCGGCGCAAGGTGATGAGCGGCGGCGCAACCGATATGATCATCAAGCCTGCCACGATCGACGCGCTCGAAGCGGCATTGAAAAAAGCAAAATTGTTAGCCTGATTTTCAGAGAGTCAAGATTGATACGCAAGATCGCCATCCGCAAGGTGGCGATCTTCATTTTAATTTTACAGAAGAGCGAGCGAGTATAATAGGCAAAAAATAAGGATGTCTTTATGCCGATCTCTGCTGGAATCCCCGCGCCCGATTTTGAATTACTCGACGATACGAACACGTTGCGAAAACTTTCCGATTTTCGCGGGAAGAATGTCGTGTTGTATTTTTATCCCGCCGACGATACGCCGGGCTGTACAAAAGAAGCGTGCAACTTCCGCGACGATTATTCCGCGTATGAAAAGGCGGGAGTTGTGATCTTGGGCGTCAGTCCCGATGATGTAGAATCGCATGTGAAGTTCAAAAAGAAATTTCAGTTACCATTTCCGTTGCTGGCAGACGAGGGACACAAAGTCTGCGACTTGTATCAAGTGTGGGGACCCAAAAGTTTTCTGGGAAAATCCTATGAAGGCGTGTTGCGCACCACGTTTATGATCGACGGCAGTGGAAACATCGCTAAAGTATTCGAGAAAGTGCGGCCCGCGGAACACAGCGCGGAAATGCTGTCGGCGTTGGGAGCGGCTGACTAGCCGAATCAGTTTTCCCCGGCGCGCGAAGCGGGTTGTCCATCTTGTGAAATTTATGACAAGTGTTTGAAAATATGATAAACTTAGGCGGCTTTGGTCTAAAGTAAGACCAATTCGGATTTTTGTTTCAGGAGACGCGTATGCGACATTTCATCGTTGTGGGAATTCTATTTATTCTTGTATCGGTCGGCTTGTCTTTCGGATTGCATGCCGCGCATTTGATGCCTGTGGAGGCGAGCGCGCAAGCCGTGCCGGTGGATTGGATGTGGAATGTCATGCTGGTCGCCATGTCCATTTTGTTTTCCCTCATCGTTGTGCCGATGGTCTACAGTTTGTTTGTTTTCCATCGTCGAAAAGGCGAGACGGGCGACGGTGTGCATGTGGAGGGGAACACCAGACTCGAACTTCTCTGGTCTTTCATTCCTTTGGTCGTTGTGGTGATCTTCTCTGTGATCGGCGAGGGGAATTTGGCTGATACGCTCCGCCGCGATCCGAATGCGATGGTCGTGAAAGTGACCGGCGTTCAGTGGTCGTGGAAGTTTGAATATCCTGCCGACCCGGCGACGGGACTCGTTGTGACTTCGGATGAACTTCATTTACCGGTAAACAAATCTGTATTGTTGCGGATGACCTCTTCGGATGTGATCCACTCGTTCTGGGTTCCTGAGTTCCGCCTCAAGCAGGACCTTGTGCCTGGTCGCTTCACTGAATTGTTTATCACCCCCACGCTGATCGGCAATTACCAAGTCCGTTGCGCGGAGTTGTGCGGCACCTCGCACGCGTTCATGCGCAAGCCGGTCATCGTGACGACGGCAGACGAGTTCAACACGTGGTTTGCCGCCGAAGTGGAAAAAGCAAAAATTGCCTCGGCGACTCCCGAAGGCTTGGGTCAATTGATCGTCGCGCAGAACGGATGCGCCGCGTGTCACTCGATCAACGGCGCGGCGGGGATTGCTCCGACGTGGTTCAATCTCTTCGGCTCCGAAGTGGATCTGACCGACGGCTCTGTGGTGAAAGCGGATGACGCCTACATAACCGAGTCGATCAAGAGCCCGCAGGCGAAGATCGTTGCGGGGTTTGAATCCCAGCAGATGCCCCAGTATACATTTACAGATGATCAGATCGCGGCTATCGTCGCGTATATCAAAACAATTAGATAGCCCGGCGGAGGATCGATGAATCAACACCCCTTACGAAAAGCATTCCTGTTCCTGCTCGTGTTCGGCGCCATTGGATATGGTTTAGGGCTTGGACTGGATGCCCTTGTCACACAGAGTTTGCATTGGACCGGCTCGGTCGCTTCTGCGTTTACGCTGTTATTCGGCTTTTCAGCCTTCTTCTTCGGTTTGTACGGCTACCGGGGAATCACACGCGGTCTTGTTTTTCAGGTGGTAGGAACGATCCTGGGCGGATTGTTCGTAACGCTGATCCGCTTTTTATTGAACCTGGATACCTTTGGCGCGTTCTTCTTCACTGAACCCGCGTGGGTGTTCGGCGCGCTTGTCGGCGTCATCTCATTTCTCTTCGGCGTCGGCGTGATGGACGACTGGGTCAAATGGGCGAAAGGCATGGATACGCCCGAACATCACGAAGATGAACCGGGCTGGGAAAAGTATTTCGGCGTCTCGCTCGATCATAAGGTGATCGGCATTCAGTACACCGTCACATCGCTGTTCCTCATCGCGATCGGCGGAACGTTCGCAATGATCTTCCGCACCGAACTTGCAGAGTCTGGTTTGCAATTCCTGACGTTGAATTTGGACGTCTTCAACCAAAACGGGCCCAAGTTGTACAACTCCCTCATGTCTTTGCACGGCATGATCATGATCGTCTCGATCCTGTTGGGCATCTCGGGCATGATCAACTACGTGGTGCCTTTACTGCTAGGCGCGTCCGATATGGCGTTCCCGCGCATGAACGCGTTCGCTTATTGGGTGGCTGTGCCGGCTTCGGTGTTGCTGTTGATGGCTTTAGTGCTTGGAGGTTTTGATACCGGCTGGACGGGTTATCCTCCGCTTTCTGCGCGCGCTCCCATTGGCGTGCAGATGTTCTTCCTCGGTGTGTTCACTGCGGGGTGGTCGTCCATCCTCGGCGCGCTCAATGTGATCGCTACCATCCTCCGCATGCGCGCAAAAGGAATGACCAGCATGCGTCTGCCCATCTTCGTTTGGGCTTCGCTGGCAACGTCCATCATCGCGTTGACCGCCACGCAGTTGATCGGTCTCTCGTTCCAGTTGGTGATGTTCCAGCGTTTGTTGGGGATGGGATTCTTCGATGCTGCAAAAGGCGGCAACCCCGTTTTGTTCCAACACTTGTTCTGGTTCTACTCGCATCCCGCGGTGTACGTATTCATTCTGCCCGGGCTTGGCATAATTTCTGAACTGCTTCCGGTCTTTGTCCGCAAGCCTTTGTTCGGGTATCGCTGGGTCGCCATGTCGTCGCTGGGAATCGCGCTCGTCGGTTTTGTGGTGTGGGCGCATCACATGTTCACTTCCGGCTTAAACGAGTACCTGCGCGTCCCGTTCATGTACAGCACGATGCTTGTTGCGGTTCCGACCGGCGTGAAATTCTTCTCGTGGGTGGCAACCATCTGGGGCGGCAAGATCGAAACGCCGACGCCGATGTTGTTCGTGCTTGGCGGCATTGTCGTATTTTTGCTCGGCGGCGTGACGGGTCCTCCGAACGCGATGGTCGCGCTCGACCTTCACTTACATGATACCTACTGGGTAGTAGGACACTTCCATGACACCATCTTCGGCGGATTCATATTCCCGTTCTTTGCCGCGATATATTATTGGTATCCCAAAGCGACCGGTCGGCGCATGAACGAGTTTTGGGGCAAGGTGCACTTCTGGATCATGACGCCCTCCTTCCTCACCCTGACGCTGGGCATGATGTTCATCGGCTTGCGAGGCATGAGACGCCGCATCGTGGACTACGATCCCGCGCTTGGCTTCGATACCGCGCACCTGGTCCTGACGATCTGCGGATTCCTCATCGCGTTCTCGATCCTGATCTTCTTCATCAATTTCTTCCGCAGTTTGAAGCATGGCGAAGTTGCTACGGGCAATGTTTGGAATTCGCGCTCGCCGGAATGGCTGGTTCCTTCGCCGATGCCGGCACATAACTATGAAGTTCCGTTCGAGGTTGTTGGCGAACCGTACGATTATGGTTTGCCCGGCTCGAAATTCGTTGAGTTCGCGGCAAAACCAGCCGGAAAACATCATTAATAAAGGGCAGGGCTTCGCTACATGACGCACACACAAGAGCATCCTAACTTACTTTCGCAAGGTGTCTTCATCTTTGTCTACCTTGCCGTACTTACCCTGCTTGAGTTTTTTGTCGCAGTGACGTTCAACTCACTCGTGATACTCATTGCGGTCGCGCTCGTCAAAGCCTCGCTGGTGTTGTACTACTACATGCACGTCTACAAACTCAATGAAAACCCGGATGTGGTAGCAGACCGCGAGTCGTATGCCTACAAAGCCGGAACGAACCGCGTCGGCTTGTGGCTGTTCCTGATCTCCGATACCTTCGTGTTCGGCGGTTTGATGGTCATGCGCTTCAACCTTCTCGGGCTTACCCGTCCGAACCTCAGTCAGTCTCTCGGGCTGTTCGTCACCGCGGTGCTTCTCATCTCCTCGTTCTTCATGAACCGAGGCGAAGTGGAGTTGCACAATGGGAACCGGCAGGGCTTCCTGCGGAATACGATGATCACCTTCGTTCTGGGTCTGGCGTTCCTTCTCGGCGTGGTGCTGATCGAATGGCACACTTGGGCATCGCTGGCAGAGACGGTTCTCCACTTCTTTGGCGAACCCGCTGGAGCGGAACCGCTCACGCCCTCCTCGGGCACTGCGGGAGCCGCGTTCTTCATGATGACCGGTATGCACGCCCTGCACGTCTTGACCGGTTTGATCTTCCTCATCATTGTTTGGCTGAACGGCAGGCGCGGCTTATACGACGAGAAGCAATACCCCGTGGAAGCCGCGGCGGTCTACTGGCACTTCGTTGACGTGGTGTGGATTTTCTTCTACCCGGCGCTCTACTTGATAGGAAAAGCGCTCTAAACATCCACTTGTACGATAATAAAAAGACGGGGCGACCGCCAAAAAGTGGTCGCCCCGTTTTGCAGTCTGGTAAATGAATAACTTGGAGATTAAAGATGGATAGAAAGACAATGAACATCGTTGCGTTATCCCTGCTGTTGATTGGGCTTGTGGCAGGGACGGCGTTTTTGCTTTCCAAGCCGGATGAGCCGCGCGGCACAACGTATGGAGAGCCGTTCCCGCCCGCGATGGATTTCACGCTGGATCGCGCGAACGGCGAGGTATTTCAGTTGAGCGCGTATCGCGGAGACCTCATCCTGCTTTTCTTCGGCTACACCTCCTGTCCCGATGTCTGCCCGACAACTCTGGCTGAACTCAATGTGGCGCTCGGAAAACTAAAACCCGAGGATGCCGAACAGGTCAAAGTTGTGTTCGTCACTGTAGACCCTGACCGCGACACGCCCGAAGTTGTGCAAAAATATGTGGAAAAATTCAACGGCGGATTTATCGGTTTGAGCGGGACAGAAACCCAACTGGCGAAGATCTGGAACGGATTCGGTATCTTCCGCCAGATCACAGGGACCGACTCCGCCGCCGGTTATACGGTGGATCACACGGCGCGTATCACGCTCATTGACCGCGACGGCAATTTGAGGATCTCCTTCCCGTCCGATGCGGCGCTGGATGATATTGTCCACGATTTGAACTTGATGCTTAGTGAATAACATGAACAACAAGATGATCTACTTGAAGCGCATCGTGTATTCGCTTCTCATTGGCTTGTTCTTCGGCGTGATCGTGATCGAGATACCCATCTTTTTCTTTTATAAAACTGCGCGCGCGCCGCAAGAGATCGTGCTGACCATCCCGAAAGGGACTGCCGAGCGGGTAGCGCGCGGGGAACAACCGCCGTCGATTCCGCAGAATATGATCTTCGTGGTGGGGGATACGTTGGTCGTCAAAAATGAAGATGAAGTAGATCATCAGTTGGGTCAACTTTGGGTTCCCGCAAACAGTTCGGCGAGCCTGACCCTGAATCAAGCGGCGGATTTTGTGTATGAATGTTCGTTCCAGCCCGGTAAGATCTTCGGCATCGATGTGCGCCCGCCGCTCACATTGCTCACGCACATCGCGGGAATTTCGGGTCCCGGACTTTCTCTTGGTTTACTGCTTGCGTTGTACAGCATCCTCATCCCCGTGAAGAAAAAAGAAAATGCTCCTGCGTAAGATGCTCAGCCGAAAATGGATCGCAACAACCTTGCTGGTTATTGCCGCGACCCTCGTATTGATCCGACTCGGCATCTGGCAATTAGATCGGCTCGAGGAGCGTCGCGCGAACAACGCGCATTATACTGAGATGGGTTCCATGCCGCCGCTGGACTTGAACCTCGCCGTCCCCGAAACGCTCGACGCGATGGAGTATCGCTCGGTGACCGCCGTTGGGAAATATGATTTCGAGAATCAAATCGTCGTGCGGAATCAATATCACGATGGGCAGACTGGATATCATGTGCTCACGCCGCTTCTCCTCAATGGGACGGCTGATTCAGCGGCGGCGGCCGTTCTCGTGGACCGAGGCTGGATTCCCGCCGATGGAAATTCAACTCCCGACGAGTGGCGCAAGTATGACGAGCCGGGTGAGGTAAAGATCGAAGGTGAGATTCGGCTGGGGTCGGGCAAACCAGCTTTCGGCGGCGTGGAAGACGCGTTGCCCGCCGATGGAAGCAGACTCGAAATCTGGAATAATGCCGACGTGGCGCGAATCGCCGCGCAGTTGCCTTATCCAATTTTGCCGGTCTATCTTCAACCTGAAACCGATGCGGACGATGAAACGCCGCCCATTCCCATCGCGTCTGAATTCGAGTTGACAGAAGGTCCGCATTTTGGGTATGCTATGCAGTGGTTCACGTTTGCCGCGATTTTGTTTTTCGGTTACCCGTTCTATCTACGCAAACAGGATTTGATAAACAAATGAAATACTCCCTTCGTTCATCCTTTTCACGATATGTTCTAGCCTTGTTCGTGTCTGTGGTCGTGCTGACGATCGCGGGCCGCATTGTGACCCTCTCGGATGCCGCAGAACTTTGCGGAGGCTCGCTCCTTTGCATACCGAGCGCGGCGCCGTTGGGTTGGCTCAAACTTGCGCACTGGCTGTTGGCGGGACTCGCTTCGATTGCGATGCTGGTGGTTCTGCGTAAAGCATGGCGCGAACAACGCGAGAACCGCATCCTGTTGCCGCTGACGACGATTCTCGCGGTGATGTTTTTTGGTCAGGCGCTGGTGGGCGCGACTCTTGTCTCGCGCTCAAATGCCGAACCGTTGGTGGTCTTGCATGATCTCACCACGTTCGCGCTGTGGGTTTCTCTGATTTTATTGGTGTACGCCTCGGGCGTGTTGACGACTGACGAGGTTGCTGTTCCACAGACTAGCCGCCGCCAACGCGCAAAAGATTTCTTTGCGCTTTCCAAGCCGCTCATTGTTGGCTTATTGCTTATCACCACATACGGCGGTCTTGTGATCGGTATGAAAGCCTGGCCCTCGTTTTCGCTCACCATGTGGACGCTTCTCGGCGGCGCGCTTGCGGCAGGCGGTTCGAGCGCGTTGAACCAATACATTGACCGAGAATTGGACAAGCACATGCAGCGCACTGCGAAACGTCCGTTGGCAGACGGGCGTTTGACCGACGCGGAAGGTCTCGCGTATGGCTTGGGATTGTCGCTGGTCAGTTATTACATTCTCGCGTGTTTTGTCAACGACCTCGCCGCCCTGCTCTCGCTCGCGGGTATCGTCTATTATGTGATCGTCTACAGTCTGTGGCTGAAAAAAGCGACGGTGCAAAACATCGTCATCGGCGGAGGGGCAGGGGCGATTCCCCCGATGGTCGGCTATGCCGCTGCCACCGGTCACCTCGATTGGACGGCGTGGATCCTCTTTGCCATCATTTTCATGTGGACGCCTCCGCATTTCTGGGCGCTGGCTATCGTCCGCATGAAAGATTATGAAAACGCCGGCGTGCCGATGATGCCCGTTGTGCGCGGCGAGATGGAGACGCGCAAACAAATTTTCATTTACACCATTGAATTGGTCGTGGTCACATTACTCTTGCCCATCCTCAACCTGGCTGGAACCTTTTATCTGGTCACCTCGCTCGTGCTGGGCGGATTATTGCTCTACGCCGCGTGGATGGTCTTGCGAAAAGGCGGAAACAAAGTTGCGTGGCGCATGTACAAGTGGTCGAGTAGTTACCTCGTCTTCATCTTCCTGGCGATCATGATCGATTCGGTGTTATGAGGCAAAGCAAACCGATCACGCGCGATCAATGGGGGACGCTGATCCTGATTTTGGCGTGCGGGGTCGGCGCGTATGTGCGCTTCAGCCCGACCCTGCTGGCGGGCTTCGCCATCAACGACGGCGGCATGTTCGCCGTAATGGTGGACGACCTGCGCGCGAATCATTTCGTTCTCCCCGCATTCACAACATATAACCATCTGAATATCCCGTACGCATATCCGCCGTTAGGGTTTTACCTCGGCGCGCTTGCCTCGTTGATCTTCGGGCTTGATTCTACGCAGATCGTCCGCTGGCTTCCTGCTTTCTTTGCGTCGCTTTCCATTCCCGCGTTTTATCTGCTCGCATTGAGATTGCTCAAAAACAAATTCCACGCGGCGGTCTCGACCTTCTTTTTTGCGTTGATGCCTCGCGCGTTGTCGTGGTTCGTGATGGGCGGCGGGCTCACTCGTAGTCCCGGTCAATTTTTCATGCTGCTCACGCTGGCGGTTGTGATCCGCCTTTACGAGGAAAAACGCCGCTCCGATATTCTTCTTGCGGGATTTTTCGGCGGGCTGGCGGTGATGAGTCACCCGGAAGCGGCGGTGCATACATTTGTCTCCGCCATCTTTTTGTGGCTGATGCTTTCACGCAAGCGCGCAGACTTCATTCATTCATCCCTTGTCGGCGTTGTGGTGGCGATCGTATCCGCGCCGTGGTGGGCGTCGGTCATTTCGCATCATGGCATTGCTCCACTGTTGAGCGGCGCGGCAACAGGTTCCAAATTTGCGGCGATATTCAACCTGCTCTTCTTTGTGTTTACGGAGGAACCCTACGCGACGGTGATCGCCGTCCTCGGCTTGATCGGGATCGCCCACCGCCTCATCCGACGGGACTACCTGCCTCCGTTGTGGATGGCGATTCCCTTCTTCATCGAAGGGCGGAGCGCGGCGGGCCCTGCCGCGATTCCGCTGGCGATGCTTGCCGCGCTGGGGCTGGTGGAAGTTGTCCTACCGGCGATCCAGCCGTCCCTTGCGAAAGAAGCGGAGGTTCCATCCACCGAGCGAAACGTTTTTATTTATCTCATCCTGTATCTGACATTTTCTACCATTCAATTCGGCATCCAGTTATCGAGCGCGACGCTGTATCCGCCGGATGAAGGGGCGATGCGTTGGGCGCAGGCGAACACGCCGGACGATTCGCGCTTCCTCGTGTTGACCGGCACGACTTCGGTCTCGTGCGATTCGGTGATGGAATGGTTCCCAGCCATCAGCGGGCGGAAAAGTTTGTTCACCGTGCAAGGCACCGAATGGACAAAGGGCGCGGGGTTCAACGATTATGTGCGCTCGACGTATGGCGTGCAAGGATGTTTATCGAACAGCGATGTGGCGTGTCTTGACGACGCCGTGAGCCGCGCCGATTATGATTACATTTATGTTTCGAAGATCCTGCGCGTGAACAATTGCAGTCCGCTTGCCTCGTGGCAGGAATTTCCGTATTTTGTGGAGAGTCTCAAATTAGATTCGGGGTTTGAAACGGTGTACGAAACTGACGGAGTTTTGATCTCGCGGCAGAAATAGCCAGAGAAAATATCATGTCCCTCTGAGGGAGCGGGGTTTGCGACCGAAGAGTCTCTTGTTTTGGCAGTAAAGACCCTTCGCTATCGCTCAGGGTGACATTTTTCGTTGAATGATGATCGCTACGAGGTCTTTATACAAAACTGTCCAGCCAGCCTCTTGTTCCAATTGATTCGCTAAAGGCGTATTTACGGGAATGATCACCCAGCTGATTTGATACTGATCCAAAAGCTCGCGCCAATTGTTTTTGGCTAACATCATCGTTTCGTAGTCGCGCATCAACGGTTCGCCGTAAAAGTCGCTTTGGCTGTCTACAAAGACAAGATCGCGGGGCCATAGACGATAGAGAAGATATCCGCCCCAGTTGAACTCGTTGAACATGTTGCCCTCGCGAGGATTCTTCTCCAACCAATCCACCGCTTGGACGGGAAACACCTGCGGATTGAATTGATAGACCTGCCTTCCTTTTGTGTGATTGTAGGCAAAGAATCCGACAACAAAAATCGTCAAAAGCGCTGGGAGCAGAAATGATCGGCTAGGCACGGCGAGGTTTATGAAGCGTTCGTCGAATCGTTTCCACGCGGGGAATTGATTTGCTTTTGCGGTAATCCATTCCGAAAGTATCGGCGCGCAGATGATTGCGAACAAAGGGATATTTCTCGTCATCATCAATGCCAATAATCCAAATCCGCCGAGCAGAAAAATGTGACTGACTGAAGCAGTTCGCCAATTGGCGAAGAAAAAGATCGTGCTGAGCGCGAGTAGAATGACGAATGGCGCGATAGATGGGTCTGATAAATTCGGCGGCATGGTCTCGATCGTGCGGCTGATGATGAACGAACTGCGGTTGTTGAAGACCGCCTCCCAGTTGCGCCAAAGATCGGGCGTGACGATCGAAGCGGCGAGCGAATAGATCCCTGCGAGAATGAAATTCTTTCCCGTTTCTGGATTTGTCTGTTTTCGTAATCTGTCCCATAGCCAGCCCGCGAAATATGCGGCGAGCGCGAGAAACCCGAAGATGAATCCGCCGTGCAGGTTTGCCCAAAACAGCATGATGAGGGGAAAGACGTAAATTTTTATCGGTTTGCCGGTGCGGAGTTTTTCAAGGTTGTGAACCCAAATGGCAAGCAATAAAAAAGTGATAATGTGCGGACGCGGAAGCCAGTGAATACTTGTCGCGCCTGTTGCAAGCAAGACTATCACGAGCGAGACTAGAGTAGATCGACTTCGGTTGAAGCAATGTTTGTACAGGAGAAGGATGATGGAGCCGAGGAGGAATGACGTGAGCAAAATCACGCCGTCCAGCCCTAGTAATTTATTTGCGATCTCAAAGATGACCTGCGAGAGCCACTCATACGGCGGGCGGGATTCGCCGGTCAGCGTGTGTGAGAATAGATCGTTTGTTGGGATGGCGCGATGCTCAAGAATGTAATTGCCGAGAGCTAGATGCCGCCCGAGGTCGCTGTCTATGCTGAGCATTTGAGCGCCGGAAGATACGGAAAGATAAAATATAATGGCGCTTACGACAACTTCAATATTTAGAATCTGCCTATATCGCATGCTCTACCAGCTCCATAGAACGTTGGTCTCAAGGTCAACGAATCATCTGCTCAATAAAGGAAATAACCATTTTATGAATACGACCCGCCAACGATCTGCCTTATTTTCGCCGTTGAGTACGCAACTATTCAATGCGCTTGCCGTGGTTATCCTTCTTTTTGCATTTCTATCGTATTTCGCTTATATCAAAAACGCGCCATTAACCGAAGTTGACGATGCCTACATGTTCGTTCGTTACGCTAATAACGTATTGGAAGGAAATGGGATCGCATGGAATCAAGACGGAATTCAAACGTATGGCGCTACCAGTATATTGTATCTCTGTTGCATAGTCTTGCTGAGATGGCTCTTTCATGGAATGGAAAACGCTACAGTGTTGATGCGCGCATCCGCGTTATTTGGATTGCTGACAATCGTGGTTAACGCGCTCGCCATTAATAATTTCATGAGAGCGAAGACCTTAATGCAATTCAAATTACCCTTAGCTATGTCTATGGCATATCTTTTGCTTTCGCCGATCTATCGCTATCATGCGGTAAGCGGCATGGATACCACCATTTCGGTTTTTGCAAATAGCATCCTGGCTTGGGCGTCTTTTCGGCTGACCGTCCGTGGTGATTTGCGCTCGATATTATTGACGGCTTTGGCGGGTTGCTTTTCCTTTTTAGCGCGTCCGGATAACTTACTTTACGCTGTGTTTTTGCCTGTGTGCTGTCAATTATTACTGTCAGACAGAGATCAAAGGAAAACATCAGCGCGATATCTTATTGTTTTTGGCGCGATGTTGTTAATTGATTCGTTCGTTAAATGGATGATTTTTGGCGACCCTCTGCCGCTTTCCTTTTATGCGAAGGCAAGTGGATATTATCAGGGCTATGTAGGGGCGTATCAGTGGAATCCTGTAACCTATCTTATTTATTTTAGTTCCTTGGTCTTGCCATTTGTTATCCCAATCTTGATTTTTATACGAAAAGAGTCTTTGAAGATTGTCGCCGCATTCATGATCCCCATTGCTCTGACTTTCATATATTTCTTCTCTGTCGTGCAAATCATGGGAATGGAGGCGCGATATTATGTGCCTGCCTTGCCGTTTATTGTTATTTGTTCTTTTTTGGTGGTAGATCATTTTCTCGCACAGCAGAGTGAGAAGAGGTTTGCGCTCCAACTATTGGATCGATCTGTTCATTTTCGGCTTTTAACAGTGGTTGGATTGATTCTTCTTCTAACGCAATCGGCATTCAGGAATTCCGCGGGAGACGTATATGAGAGATTATTCTTGTTGCGCAAAGGAGTGGATGACCACGTGGCTGAATATGAAACGAAGTCCGGGCAGATGCCGCCCGAGCTTGGCTGGTGGGAATCTATTCAAGCGGTATCCAGTTTAACTTCGAGACTCCCAGAAGGAACGCGCGTCGTTATGTCGGAATATGGATATATTGGCGCCGAATCCCCTCAAATTTATATTATCGATCCTCTAGGCTTGAACGATCCTGTTTTTTCCCAACAAGGATTTTCTGCGTCTGAGTTCTTTAATCGAGAACCGGACCTGATCTGGTTTCCCCATCCCGACTACACAGCGATAGTGTCTGCCATCCTTGACGCAAATGAGTTTTGGGCGCGATACGATTACTACCCCGGGCTGTTTGATTATGGGATTGCGATTCGAAAAGACTCTCGTCAATATGCGATGATCTATGAAGTTGTTGAGAATGTGAGCAAAGAGAGTTATGGGTATCCTTCAATAGACCCGTTTCTCGCTCAGCCTGTTTCGCCAAAGTAATTCCAAGATTACTTTCGAAGTAATACGCCGAAATCATTAAAATCAAAAAGCGGTGACGTGTATGCCACGTCACCGCTTTCAAGTTATTCTCCCAAGTAATCCCGCAACTTGCGGCGGATGGTCGGGTGTCTCAATCGACTCAACGCCTGCGCTTCGATCTGGCGGACGCGTTCGCGCGTCACGCCCATCTTGCGACCGACCTCTTCGAGAGTGTATGCCTGCCCGTCGAGCAGGCCGTAGCGCAATTGCAAAATGCGGACCTCGCGCGGGGGCAATCCGTTCAACACTTCGCCGAGATGTTCTTTGAGCAAGTTGTATGTGGCGGTGTCGTCGGGAGGGGGAGCCTCGTCGTCTTCGATGAAATCGCCCAACACCGAATCTTCCTCGTCGTCGGTCGGGGTTTCCAGCGAAAGCGGACGCCGCGCCACTTGGATCATGTTCTCCACTTTCTTTGGCGGCACATCGAGCGCTTCCGCAATTTCTTCCACGCTCGGTTCGCGCCCGAGACGCTGGGTCAACTGGTGTTGCACGCGCAGGAGTTTGTTGATCTGGTCGCCCATGTGAACCGGGACGCGGATCGTGCGCCCTTGGTCGGCGATGGCGCGCGTGACTGCCTGACGAATCCACCAAGTTGCGTATGTGGAAAATTTATGTCCGCGGCGATAGTCGAATTTCTTGGTCGCGCGGATGAGACCGATGTTGCCCTCCTGGATCAAATCGAGGAAGGGGACGCCGCGTCCCATGTATTTTTTGGCGACGGAGATCACCAAGCGCGAGTTCGCGGTGATGAGATGTTCGCGCGCCGCCCAGCCGTCTTCGATGAGCTTTCGCAAGTCGGCGCGGCGGCGGGGAGTGGCGTTGCCCTTTGCAAGTTCCTCGCGCGACATGCGTCCGCGCTCGATGCGCTGCGCGAGGGCAACCTCTTCCGTTGCGGTCAACAGCGGAACGCGGCTGACCTCTTTGAGGTACAAGCCGATCGTGTCGTCGGTGTCTATGTTGGCGAGGTAGTCGTCGAGGGCGATGTCAATTTCGGGTTCGGCTTCGGTGGCTTCCACAGCGACGAGTTCATCTTCGGTGGGCTCCGCTGTCGCGGTATCTTCCACGAACGGGATGCCCGCGCTCAACAAAGCCGAGAAGGCTTCTTCGAGCTGTTCCACATCCTGTTCGGCTTCGGGGAAGAAGTGAAGAATATCGTCGAGGGTTACATACGATTTCTGCCGCCCGAGTTCGATCAAACGCGCGATCGCGGGAAATTCTTCCTCTTCGTCAACCATCAAAATCTTATCTACATCCATTCAGTTCTTGTCCATTCTCTCTTAGGTATTTACCAGAATACACATTTTTCAAACGAAATTCAAGCCCCATCCTTGCACTTTCATAGACGTTTCGACGGGCAAAATGTTACGGGGTTGGTGTCGCTTGCGCTGGCGTGGCAGGCTCAGGCGTCGAAGAGGGAAGCGGGGTTTCCGTCGTGGTGGGGCTAGGCGTGGGAGTCTCCAAATAGGGCGGGTTGCGCAGCATGATGAGCAGTGAGTCGATGGAGTCTTTGTTGACGACCACCACATCGCCGTTCGGCGCGAGCGCGTAATATCCATTTTCTGTTGGGGTGATAACACCGATTTCGGCTTTTCGTTTCACGTCGCCGAATGTGACGGTGATGATGTATTCCGGTTCTTTCAAGCCGACGATGGCAAGGTCGAGGTCGGGGATGGTGTCTTCGATTTGCACGACGGTGAGTTGACTCGCCGCCGCTTCCACCGACGCCGGGTCTGCTGAGGCCGCGAGAGGCTGGATCAACGCCCAGGTTCCGTCGGCTCTTTTCGCTACTTCGACCGTTTCGCCGGTCTTCGCCTCGATGCGGATGCCGGTGGGCACGCCGTCTTTTGCGTCGAACAGATAGGTTGTTGTATCCACCGTCTCAGGCGTGGCGGTTGCCTCTGCCGGCGCTGGGCGGTTCTTAATCAGGTAGTACGCTCCCACTGCCACTAGCAGTACGAGCAGGTAAACGATAGTCGAGCGGCGCATGTTCTCTATCCTTGCCGGCGTCGTTGGAGCCAGGTGACGATGCCAAGCGCCACAAAGATACCGGGGATCACCAGTCCGACGATCAACATCAGCATCAGGATGCGCAATTGTGAAGCCGGCTGGAAGAGGCGAGTAACCGGCTCTTTCGGCGTGATGTTCGTGAGGTTTTCCTGCCCAGCCGCCCAGTCCACCGAGTTGACGAACATGTCGCTGTTGCCGTAGCCCGAATCGAAGGCTTTGTCGCTGGCGAATTGCGAGGTTCCAAAGACCACGACGCGCCCTTGATTTGCGGGGTTTTCTCCCGCGGCGACGAGGATCATCGGTCCAAGCGTTTCGGTGGCCGGATCGTAGCTGGGGGGCCAGCCTGCTTGCGTGAGGCTGTTGGGGTCTGTTTCCCCCCACGATTGCCCGGTCGTTGAGACGAGCGGGGTAAGTTGAACCGTTTGTTTTGTCGAGTCCACAGTGAGACTGCGCGTGAACGGAAAGAATGTGACGAGGTTGTTCATTTTGCGCGTGATGGAATGGGAAGAGTCGTAAGACGCCGAGACAGCAAACGTGGGGTCTGAACTGGCGAGGTCAACCACCGTATCGTCGTTGAGAGTGATGCCCCAATCGGTGGTGAGCATCTTTGCCAGCGGGTCGGGCGTGTCGCCGAAACTGGTCAGCGATGTGGGGTCTTCCATCACGAGTAATCCGCCGCCGTTGTTCAGGTAGGCTTGCAGTAATCCAACCTCGTTAGCAGACAATGGTTTAAGCGGGCCTGCGATAATGATCAAATCTGCATCGTCGGGAATTTTGTTTTCGGCAAGCAGGTTCAGGCTCTTTACCGTGTAGTTCTTGCTCTTCAGCGTGTCGCTTGCGCGAGTGAATGACGTGTTATTGTCTTGATCTACTTGTTCCGGATCGCGTTCGCCATGACCTGTGAGGAAATAGACGGTACGTTCCTCCGGGTTGATGAGACGGATCATCGCCTCGAGGATTTCAGATTCGGAAGCTGACGCGGCGATCTCGGAGCGGTCGCCCATTTTCAATTGGACTTTCCCGTCGCCTGTGATGCCCGCCGCCAACGCCTGCTGAGGGTCACGGTTCGGGTCAACGAATGAGTAATCGAATTTTCCGCCGCTTTTTGCTTTGATGTTTCCGAGCAGTTGTTCCGCCGTTTCGGTGCTGAGATTCTGCGAGAAGAACGCCGTAGCGGTGATCTTCTCGGGTAGTTCTCCCAAGGCTGTGGCCATTTCCGGTGAGAGCGTATTTGCTTTATCTTCCGTGAGGTCGGCTACTTGATACGGGTTGTCAAAGGCGAGAACGTTGACGATCACTACAGTGAGGGCGAACGCTAAAACGGCGATGATGGTGTTGCCGCCGTATTTTGCCTGACGCCCCGTGAGAAATTTTTGGATCTTCGCGGGTTCGAGGAAGGCGTATACGGCAATGCCGATGATCACAAGCCCAAGGCTGACCCAGAGCGCATTCGTCAGCTTTTCAGGCGACGCGATGGTATATAAGCCGAGGGCGATCACGCCTTTGGTACCGGCAAGCAGGGCGGTGGAAATACACGCGAGTACTGTAACGATCAGCGCGATGATCGAATATTTTCGCCCCGAGGTTTGAGTGGTCTTTTTTGCCATTATTTCCATCTCCGAATTTCGATTGCCACCGTTCCGGTGAACAGCCCGATTGCGATCAGGCTGATAAAGTACACAAGGTCAGACAGGTAAATATTTCCCTGATTGAGCGCGCCGCTGAAGTGCGAATTAAGCACCATGTAGTTGAAAAACTCTCCGCCCACGGGGAAGAGACTGGCTGGCATGCCGACCAGCCACCACAAGAAAATAAATAATCCAAACGTGGCGATGAAGGCTGTGACCTGATTGCTGAACATGGCAGAGATTCCCACGCCCAACGCGATCAACGCGCCGCTCAGCAGGGTCAACGCCAGATAGGATGAAACGAGCATCTTCCAGTCAATGCCGGGTGAAACTTGCGCGTTCAAGATGATCGGGTAGAGAACGGTCACCAGGATGAGCGTCAGCACGAACATGAGGCTGCCCAGCCATTTACCGGCGACCAGTTCAAAGTCGCGGACGGGAGCCGTGAGCAAAAGCTCGATGGTGCCGGTGCGCGTTTCGTCCGCAAGGACGCGCATGGTCAGCGCGGGGATGGTGAGCAAGAGCAGAAAACCGAACAAGTTGTTGACTTCCGAGATCTCCGGCACGAACCCGCCGCCGAAGCCTCCGCCTTGATTTGCCGCCATCAACATCAGCGAGAAATATCCGCCAACGAGGAATAATAGGGCGACTGCGACTACATAGGCTATCGGGCTGATAAAGTAATGGTCGTATTCGCGTTTTGCGATGGTCCAAATATTACGCATGGGTTTGCCTCACGATGATTTTTTGCCAGAAGGATTGTCGCGGGTAAGCTCGAGGAAGATCTCCTCAAGGCTCATGCCCACGGGACGCATTTCCAAAAGATCGTAGCCGCCATCCACGACGGCTTTTGCCACCTGCGGACGCGAATCCTGCCCGGCGGAGAATTCGAATTCGATCGAGCCGTCCGCTTTGGCTTCCACGTCTTTCACGCCTTTGACCTTCTTGACCTTTGCCGCGAGGTCGTCCGACTCGCCGCGCACGCGCAAGATGACGCGTTGCGCGCCGACGAGTTTCGATTGCAGGTTTTCGGGAGTATCCTCCGCGACGATCTTTCCTTTATTGATGATCAGCACGCGGTCGCAGATCTGCTGCGCCTCGGTGAGGATGTGCGTGGAGAACAACACGGTGCGGTCTTTGCCGATCTCGCGGATCACTTCGCGGATCTCCACCACCTGACTCGGGTCGAGACCGATGGTCGGCTCGTCGAGGATCAGCACTTCCGGTCGGTGGATCAATGCCTGCGCCAAACCAACACGTTGACGCATTCCTTTTGAAAATGTGCCGATGAAGCTGTCTGCGCGCGCGTCGAGGTTAACCGCTTCAAGCGTTTCGAGCGCGCGTTCTTCCACATCTGGGATGCGGCGCAGTTCGCCCATGAACTTCAAGTATTCGAAAGCGGTCATTTCATTGTAGAGGGGAACCGTTTCAGGAAGATAGCCCACGCGTTTGCGGACTTCGAGCGATTCTTCCACGACATCGTATCCTGCCACGGTGACGCTTCCCTCGGTGGGCGGCATGTACCCGGTCAGGATGCGCATGGTGGTCGTCTTGCCCGCGCCGTTGGGCCCGAGGAACCCGACGATCTCTCCCTGATTGGCGTTGAAACTGATATTGTTGAGCGCGCGCCGCGCTCCGTAATCTTTTATGAGACCGCTGACTTGGATCATTGGCTCTCCTTCAAAATGGGGATGAAGTGCTTACAAACAAAAGGCACGCCGAGCCGGTTGGGCTGCCGTGCCGTTCTGTTCATCGAGAATTACTATACAAAAATCTAAAACCGATGTCAAGCGGGTTGTGAAGTTCTAACCAAACGCTCATTTTCAACGCAAGAAGAAATACCAAACGCCGATCGCTCCAAGAGCGCAGACCATCAGGACGAACACAACACCCAGCACGAGCATCAAGCCGTTCGAGGTGTCCGGCGCAATGGCGGGAGAGTTGGATATCGGCGCGCGCGAGGCGTGACGCGTGGTATCCGCTTGAGGAAAGGATGAAGTGGGGATGGCAGGCTGCGCAGGCTTGCCCATCAGGTTTGAAATTCCCTCAACAAAGTCCGGTATCCCATTTTTGTTTTTATCTATCTTGTCCATGGCTTGTTCGTATCGGGCGCGCGCTTCGGGCGGGAGGTCTTCCAATTTATTATAGGTCTGTCCGTTCACAACGAATGCCGTTCCGCCGGGCAAGTTCATCACATGCTGTTCCATAATGTCGGGCATGCCGTTGTTGTTCGTATCGGCAAATATATTGTTCAAGGATTGAATGGGATTTGACGGGTTCGGCGGCGCGGAGCCGACGTTGCGCATCGCCTCTTCATAATTCCGCCGCACGTCCTCAGGCATTTCATCCACGCTGTTGTACGTCTTGCCGTCAATCACGATCTTGTTCGGGTTCATTCTGCCTCCGATTCCATTGGCTGATTTTATCATTTGCTGTACACTTCATGGAACGGAGCCAACATGACCGAACTACTTTATCAAACCGATAGTTATCTTCAAGAATTCGATGCCGGCGTTCTCACTGTGCTGGCAGAAGAACGCGCGGTGATCCTCGACCGTAGCGCGTTTTACCCGGGCGGCGGAGGTCAACCCTGCGACTTCGGCTCGCTGACAATTGCCGGTGTAGTGTACCCGGTGGACAAGGTGAAAAAGCAGGGAGACGATGTTCTGCACTTCCTCGGCGGCAACGCGCCTCTGCCGACTCCCAATTCCGCTTCACACGGGACCTTGGACTGGGCGCGGCGACACAAGCTGATGCGCACCCACACCGCTCTGCACGTCTTATGCGGAACGATCTTCCGCGATTACGGCGCTCAAGTGACAGGCGGGAATATGGAGCCGTTGAAGGGACATTTGGATTTTGAATTCGAAACCATGCGCGGCGATTTGGTGCGTGTGATCGAGACCGCGATCAACAACGAGGTGAAACAGGCGCGGGAGATCCGAGTCAACATTCTGCCGCGCGAAGAAGCGTTCCAGATCCCTGACTTGATTCGCACAAAGATCAATCTGCTCCCCGAAGGAATCAAAGAAGTGCGGACAGTCGAAATCGTGGGACTCGACCTGCAAGCCGACGGCGGGACGCACGTCCGCAATACGAATGAAATCGGAACGATCCGAATTGCGGATTACAAAAGCAAAGGCGCGATCAACAAGCGAATTTACATTGAAGTTGAGTGACGAAGTGCCAGTCTGTTTTCTTGTGATGATATACTCGCCTCACTAATTCACAAGGAGAATGAAATGAGAAATAGACTGTTTGTTTTACTTGCCGTGTCAGCGCTAGTCGCCTCAACGCTGGCTTGCGCGGTTCTGGGCGGCGAACCGGGCGTCTCGAACGTTCGCATGACAACCGACGTTTCTGGCGAAACTGCAACAACGGTATATTCCCCGAGCGACGATTTCTTCGTTTTCTTCGATGTCTCTGCGGTTGAGACAGGAACGCCCTTTGAGGTCCGCTGGTACGCGTTGGATATCGAAGGGGAAGATCCCAATACTCCTTTTCAGACACTCTCATACAACCTCGAAGAAGGCGCGACTGCCGTGTACTTCCAGTTGTACAGCGATGTTGAATGGCCCGTCGGAACGTATCGGGCTGAAATTTACATGAACTGAGTAAAGGCTGGCGAGGCGCAATTCAGCGTTCAATAACCTTGCTTTGGTTTGGTAAATAAAAAGCGCGCTCCAATTGGGGCGCGCTTTTGTGTTCACAATACGAAATACGCAGTACGAATTACGACAACAACACCTGCCCGCAATACTCGCACTTGTCCATGCCGAGTTCGAGGGTGCCGCCGCAGTTGGGGCATTGGATCGTTTCCACTTTGATGGGGAAGCCCGCGGTTTTGAACGCGGTCTCATTATCTGCGAGATCGCCGCGCAGACGTTTCAACCGCGCGAGATACGCGTCGCCTGTCACCTCGCCCGATTTGCGCAAGCGTTCCACATCCGCAATGGATTCTTTCAACATGCGCCGTTCAGCCTCCAGCGATTCCCTGCTTTTATCCTGAAACGAAACTTTCAGTTCAGGTTTCTTCGGTATCGAAGCAAGGATCGCCGCGATGATCAAAATGAAAGCCGAAACGATCACGCCAACGACCAGCGGCGTGTATTGGAATCCAGGGATTGAATTAAAGTTGACCTTGTTCACTTGCACGTCGTTGTAATCCGCGATCACAACATAACGCTCGCCATTGAGTCTGCCCACGTCGATGCGCGTGATGCCCGTGCTGTGATTCTCCAAATTGTTGCGCGAACCGTTGCCCGTGAACACTGCCACAGTCCCGCTGTCGTCGCCGAGTACGGCTTCTTCTGCGCCGTCGCCGTCCACATCAATGCCTGAAATTTCAGTGACCTTGTCCGACAGCGAACCCGTCCACATTTGATTCACCGCGCCGCCGTTGATCGAAAACGCCCACACGCCGCCATCTTTTCCGCCGACGACAAACTCGCGCGACGACGGATCGCCGTTCAATTCCACTTCGCGGATCTCGGAAACCGCCTGACCCATTCCCTGCGAATAAATTTGACTCCCGTCCACTGCGGATAACGCGACGAACGCGCCGAACTCTCCGCCTGTCAGGATTTCGCTATTGCCATCGGAGTTGAAATCGAACGCCCGCATCCTTCGCAGGGACTCCTGATCCGTCCCCCAAACTTTTTGCCCATCTTCATCTAACACCACCACCGAGCCGTCATGCGACGCGGCGGCGAGATGTGTTTGACCGTTGATGAGCGCGTCGTCGAGTCCGCGGATCTCTTCGCCGCCGACGGAATAATTCCACAACGGTTGACCGCCGAGGCTCAAAGATTGCAGTCCGCCGCCTGAATCGCCGAGGACAATTTGAGGTCCAGAGGGGAAGCGCAGAATCGCAACGCGGGCAGGGAGTCCGACAGTCAGGCTTTGCGCGAGCGTGGTGGCTTGCCCGTCAATGATCGTGTCCACTGAATAACCGAAGTCGCCGAGATAAAAGACGACCACATCTTCACGGTTGTCGCCGTTCACATCGCCGAGCGTGGTTTTCGGGTATTGATAATCTTTCGTGAACAGAACATTTCCGCCGCCATCGAAGATGGTCACGTTCTGCGCGTTTTGGATGAAGAGCTCGTCGTTGTCGTCACCCATCAAGTTGATGACCTTCATGCTTTCGGCGGTGTCATAACTCTGCGACCAGATTTGCGACGCGCCGAATTTTTCCGCTTTCGCCAGTCCGCTGAACGAGAACAACGCGGCGACTACCATCACGAGACAGACCAGAACGAATGCAACCACGAACGGAATAACTTTGCGAGTATTCATTTCGCCTCTTCCCAGCCCGTCATTGCGAGGAGGCTCGCGCTGAGCGGAGCGAGTGACAGCGAGCCAAGACGAAGCGTAGCCGACGAAGCAATCCTTTTCGAGGACGATGTCTCCGTCACATCTACCAAGGCTTGATTATCACGGAAATTGCTTCGTAGCGCTGAAAGCGCCACTCGCAATGACGGAATTTTGTATTTAATTACTTTGCGACTCATTTACGCCGCCTTTCTTTGCAGGAGAGTGTATGCAGACTTAAGTACTTGCAAAATGTTTTCATGTTCCACTTCTTCAAAAGGTGAGTTGGCGACGAACGAGACCATGCCGCCTTCAGTGCTTAACTGGCTGATGGTGAACTTGCCGATGTTGAGTCCTTGCTTGAACTCGTTGCTGGTTTTGGCAATTTTATACACTTCAGGGTTCGGCACAATGCGGACTTTCAAATCGTGCGCGGTGCCTTTGAATTTTTCGGGCTTGCTTTTCATCTTCCCGCTGATGCGACTGCGTTTCCAGTAGGATTTTCGCTTTTTCGACTTTTGGATTCCCGAAACGCGGAGAATGCTTCCATCGTACAGTTTTGCTTTGAGCGCGAGCCACTCATCGCGGAAGTATTCTGTGGTGCGCCCCTGCGCGTCGTTGGCGGAGCGAGCCACTTTAGTCGGGAGCAGAGAACCTGTAAGGTCGAGATGGCCCAAGTAGGTCGAGTCAGGCTTGAGGTCGTCGCGAAGCGTGTAGAGGATGTCGCGCGTCCCGTTGTAGCGAGTCGAGAAGTCGTATGAATCGCTTTTCCGCAAGCCGCGCGCCATCACAATGGCGGCGATCCACAATGCGATGCCGCCGCCTGTGAAGACGAACGAAAAATATCCGAGCAAAAGCAAGATGCCGTCAACGAGCATCAAGGCGACGCCCGCGAAAAAAATCATCATGGGAATCCAACGCCACTTGTCGCCCGCCTTTTCGGTTTTGTTCACGTCGAAGCGGAGTTTGTTCATCCCCTGAATAATGGAGGTGGGTTTGTCGGCGAGTGAGATGTAGACGGGGAGGAGTTGTTTTTTGCCGAGCGAAGTGGTTTGGTTCACACGCTTACGCGCGGTGTTCAATAAATAGAAAAAGATAATTAGAACGAGAACGAGTAGAATTGCGCCGCCGCAAAGAAATGCTTCCATGAATGCTCCTTAGTTAACCGTGATTGTACCGCTTTCAACAAGTTCTTGAATCGCGGCGGGGAGTCTTTCGTATCCCTGCCGCGCGGCGGATTCGAGGAACTCACGAAAGCCATCAGGCGTTTGCTGTTCGGGTTTGCTGACGAGCATCAAGAATGTTGTCATCGCGCCGTTGTACTTCAGGTGAATGGTTCGATGATATTCCAAGCCCGATGCGAATTGTTGAATCGTTGTGTAGTAGTCGAAAGGTTTCCAATCCACGATCGTGTTGAAAAAATCGCCGCTCGCGTGCGCGCAATGGAATTTCGATTCGAGTTGCGTGCGTCCGCCGAGTTCATCAATGCGCTTGACGTAATTCAACCCAAGCAATGGACCTTCCAGCGCGGGCGTCGTGATGACTCCCCAAATCACCGAAGGCGGGAAAGGGACATCCACTTCGATTTTGATCCATGCGTCATTTTCATCCACGAAGATTTTCTTCCGCGCTTCTTCCCTGTCCCATGCCGATTTCAGATCATGCACGAGCATGTTCACTTCGCCGATGTGTTCGTACTCTTCTTTGTAAGAAGCAAGCGGATCGCATAGTTTTTGTAATTCAAGCGCGTTCGCGGCGGCTTCCGAAAACAATGCGTAAGAATGGATGCCCGTCTGTTTAATGACATCATTTTTCAACATACGGTGCGGCACGATCACGTCTGCCCCGAGCAGTTCTTCGCGGTCGCCAAGTTTCTGGATGATGTATTCCCCGTAATGGATGCACATCTTGAGATCGAGACTCTTGAGATTTTTACAAGCTCGGCATGGGCAAGTGGTGTTGAATTGCATTTGCCGCAGTGCGTCGGCGAAAACGATATAGAGTCTTTCCAGCATTTCCACGAACGATTGCGGGTTTACAAAACATGCCTCTGGCGTGTAAATGAAGATCGCGTCGCCGCGAAAGCCCGAAATTTTCAACGGGAACTTGATGTATTGCAACTGCGCGTCGAACAGGTTTTGCAACGCCTGATGCGCGTGTTCGAGTTCCGATTGCGTCAGAAATTCGGTGTAGCCCGAAATGTCGGTGATGATGAAGTAGCCTTTGTTTGTCATAAGTTGTTTCCGTCCAGAGCGGAGCGACGAATGCTCTTTGAGGAGCGCAGTCGAAGGACGATTCTCATTTGAACATGCGCTTCGACTGCGGTCTTCGTCTCCGCTGTCGCTTCGCTCAGACCTCCGCTCAGCGCGGATAGATAACGTATAATTTCAACATGTCTCGCGTCCTCTACACTGCCTTCGACATCGTGCCCAGCCCGAAAGGCGCGTCCACACATATTTTGCATAACATTCGCGGGTTGGTCAATGGGCAATTTGATGTCCATTTGGTTACGCCGAACGATGGAGTGCTTCCGACTGAAGACACGATCGAAGGCGCGCGAGTGACTCGCATCTCGCAAGACCTCTCGCAAAATTTTCTGGCGCGCGCCACGCATTACGGCAAAGCGGTTCTCAATCATCTCGTTTTGCATCACGAGTACGATGTTGCTCATTATCGCAACATTTGGGACGGGCTCACTATCGCGCAAAACAAAAAACGCTTCGGCTACAAAACCCTCTTTGAAGTCAACGGGCTTCCCTCCATCGAACTCAAATATCATTACCCTGGAATTGATTCGGATTTATTGACCAAGATCAAAGAACAGGAGATTGCAACTCTGCATCTTTCGGATGCGATCATCTGCCCCTCGAACGTGACGCGCGACTACATCGCCTCGCTCGGACTCCCCTTGAAGCTGGTCACAGTCATCCCGAACGGAGTTAGCCCTTCAGATTTTTCCGCCTCGCCATTGCCCAGCCGCGAGGGACGAATCCCCACGTTGTTATACATCGGCACCCTCGCCGATTGGCAGGGACTCGAAGTCGTCGTCAAAGCCTTGCCGAAAATTCTCGAACAGCGAGCGGTCCGACTCCACATCGTCGGGCGTGGACGTTCGCGGCAGAGAAAATTTTTAGCGAAGCAGATCCGCAAACTGGGTGTGGAAGAGAGCGTGATCGTCCAGCCCGCGGTGCCGCATCACGAAATCCCCGCGTTGATCGCCAGAGCGGACATTTGCGTCGCGCCGCTGGGGTTCAACGACCGCAACGTCACGCAAGGCGCGTGTCCGATCAAGGTATTGGAATACATGGCGGGCGGACGCCCACTGTTGGCGTCGAACCTACCCATCGTCCGCGAACTCGCCCGCGAAGACGTGGACGCGCTGTTGTTTTCGCCGAACGATCCCGACGATCTCGCAAAACAAGCGTTGACCTTGCTCGACGATCTTGAATTATCCAAACGCCTCGCCGACTCTGCCTCGGAACGCGCGTTGACGAAATTTACGTGGCACGAGTCACAGAAGAAGTTGCTGAAGGTGTATCAGAAACTTCTTGAAACCTGACAGGTTTTATGCGCATCGTTGCCGTCTAAAGTCATTGCGTGGACACAGGTTGCGAACAATCGCGGTTTTGTGGAAACCTGTCAGGTTTGTTTGAATACGTTCGCCACCTCATCGGGAATCCCCATCGGCTTTCCGCTTTTCACATCCACGAACACCCAATCTGTTTCGCCTTTGACCAAAACTTTCCCATCCGCTTTACGGACAAATTCATACTTGCGAAGTGAACGCACACGGCGGATATTTTCCACCCATGTTCTGATCTCGATCTCTTCGCCGACAAATGCGGGAAGCAGGTATTCGACCTTATGTTCACGCACGACCCACGTCGCGCCGACGAGTTGCATCGGGTCCGTCCCACCGATGGATTCGTAATGTTCGATGGCGATGTCCTGCATCCATTGAACGTAGCTGACGTTGTTGACGTGTCCGTTATCGTCAATGGCGGTTTGCGGAATAGTGATCGTTTTTGTGTAGATGGAAGAAATTGGCATGTCCCCAAGTGTACTCGAAACAAAAAGACCTCACAGGTCTTCAAGACCTGTGAGGTCTACAAACATTAACTCGTCAACGATTTGATCTTGCCGATAAACTCGTCCATGCCGAAGGGTTTGGTGATGTAATCTGTCGCGCCGACGCTTTTGGCTTTCTCTTTGCTTTCAACATCGTCCTTCGCGCTGACGATGACGATCGGAATCTTTGCAAACTTTGGATCGTTGCGTAGGAGTTCGCACAATTCAAAACCCGTCAGGTCGGGCATCATTAAGTCCAGCGTGATCAGGTCGGGGTCTACGGCGCGCGCGGTTTCCATGGCTTTCAGGCTGTCGTTGACCGTCGTTGGCTGGTGACCCTCCATGCTGACAAGCACTTGCATTAAGTTGGTGATGGTGACGTCGTCGTCTACGATGAGAATTTTAGGCATGGGTTTATCTTACCAAGTGAAAACCAAATATGGAAGTCAATAAAAGCACAAGTCGCTTAACAAAAACGTTTATGCCCTCGAGCCTTTTTGCGTTTTGATCTCGCCCGCGAGATACGCTTTGATCAGCGCCTGCACGCACACGCCGTCGAAATGCGAGCCCGAATCTTTTTGCATTTTGTTCAGGACTTCTTCCACGTCGAGCGCGGCGCGGTAGGGACGGTCGGATGTCAGCGCGTCGAACACATCGGAGACGGCGACGATTCTTCCGAACAGTGAAATTTGGTCGCCCGTAAGGTGGTTTGGGTAACCCGTCCCATCGATGTGTTCGTGGTGTTCCGCCAGCGCAGGGATTTCGTTGCGCAACAGCCGCACGTTCTGCATAATGCTCGCGCCGATGGCGGGATGCTGTTTCATCGTGTTGATCTCCTCTTCGGTGAGATGACCTGGCTTGCTGAGGATGGTATCGGGGATGCCGATCTTGCCAATATCATGCAAGAGCGCGCCGATCCGCAGTTGATGGATTATTTCAGGAGACAGTTTCATTTGCTTACCGATGGCAACCGAAAATTCACTGACGCGTTGCGAATGTCCGTTCGTGTACGGGTCTTTCGCATCAATGGATGCGACCATCGCCTGGATCGTGTCGAGGAAGAGTTCGTTCGCGTCGCCGTAGAGTTTGGCGATCTGGAACACCGTTGCCGCTTGCTTTGCTAATGTTTGCAGTAGATCGGCGTCTTCGGTGGTGAAGTATCCGTCCACGCGGTTGATGGCTTCTAGTCCGCCGATGATCTGGGGCTGGGCGGACCCAAGTTCCTGTCCGAGTTGAACCGCTTGCGTGATGAGCGGAACGGCGATCAAAGATGTGGTCGTGATTCCCGTGATGGGTTCCGCATCTTTGAAGTGTCGTTCATCTGCGTGAACATTTGGAACGAAGATGATGTCGCCGCTTTCGATTGCCGCGCCGATGATTCCCTGTCCGCGTGGGACGCGTAATGAAGGGGCTTTAGACTCGCTCGATGAAATGTGCAAGACAATGTCGTTGCGCTCCTCGTCAATGAGGAACAACGACGCGTGTTCGGCGTGGAGCAAGTCGCGGGCGTAGCGAACGATGAGGTGGAGAACCAGGTCGCGGTCCAGATTCGAACCGATGATCCCGATGATGTCGATCAACGCTTCGAGTCGCGTTGTCCGCTGTTGACTGGCTTCCAGCAACATCGCTTTCTCGATCTCGGATGCCATGCGCGCGCCGAGCATCTGCATAATTTGTAACGGCGTGTGGGAATAATTGAAGACTTGCACGACGCCGATGGGTTTGCCGCGCAAGAGCAGGGGCGTGGAGATGACGTTGCGAAGCCCCTCTGAACTGCGCGACACTTTTTGCCAGCGCGAGTCATTCGCGAGGTCTTCGATCACGAGCGGATCATGTTGCGCCATCGTCGCGCCCGCGATGCCCGCGTTCGTTTTGATTCGTTTGCCGACTAAACTGTGGTCGCTGTTGGGTCCCCGAATGACTTTGAAGATGAGTTCGTCTTGTTCCGAGTCGAGCAAGTAAAGCGTGCCCGCGTTCCCGCCGCAGACCTCGATGATGAGGTCGAGCATCTGGTTGAGGAGATCGTCCAGCTCGGTGTTGCTGGCGATCTGGTTCGCGCGGGTGAGAATGTTGTAGAGTTGTGATGTTTCGTCGTTTGGCGGTTTGGGCTTGCTTGCTTTTGCCATGAGGGGGATTATACGACTGGTTTGTTCCTGTTGAACAATCGATATAGTAAATATAAAACTGCAATAACGAAGATATAAAGATCAGATATGAGCGCGATCGTTTCTTTCTGTGAAACCTCTGTGTGAACCCTCAGTACGTGCAGAATACCCGCCAGTCCCATGTATATTCCTCCCATGCTTGCCACTTCAATGTAGGCTGGCTTGTACAGCGATAGGATGGCAAGCGAGCCCATCAGCAAGTTGGCAAACCCAAGTTCCTGAATGATGAGATAACTTTGATCGTCGCCAACAATGCCGCCAGTATATGCGGGATTAAATACTTGCATCAAACCCGTTACCAAGAGCCTGATTCCAATCGCCCAAAAGAAGAACCATTTTCCCGCGATGTTTATCAGATCGGATTTCTTTTTGTTGTATTCGAAGATCACAAAGCCAGCAGGTATCACAAACATTACTGATATTACGAATATTAAGTATGACATGTATTTCCTCGGTTTGGTTTTCGTCGATTCTAGATCATTTTGTGAGTAATTCGTCCACAGCCTCCGCCAACTCCCTCAAATTGCTGACCTTCAACACGTTGTTGCACATCGGCGCGTACTTGGGCGTGTGTTTTTCCTGATTACGAAATAGCCTTCATGACATAAACGCTCATTGGGTTGCTCTTCCCCTTCAACATGAGTTCGCGTTTTTCCAGCCCATCAAGATTCATTTCCGGAACATAAGCATCTTCACTAATTAATATCTCTCCCGTCCTTGCTGAAGACGATAATCTTGCTGCGGTGTTTGGCGGGTCGCCTAACACTGCAATATCGGTTGTGTTTTCATCAGATCCAACCGAGCCAAGGAATGCCACCCCTGTATGAACGCCTACTCCAATAGGTAACCACGGCCCTGCTGAATTTGTATGTCCAGTTTTATCAAGCAATTCCTGAGCGGCGCGGATCGCTTTCTCGCGATGCTTCACGCCTGCAAACCCTGGCACGTATAACCCAATTACTTGATCCCCGATCAAACGGTTAAGCAAAGCATCTGAATATGCAAAAATTTCATTGGCAACTCTATAGAATCGATTGATCAACTTGCTGTATTCCATAGGGCGCATCCCTTCAGCGAGCGATGTTGAGCCGCGCACATCTGCGAATAACATGGTAAGTTCAATTTCAGTCCCGCCTATATGTTTATCTGTATGCCCATAGCATTGACCGCACAGTTGTGGAGTTAATTTAGAGGGCCCTTTACCGATCATTCTAAAGATCGCCCCGCCGATCCCATGATAAGGTCCATTACAGAATTTACAGCGAGGACCATTTGGAATCAATCGAAAAATGCTTCGCAATTGCCGCGCGGGAAAAGCAGGATTAATTCCTGTAAGAATTCCACGCCACCATTCCTCAGAAGATAACTTTTTAGTCATACCCAGTCATTATACTTCTCAAGTTTGGGCTTCAGCGAGTCATCAATTCATCCACCGCCTCTGCTAACTCCCGTAAATTGCTGACCTTCAACACGTTGTTGCACATCGGCGCATACTTAGGCATGTCGCTGTCACCGTGCCAAAGATATGGAGGTTCGGGATTCAGCCATATTGTACGCGCGGCACGGCGGCTCATCGTGGAGAAAATATCCAAGCGCGGGTCATAGTAATTATTGCGCCCATCGCCGACGATGATGAGAGTCGTCTGCCCGTTGAGTGTGTCCATGTATTCGCTTTGAAAATCGTTGAGCGACCAGCCGAGGTCAGTGTTGTACGATCCGCTGGGCATGCGCCACAAAACGGACGCGATCGCTTCGTCCGCGTTGGAGCCGCTGAAATCCTCCGAGATCGATTCGAGATGATCAATGAACGCGAAGGCGTGCGTCTTGCGGACTTGTCCTTGCAGTGCAAACAGAAAACTCAACATCAACTCAGAACAAAAGCGCATCGAAGTGCTGATGTCGCAAATGACCACGATCTTCGGTTTGCGCGCGCGGTCTTTGTGTTTGATCTCCATCGGCACGCCGTGATATTTCAAATTCGCGCGGATAGTCGCCTTCGGGTCGAGTTGTCCGCTTTTGGCGCGCTTCTGCCGCAACGCGATCCGCGTTCTCAGCATCGCGGCGAGCCGCTTCACTTCATTTTGCAAAACTTTTTTATCGGCATCGCTCAGCGCGTGGAACGGGCGGTTGATCAAATTGTCCACGCCTTCGCCGCGCGGTCGCTCGCTCATGTTCTCGGCAATGCGTTCGCCCGCGAATTGCTCGATCTGTTCGCGCATGCCCTGCAAATTTTGCTGGATCATCTCGCGCATCTGCTCGACGCGATCGCGGCTCATGCCCATCTGCTGGAGTTGTTCCATCAACTCCTTCAACGCCTCGCGGACTTCGGGGAACGCCAGCGCGCGCATCATCCGTTGCGCCATCCAATTTTGATAACGGAGGTCGTCCATTTGATTCAATCCGACCATCTGACCCAGCGCTTCCAGCTCCGCACGGGACAGCTGGTCGCCGCTCATCAGCCTTTGCATCCGCTGACGGAGAGTCTCCGTGTACTGTCGCAACGCATCCGCCAGCATCTGCGCCTCTTCAGGCGTCATATCATCGGACGGATTTCCTCCCATCATCGGCGGCATGCCTGTCCCAAAGAACAGTGGAAACAATTTATCGAAGATGGGAATGTCCTTCAAATCTTTGACCAGCGTGGCGCGCAACGACAAACGAAACTCTTCGCGGTCTTGAATCCCCATGATGTCCACCGCCGAGAACGCCTCGGCCGATTCGGCAAGAGACACGCGCACCCCGCTCGCGCGCAAGGCTGAGATTAGTTGAAGGATGCGGGATTCCATATTCGACCTTTTTTGAACCGCAAAGCACGCTAAGACCGCAAAGATTTAAAAAGGTTTCTTGGCGTGCTTCGCGTCATTTCGACAAGCTCAATGCAAGTCTTCGCGGTTAATTTTCGTTGCGTCTCCGCAGAGAAAAACTAATTATTGGTGAACCTTCCAAAATCATCTGTCGGTTTTTGCTTGGGCGGCGGAGGCGGATTGATAAATTGCCGCTTCGCCTTCTGCAGATCGGCTTCGTGTTTCAACAGCACTGAGATCGTATCCTCGAGCGTGTCCTTGTCCAAATTGGACGCGTTCAACGCAACCAGCGCGTTCGCCCAATCCAGCGTCTCGCTGATGGACGGGGACTTGCGCATGTCTCCTTTGCGGAGGCGTTGAACGAATTCCACCGCCTGTTGCGCCAACTTCGGATTCAAGTCTGGCACTTTCAAGCGCACGACTGCAAGTTCTTCCTGCAAGGTTGGGTAATCAATAAAGAGATACAAACATCGCCGCTTCAACGCTTCGGAGAGTTCGCGAGTGTTGTTCGATGTGAGGATCACGAACGGACGATGCTTCGCGGTCAGAGTTCCCAGCTCAGGCACAGACACTTGAAAGTCGCTCAACACTTCGAGCAGGAAGGCTTCAAACTCCGCGTCGGCGCGATCAATTTCGTCAATCAACAACACGGACGGTTGTTCGCTCAGAATTGCTTTCAACAATGGACGTTGCAAAAGGAATCGTTCCGAAAAGAAAACATCTTCTTCTTTTGCAAGTTTATCCGCCGCTTCCGAGAGCGTGTCCGCTTTGCCGAGGGTGTCGTTCAGCTTGTCGCGCAGGAGTTGCGTGTAAAGCAATTGCTTCGAGTATTCCCATTCGTACAACGCTTTCGATTCGTCAAGTCCTTCATAACATTGCAAGCGGATCAACTCGCGTCCCGTCGCGCCTGCGATGGCTTTGGCGAGTTCCGTCTTGCCGACGCCCGCAGGTCCCTCCGTGAGAAGCGGCTTGCCTAACTTCTGCGCGAGATAAACAATTGTGGCGATCTCGCCAGACGCAATATATTTTTGCTTGTTCAAATCCGATTTAACAGTTTTGGTTGAATCAAAGAGAATTGTCATGTCGAAACTTTCTCCTAAAGGATGTGAATCTAAACTAAACTATTTTGCTGACGTTTGCGCAATCTACTTTCTTTCCGTATCCTCGAATATTTCGATGTAGAGCGAGTAGCGCGGGTAAATACAAACCAACTTATTCTTGTTTAAATCGAGCACGAAAGCGTTGCCATGAGGTAGTTCTAGGTTGGGGTATCGCGTTTATGGGGCGGCTTTGCTTTAAAAGCAAATGCCCTGGTATACGTTCGCGAATCTGCCTACATAATTTTGATCCATCCTGCCACAGAGTCGGTTCAATCGTTACTACAGTTGCATCAGAGCCTATCAGGCGCAGGCATCCATCTTCATATAAGAGCGCACCTGCCATTCTGGAATAACGTACTGTAATATGCGAACCGTCGGGCCAAAGGATGCTGACCCCATCAGCGCCGTGAATAAGTTGTTCTTTTTGTATAGGTGCATCAAGGTTGGTGGTTTTTTGACCTTGGACGGCGGGTACTTTAGAAAGTGGAATTTGCCCTCCCATCCATGGTTGTATGGGAACCCTGCCTGGAAGAGCAAACATCATTGTTGATTGTGCATCACTCCAAAACTTTGAGATATCATCTAAACTAACTGAAAGCGCTTCGCGTGCTATCGTCTCCCATTCTTCATACTTTTTGTCGAATAGCCAATCAACCGCAACGCGCTGAATATCCATCATAAGACGATCGGTAGGTGGCGGGGCCATTGAGCCAACCCAACGATCGTATACCTGTTGACGGATGGTTATAATTTCAGTTTCATCTATTTTGTTCAAGGTATTGATAGCTTCGCCAAACAAATTGGATAACTCTTCGCGCCGCTCGTTGTCGGAATCGGCAAACAGGATCAAATGAGCAGTGTCGGCGTTGAGATGATCGTAAAAAACACCAGGCGCATAACTTATAGCTTTTGATACGCGAAGGCTCTCGCGAAGGCGTTTGGATACCAATTCACAAAAAACCGTTGAGGCTGAAACCCGCGGAACTATGGCGCTGGCAGCGATGCCTGGGCAAAAATCATCCACAAACCAAGCAGGGAACGTCCATTGGATCGGTGACAGCGGAGGAATGGGTTGTTTTACACCGAGAGGTAAGGGCAGGTGTAAAGTGGCTGGCGGTGGACCAGATAGCCAGAGAACAGCATTTTCCTTCGTGAATTTTTGTTCGCCGAATTCTTGCACTTGCTTAAGGGTGGCTCCTGAAAGGCCAAGTTCAGGGAAGGTCATCAAGCCGTATCCCGCCGCGCCATATCGCCATGTCAAAAGACTTGATTGGAGATCGTACCGGCGAGAGGCGCTTTCGGCAGTCAATACCTGTTTTTCCTTTTCAAGACGCTCCTCCGGTAAAGATTGTATTATTTTACAAACCTTTTCCAGGAAGTTCCGGACTTCTTCCGGATTACCTGCTGTTAAAAACCCGGTAATATTTCCAGTCACAAATCCATTGATTTCTTGTGGCTGTACCTCAATTGTTGATAGAGTCAGGTGTTCTATTAGATGGGTGTATCCAGCTGTTGCAAGGGTTTCATCGACCCGTCCTGTGCGAAAGAACAGCCCGGCTCGAAGCGGGCCGGGGATGTCAGCCCATATTGTGACAACGCCATCAACTTTAGTCCCATTAATTTTCGTCATCTCGTCCCTCGTATGCGTATGAGAAAACTTGATTTCATGAAATTATATTTTTGTTGCCTGATGGTATCCAGCGGCTGGGTCCCTGTAAAAAATGAGCCAGGGGTATTTTGTGAAATACGGGCCGATCTTTTGGGTTTCTCGCCGTACGACCTCAGGGATATTAAGCATCATAAACCACCAAGCCGTCACATTGTGTGGCCAATAATCAGAAACCTGAACTATTTTCTTCCTGTTCAATAAAGATTTTTGATACGTACGAATGCTTTCTTCTCGTGTCCGTTTTTCATGAATGAATGAATTAGCCTTAACCTCGTCTCGTTCAAAGGCTATATAATATAGGTAATACTCTTGGAAGGCAATGTACAAGATCGTATGCAGGGTCATGTTGTCTGGAGTATTGCTTGATGTTGTCCGTGCGAATTCGAACATTTCCTCATGCGAGCCTCCCCATTTCTTGCACAACAAAAACAAGTGTCCGTAGTGCGCACCTTGATTGTATTTGTCTCTCTTGACGGCTTCGTGAAACCAGGACTCAGTTGTTTTCCTGTCGAGTTGCATGCCCATTGCCACAGTTTGTAATAGGGCAAAGGGAGTTGGGTCCTCCATATCCTGTTCGCCCGCACGCAATAGGCTGTTACCTGCGATATTAAGAAATCTAAAAAAAATATCCCAGCCTTCCTTCGTCACGGTTTCTGCTTGACCTCCTCCGCGTGCGGCCCAGGCTAGATTAATCGCCATACTGCCTCTTATCAGGTTTCCAATTGATGAATCTGGTAGGGTGCCAAGTATTTCCTGGTTGGTTATATGTTCCCCAGCCAAATCAACATAAAAATAACGCTTATCCCATTGGCCGGTCCGAATAGGCGCAATCTGATTAATGACCTGGTCCACCTTCTCTACTTTTACATCTTCAAGAATCTTCCTTGCCAGCGAGTCGCCGAGTGTGGGGTCATAAACAGGTTTGCCCATGTTGAAAAGAGACTTAAGCATTGCATGATCTCCTGGCTTGGACTTATAAATGAATGGATTGATCACTCACAGGAATTGTCCATTCTCGACTCTTTAATCACATATTATGGATATTATAAAATTATTCCTAAATTCAGGCAATCAAACAAATCAACTACTTATAATATGTCTCGAAAAGTCGATCTTACACTATTCATAGTTACCATCATTTGGGGTTCTGCATTTGTGGCGTAACGGATCACCGGGCTATTGAGTAACGCGTATTGCTTTAGTGGAATACGTTACCTCCTGTCCGGGATATTTCTATTTCCAGTTGTCTGGTGTGTAAGGTGCAGACCGTAGGAAAAAATCGCGGATGATAGCCATCCGATAATTTCACGGGACCACTACATCTGGTTCGTTATTGCAAAGACGCTGAGTCACAGAGATATGATAAAGAAATTTCTCAACGCCCCGCTGGCACCGCCTGCCAGGATAAGTTTGTGTCTTTGGCAAGTGTATTTAAATTTTCAATCCAAGTTTTCGATAGACTTCCAAATTCGCCGTCAATTCTTTTTCAGGCTTGAACTCGCTCTTCACAAATTCTCTCGCATGTTTACCAAGCGACGCGCGTTTCTCATCGTCATCTAACAACGCAAGAATATTTTCTGCCAGCGCGTCCGCATCATTGACGTTGACAAGCAAACCATTCTTTCCGTCCTCCACAATGTCTTTTGTCCCGCCGACGGGCGTCGCGATAACGGCTTTCTCGCACGCCATCGCTTCAAGAATTGCGTTCGGCATTCCGTCATGCAAAGATGGATGCACGAACACGTCAATCAACGAATAATACGCGGGCAAGTCGTTGGGCGAGACGTATCCCGTGACTACGATATTTGATTCGGGAATGGACGCCCGCATCTCTTCGAACGTTTGGCTGTCTTCGCCGTGGCGAGTTTCTCCAACGATCAGCAGGGTGGTTGGTTGCCTTTTATTGACCTGCGCGTAGGCAGAGAGGAGAGTCTTCATCCCTTTTTTCTCACGCAGTTCGCCGACAAAGCCGATTACGGGATTCATGTCACTCTGAGGGAGCGTAGCGACAGAAGAGTCTTGCGCAACGGGTGAGAGACTCTTCGCTCCGCTCAGGGTGACATGGCTGTGGAGTCTGAGAGACTCAGCCAACGCGCGATTATTTTCCATTGGTTTGAAATGACTTGTATCCACGCCGTTTGGAATCAAAATGATTTCTCGATCAAAAAATGCTTTGGCTTTGCGAATCGACTCTTTCGCGTTGGCGGTGACTACGTTGGCGTTTTGTAACGCGAACATCGTGTGCGAGAATCTTGCAGGATCGAACGCGGCGCGGTCTACGTCGTTGCCGCGGATGGAGACAACGCTTGGGATGTTCAAATACCTTCCCGCGAGTGTTGCGATGAATCCTGCTTGCGTGAGGAAGTAGGCGTGAAGGACATCGAACGGAGCGCGGGCGTGTTCTTCGACGATGAGGTCGAACCAGTGGACGAGCGTATCGTCTGCGCGTTTGTGTGAGCCGAAGCGCGTGACGATTGCTCCGCTTGAAGGGAGAGTCCGCTGTTCGGAGGGGAGCAGGTTGCCCGTCGGAGAAAAGACGCGTACTTCATATCCAGCAGAAGTTAATAGGCGCGCGAGTCGCTCAGACGAGATTGCCAGTCCGCCGATGTCGGGTGTATACTTTTCAGTAAGTAAGGCGATTTTCATAGATAAAATCTTGGAGAGCAATTTTCATGGCAGACACATCCGCAGTGCAATGTGAAATGGTGATCGGTTATTTGGTGCCGCATCGTTGCGACAACCCGTCGTTGGGGAAGTGTATCAAATGCGGGCGCGGATTTTGCGATGAGCATACGAACAATACGCGCGAGGGACGAGTGTGTTTGGCGTGCCAGCAGGGACTCGATATGCCCGTTGCGTTGCCGATTGCCGCCGCGACGTTCACTGCCGCCGACTTGCATACGTTCAATCAAGCGAGCGCGTGGGATGATGACGACCGCGCGGATATGTTTTCCGATTTGAGTTAAAACTTTTTTGAACCGCTAAGCACGCGAAGGTCGCTAAGTTTCTTAAATCTTTGCGTTCTTAGCGGGCTTCGCGGTAAATGCCTTTGGGGTTAATAGGGTCCAATAGTCTCCCAAATCTTTTTATTTTCCACAACGAAATCATCGCAGCGTTGACAGGGTTTGAGCGCGGGCGGGTGCATGTTCAAGCGGATCTGGCGATACGCCGCGCCTTCCCATATATCGGTGAAGGATTGTTTGCGGACATCGCCGAGCGGTTTGATCTGTTCGCGCGTCATGCAACACACATAGACGAGACCGTTGAAATCAATGAGACTGTGTGTCCACGGCGCGTAGCAGGGAAATTTATTGTAGTAGCCGAACGCATATCGCCCAGCGCGTCCCAAACGGACCTCGGA
>CAYWCN010000010.1:0-58711 GCA_964456775.1 uncultured Anaerolinea sp.
TTAAACAAAAAGGCTGTGACGAGTACGCCACAGCCCGAAACGACAGGGAGGTTTGACCTAACGGTCACGAGGCGCACTACGAGAAGGTACGAATCCAGCGTCAACTGGAACAAAGGGGGTCATGCCGATCAACGTGGACATTCGTGCGCGCTCCTTTCTTGGGGTTTACTTGCAACTTCGAGTTTACTCCGCTCACGCCAAAAGTGTCAAGGCTTATAATCCCATATGTCGTTGCGAGGAGCGCTCTTGCTCTTTGCGACGAAGCAACCCCTCGCAACAGGAGATTGCTTCGCTTCGCTCGCAACGACATGGACACAGCATGATCCGCACATGGAAAATCACAAAAACAAAACTGGATGAACTTCGCTTCGACGACAACTCCTCGCTCGATGCGGTGACGCGGCAATTGCCCGACGGCTTCTATTCGACATTCCGCACGTTCAATGGATGCACGCGCGTCATCGGACTCTCCGCCCATTTGAAGCGACTCCCACATGCAGACGCTTCATTTCTACGCCTCAGCCTGGCTCAGTTACTTCAACCTTTTCGCCCCGACGAGACGCGCGTCCGCGTGATGGAGACGAAACGCGGAGAGTTTTACATCTCCATCGAACCACTCAAACTTTTGCCGCGTGAAATTTACGAGAAGGGAGTGCGAGTCGAAACGACGACGCTTCATCGGGACGATCCGCGTGTGAAGTCAACGGCATTCATCTCCGCTAGCGATGAGGAACGCAAGCACATCGCCAGCGAGGGAATCTTCGAGGCATTGCTGGTGAAAAATGGAAGGATATTGGAGGGGATGACGAGCAATTTCTTTTACGTAGGACAAATTGGCAATTTGTCCTACCTCGGCACCGCCCAACGCGGCATCCTCCTCGGCGTCACGCGGACGATGGTCATCCGCGCGGCGCGGGGGAGGGGGCTGGGGGTGAGATTCCGCTCGCTGAGGCTGGATCAACTGTCGGCTGTGAAAGAGGCGTTCATCACATCCAGTTCGCGCGGCATTGTGCCAGTCATCCAAATTGACGATGCGCGAGTGGGGCAGGGGAGGGTGGGCGCGTGGACAAAGAAATTGATCGCAGCGTATCAAGCGTTTGTTTTGAAAGAGGCGGAATGGATCGCGTGAAATTTTTTCTTGCTATTGGAGCATCTGTGTGAGTTATCTAAAGAATGCTCTCGACGCCTTGCTTTACAGCAATGTCTTTATTTCGATCTGCGCCGCGGCGATGAGCATCGAAACCTATCTGTTGACCCAGCGCCCGATCCATTGGATGTACATCGCGTTTGTCTTTTGCGCGACTTTCTTGCTGTACAATTTTCCTGTGTTTGTTGGGGAGGGTTTCTCGGCGGGTTATTCCGAGCGGCACTTTTGGATCTTGCGAAGTAAAAAGCCTGTGGCAGTTCTCTCGGCTGGCGCGTTGATCGTTACGTGCGTCATTGCGTTTCATTTCCCCTTCAAGTTCCTGCTGGCTTTTATTCCCATCACGATTCCCGCGTTTGCCTATTTCTTTCCGCAGACCCATTTGCGGAGCGTGACAGGCTCGAAGTCTTTTGTCGTCGCCATCGTGTGGACAGGTATGACGGTCATCTACCCTATGCTGTTGATGTCGGATGTGAGTCTTACGCGCGCGCTGACTTTGGAAAACGCACTGATCGTGGTTCAGAACTTCCTATTCATGTTGCCGCTCTGCATCATCTTCAACGTCAGGGATATTGACTATGACAGGAGTGTGGACGTGAAGACCTTGCCTGTTGTTTATGGGGTAAAGAAGACGATCGCGATCTGCATCCTTTCGCTGACGCTATTTACGGCTATTGTTCTAGCCTTTCCCACATTTGACGCGGCGCGGACAGGGCTTTTGCTTTCAGCAATTTGTACGGCAGCGTTGATCTTGCAGGCATCAGAGAGCCGCTCGGACTATTATTATTCGTTATGGATAGACGGGATGATCTTGTTACAAGCGTTGCTCTTGTTTCTATTTAATTTCTAGAACCTACGATTTCTCGAAGATCTCGTAATAGCCTTTATCCAATTCGTCATCGTTGAGATGCGCGTATCGTTGCGTGATCTGGATATTCTCGTGCCTGGCTAATGCCTGAGCCAGTTTGAGATTCCCAGACGCCTTGAGAATCGTCGAAACAAAATAATGCCTGAACGAGTGGGGAGTGATGTGTCCCTCGGCTTCGTTTCCTAAAATTTGTTGGACACGTTCTGCCACAATGTTGCGACCTGTCGTCGGTGTGATCGGTTTGACCTTGTTCCCCGTGCCTTTGTCGTGGCGAGCGAAGAGGGGCAGAGCGGTCAGTTGTTTGCCAGAGCCGCCGTCCAGTTCGGCGCGAAGCGAGAGGTAATCTTTCAGCGCGCGCATCGAACGCGACGTGAAGCGGATCACGGCTTGTTTATCGCCCTTGCCGATGATGACCGCGCGTCCTTCGTTCCAATCCAAATCGCCGCGCCGCAGGTTGCACGCTTCGTGGACGCGGAGTCCCGTATCCGCCAGCGTGAGCAAAAAGGCGCGGTCTCGCATTGCGCGTAACCGATCCGTTTTGGATTCGGCTGAAAGCGTGGACGCGTCAGACACCGACTCTAAAATCCGCTCGATCTCGTTCGTGGGGAATTGCGGCAGGCGGATGCCAGGCTTGCGCGAACGCTGTTCGATGAGCAAGTCCATGCGCGGCAGGTTGATCTCTGCCAATCGCTCCGCCGACAGATACTTGAAAAATCGCGCCAACGCCCGCACGTAGACCTGCTCGGTGGCGGGCGAAAAACTCTTGAGGTGCATCACGAACCTCGAGGCAAGGTCTTCTGTGAGCATGCTAGCAGGGGACGTATCGGGATCGATCTTCGACTTCAGCAGAACTTTTTTGAATTCTTTCAACGCCTTGGCATACGTGAGCATTGTGTTCTGGCTCCGCGCCAGTTTGACCACGTTAAGATAATCTGTGATGACGGAGGAGATAGTGGCTGTCATAGTGAAATGTTATACGAAATCTGGCTTACTGTCAATGCTTTTGGTAATGTAACTTATCGAAAGCATAAACAGAGACTTTGTGAAGGCTGGGATTTTCAGATTGGAGAGACTCCCCCACTTTGTTGTGTTGCAGGTTGAAAGTTGGAAGGTTGAAAAGTTCGGAAGAGCGAGTCATTCCCAGCCGCGAGTGGATTCTGCGTTTCGGCGGTTTTCAATCTTCGGCGTTTTTGCGTCCCCTCCCCTGCCCCATCAAGGCACGCTTTTGTAGGTCACGCTTTTAGCGTGACTTCTTGTTCGATATAATCCGTCACGTTCAAAACGTGACCTACGAAGGTCACACCTTTGTGGTCACGCTATGTACCCAGATATGGATATGAGGTTGTCGTTTCAAGCGATAGCGAGAAATCTTCTTCTGATGTGGACAGATTTCTCCTCGCTACCGCTCGTCGAAATGACAAGTCCGCAACGAATTGATGCCTTATATTTTGGTTTTCAGACGGTTTCTCTTAGCATAACTTCTGTTCAACACGAGTTGTCACGTTAAAAACGTGACCTACGTTTTATCTTGTTTGCGTGGACTGGTAAAATTCGGAGGTGAAATCTTAGACCTGACAGGTTTTATCGTGGAGTCTGACGACCAGGGTTCCCCGAATGGAAATGGATCAGCCCCGCCTGGGTTCTGTGAAAACCTGTCAGGTCTCATTGAGGAGATAACCTTGTTCGAGCAAACCTTCAAAAACATTGACGACCCCCTCCGTCACTTCGTGACACCTCCCCCAAATGCGACTGGGGAACGTCGAATTTGGGGGAGAAATAAATAAAGGAAAATTATGTTTGAACAGACATTTAAGAATATTGATGACAAGCTCTGGAAGGATGCGGGTTGTTCCAGCGAGTTGGATTATGTGGAGCAGACTTCGTGGATTCTGTTCCTGAAGTATTTGGACGATCTGGAAAAGGATCGTGCGGATGCGGCGGAGTTATCAGGCAAGAAGTATACGCCGATCATCGAGAAGAAATTCAAGTGGGATGTGTGGGCGGCGCCGACCCTTCGACAGGCTCAGGGCGCGCCCAGGAAACTTGACCATCACAACGCGATGTCGGGCGATGACTTGATCGAGTTTGTGAATGGTCAGTTGTTCCCGTATCTGAAAAAGTTCAAGAACGAGGACCCGAATACGATCGAGTATAAGATCGGGGAAATTTTCAGCGAGTTGAAGAATAAAATCCAAAGCGGATATAACTTGCGCGAGGTGATCAATCTCGTGGACGAATTGCGCTTCCGTTCGTCGAAGGAAAAGCATGAGATGAGCGCGTTGTATGAGGATAAGATCAAGAACATGGGCAACGCGGGCAGAAACGGCGGCGAATATTACACGCCGCGCGCGTTGATTCGATCCATCGTGCGGGTGGTGAAGCCCAAGATCGGCGAGACGATCTACGACGGCGCGGTCGGCTCGGCGGGGTTTTTGGTCGAGGCGTTCGAGTATCTCAAAGAAACAGAACCAGCTATGGGGACGAAAGAAGCGAGAATCCTGCAAGAGAAAACTTTCTTCGGCAAGGAGAAAAAGTCGCTGGCGTACATCATCGGCATTATGAATATGATCCTGCATGGCATCGAGGCGCCGAACATCCTGCATACCAACACGCTGGCGGAGGACATCCGCGATATTCAGGAGAAGGATCGTTACAACGTGGTGCTGGCGAACCCGCCCTTCGGCGGCAGGGAACGCGCCGAGGTGCAGAACAACTTCCCCATCAAAACGGGCGAGACGGCGTTTTTGTTTTTGCAACACTTCATCAAGAGTTTGAAGGCGGGCGGACGCGCGGGCATCGTGATCAAGAATACGTTTTTGTCGAATACCGATAACGCTTCGGTGAGTTTGCGCAAGCAGTTGCTGGAGACGTGCAATCTGCATACGGTGTTGGATCTGCCAGGCGGCGTGTTTCAGGGCGCGGGCGTGAAGACGGTGGTTTTGTTTTTTGATAAAGGTTCGGCTACCAAGAAGATTTGGTATTACCAGTTGAATTTGGAGCGCAATCTCGGCAAGACCAATCCGTTGAATGAGAGTGATCTGGCGGAGTTTGTCAAACTGCAAAAATCCAAAGCGGATTCGGAGAACTCGTGGACGGTGGACGTAAAAGGCGTTGACCAAACCACGTTTGATTTGAGCGTAAAAAATCCGCACAGAAAAGATGAAACCGTTTTGCGCGCGCCTACGGTTATTTTGGATGAAATGAAGATGTTGGATGAAGAGAGCGCGAAGATTTTGAAGTCCATCGAGAAGATGTTATGAAGAGGGATCAGGTTTCAGGTTTCAGGTCGAGGGTTGAAGGTTCAAGGTTGGAAGGTTGGAAGGTAGAAAGGTTGGGTGATGTTTGTGAAGTGCTAGATAGCAAACGAAAACCTATTACAAAACGTGACAGAATTGCGGGCGAATATCCCTACTATGGCGCGACGGGCATTTTGGATTATGTGCATGAATACATCTTCGATGAAAAATTAGTGTTAATTGGCGAAGATGGCGCAAAATGGGAATCGGGAGAAAACACGGCGTTTATCGCCGAAGGAAAATATTGGGTGAATAATCACGCGCATGTAATTCGTCCAAATAGGGCAATCGTTCTGGATGAATGGCTTGTTTATTTTTTGAACATCACTGACTTGATGAAATTTGTTACTGGGCTTACAGTGCCAAAATTGAATCAAGAAAAAATGCGGAGTATCCCAATCCCCCTCCCTCCCCTGCCCGAACAAAAGCGGATCGTGAGCCTGCTGGACGAGACGTTCGCGGCGCTGGCGCAAGTCGGCGCGAATGCGGCGCGGAATCTGGTCAATGCGCGGGAGGTGTTTGAGGCGGAGTTGGAGGAGACATTCAACAAAGATGGTAAAGGTTGGAGAGAAGAAAAATTAGGCGAGTTGTGTGAAAGAATTACAGATGGAACTCACGTTACACCAAAGTATGTTTCCAAAGGCGTTCCTTTCTTGTCGGTCAAAAATCTAACGAAAGGCTTTATTGATTTTTCCGACACAAGATTTATCACACCTGAAGAGCACAAAATCTTGACAAAAAGAGTTCGTCCCGAAAGAGATGATGTTCTTTATACAAAAGTCGGTACAACTGGAATTGCAAAGATTGTTGATGTAGATGTTGAATTCAGCATTTTCGTCAGTGTTGCATTGTTGAAAATCAAACACGAAACGATTTTCAACAAATATTTGGAATATTTTCTAAACTCTCCATTTGCGAGACAGCAAGCCCAAAAAAGAACTCGTGGAACGGCGAATAAAAATTTAGTTATCAACGACATCAAAGAAATTGAAATTCACTTTCCCAAATCACTCGGCGAGCAACGCGCCATCGTCCAGCGGCTGGAGGGGTTGTCGAAAGAAACGCGCAGGCTGGAGGCGGTGTATCGTCAAAAGATGGAGGATGTGGAGGAGTTGAGGAAGAGCGTGTTGAGGGAGGCGTTTGCCCCCACCCGTCCTCCCCCAAATGCGACGATAAACCTGTCGAATTTGGGGGAGGAGAATGTGAAGTAGGAATGAATATTTTTATTCTTTGCCAAGTTGAAGTTGTCCCTCCCCCATTTCCGTCCCGCTGTTTTTTGCGGGGCGTAAATGGGGGAGGCTAGGTGGGGGCAAAATGCCGCGCCCAAAAAGAAGCAACCCTAAAACCAAGCATCAAGCCATCCAGCTCCGCAAAAGACTCACACCTGCCGAGCGCAAACTCTGGTCAAAGCTAAGAAACGATCAACTGGGCGTCACCTTTCGCAGACAACATGCCATCGGCAGATACATTCCTGATTTTTGCTGTCCGAAAGCAAAATTAATTATCGAACTCGATGGCGGTCAACATGCGGAAGATGAAGCGGTACAGCATGACAACGAACGCACCAAATACTTCGAGTCATTGGGTTACAGAGTCATTCGTTTTTGGAACAACCAAGTGATGAAAGAAATGGATGGCGTTATACTTATGATTATGGAAGAATTGAAACCTACCCCTCCTGTCCTTCGGACACCCTCCCCAAATTCCGAAGTTCGTCGGAATTTGGGGAGGGACGGGGAGGGGCTTTGAACGAAGCCGAAACCCGCGCCGAATTAATTGATCCCCAACTGCAAAAAGCAGGCTGGGGCGTCCTGGATGGCTCGCGCATTTTACGCGAACGTCACATCACGGCGGGCAAAATCCAAACAGGCGGAAAACGCGCCAAGCCGCTCATCACCGATTACATCCTCGTGTACAAAGGACGCCAGCTTGCCGTCGTCGAAGCCAAGAGCGACCAAAACGAAGTCGGCGAAGGAATCGCGCAGGCAAAAAATTACGCCGCCAAACTTCAAATCGCCTTCACTTACGCCGCCAACGGCAAAGAGATTTATCAGGTCAACATGCTCACGGGCGCGGAAGGTCTCGTCAAAAACTTCCCCACGCCCGCAGAACTCTGGGAACAAACCTTCGCCCCCAACGAATGGGAAGAACGCTTCAACCCCGTCCCCTTTGAAGACCTCAGCGGCACAAAGCCCCCGCGCTACTATCAAGAGATCGCCGTCAACAACGCCCTGCAAGCCATCGCCGAAAACAAAAATCGGATTCTGCTCACGCTTGCGACGGGAACAGGCAAGACGACGATTGCCTTTCACATCGTTTGGAAACTTTTCCAGACGCGCTGGAACTTGAAACGAGACGCTTCGCGCCGACCCCGCATCCTGTTTCTGGCTGACCGAAACATTCTCGCCGACCAGGCTTTTTCCGAATTCACCCGCTACACCGCCTTCCCCGACGACGCGCTCGTGCGCATCAAACCCGATGAAATCCGCAAACAAGGACGAGTCCCTACAAACGGAAGCATATTTTTTACAATCTTCCAGACATTTATGAGTGGTCCGAACGACACACCGAACTTCGGCGAATATCCAAGCGATTATTTCGACTTCATCATCATTGACGAATGTCATCGCGGCGGCGCGAACGACGAATCGAACTGGCGCGGCATTCTCGAATATTTCTCGCCCGCCGTGCAACTCGGTCTCACCGCCACGCCCAAGCGCAAAGACAACGTAGACACGTATAAATATTTCGGCGAACCCGTGTACGTCTACTCGCTCAAAGAGGGCATCAACGACGGTTTCCTCACCCCGTTCAAAGTCCGCCGTATGCAATCCACGCTCGACGACTATATCTATACGTCAGACGACACGGTCATCGAAGGCGAAGTGGAAGCGGGCAAGCGCTACACCGAGTCCGATTTCAACCGCATCATCGAGATCAAAGAACGCGAAGCCGACCGCGTGCGGCGGTTTATGTCCGAGATCAACCAGAACGAAAAAGCCATCGTCTTCTGCGCCACGCAAGATCACGCCGCCGCCGTCCGCGACCTCATCAATCAATTCAAGAAAAATCCCGACCCAATGTACTGTGTCCGCGTCACCGCCAATGACGGCGCGTTAGGCGAACAGTATCTTGAACAGTTCAAAGACAACGACCAAACGATTCCCACCATTCTGACAACTTCGCAAAAGTTGTCCACGGGTGTAGACGCGAGAAATATCCGCAACATCATCCTCATGCGCCCGATCAATTCGATGATCGAATTCAAACAGATCATCGGGCGCGGCACGCGTCTCTTCGACGGCAAAGAATATTTCACCATTTATGATTTCGTGGACGCGCATCACCACTTCGCCGATCCCGAATGGGACGGCGACCCCGAAGAACCCGTCGAGCCGCCAGAACCGATTGACCGACCTCCTAGAAAAACGAAAGAACCGCCTGAAGGGTATGAGCCAAAAGTAAAACTCAAGATCAAACTGCGCGACGGCAAAGAACGCCAGATCGAACACATGTCGTCCACGTTGTATTACAGCGCGGACGGGCGTCCCATCTCTGCCCAGCAATTTGTCGAAAATCTCTACGGCGTTCTGCCCGCCTTCTTCCAAAGCGAAGAGGAACTCCGCAGGATTTGGTCGAACCCTGTCACGCGCAAAACTTTGCTCGAAGAACTTGAAAAAGCGGGCTTCGGCAAAGAGGAACTGTCCATCGCGCAATCCTTGATCAACGCCGAGAACAGCGACCTGCTCGACGTGCTGGAATACATCTCCTTTTTACAGCCGCCCATCAGCCGCGAATTGCGCGTGGCAAAATCGCAAAGCAAGATCTTCGCCGCGTTAACCAGCGAGCAAAAACAATTCGTCGAATTTGTGCTATCCAAATACATCGAAACGGGCGTCGAAGAACTCGATCAGGAAAAACTCCCCCACTTGCTCACGCTCAAATACAAAGCCATCGAAGACGCCAAAGAAATCCTGGGGACGATCGATTCGATCCGCAACTTGTTTGTAGAATTCCAGGGGCGCTTATATCAACCCCTCACCTCCTCGTAATCGGCATCAACCTCCCCCTCCCAAACGACTTCTCGCTCACCTTCAAGATCACGCCCGCCTGCCAGCGTTTGTGTTCGCTCGCGCGCATCGCGGCGTTGCTTTGGTTACTTTGCACCAGCGCTTCGGCTTCGGGTGAAATTTTCTCGTACTCGAACGGGTCAACTTGATTCTCGCTCAACTCCGCCGAGGGCTTGCGCGTCATCACGTAGGGCGAGATAATATCTCGCTCTACATTTATCCATCTCGCCAACGCGTACACCTCCACCTTTGTCAGGTCACCGAGCGGGCTGATCGCGCCAGCCATATCGCCGTACAACGTGGAATACCCCAGCGTCAACTCGGTCTTGTTGGATGTGTTGATCAGGAATCCCCCGCGCTGGTTGACGAAGCTCATCAGGATGACCATTCTCAGCCGCGCCTGGATATTCTCACCCGCGACTCCCTCGCTTCTTTCTGGACCTACAGCCTGTTCCGCCGCCTTGTGCATTTTCTCCATTTCGACCACTTCGAACCCGATCCCCAGCCGACTCGCCAACTCCCGCGCCGACTCGGTTGACCGCGCATCCGTATACCGCGAAGGGATAGCGACTCCCGTCACACGCTCACATCCCAACGCCTCCACCGCGATCACCGCCGCAACCGACGAATCGATTCCACCCGACAACCCGATGAACGCATGACTGAGTCCGTTCTTATTTACAAAGTCACGCAACCCCAACACCAAAGCGCGAAAGACTTCCTCCTCCCCACTTCCCCGCTTTCCTCTTTCTTCTTTCTCCGCCATTCCACTTTCCACTTTCCACTCAACTACTTTTACATCCTCCTCAAACATCCTCAACTTCTCCCCTCCCAACACAAAACTTCCCCCATCGAAAATCAACTCATCGTTCCCACCGACAAGATTGACAAACACCAGAGGCATCTCGTCGTCCTGAGCGGAGCGTGGCGCAGACGAAGGACGAGTTTCAACCTGTCGTTTTGCATGGCGAAGCCTCCCATCTCCTCCTCCCCTCCGATACGGCGACGCGGAAATGCAGACCAACATCTCCGCGCCCATCGCTTTCAGGTCCGCGCCAGGGTGAACGGGATATTCCTCGTCCCACATATCCTCGCAGATGATCACGCCGACCTTCGTCCCCGCGATGTCGATCGGTGGCAGAGTCTTTGTCCCTGCGATGAACCAGCGCGGTTCGTAGAACACGTCATAGACTGGGAGTAACTGCTTGATCTGCGCGGCTTTCATCTTTCCGTTTTGCATCAAGTATGCGATATTGTTCAACGATGGATGCTGATACAACTTCTGTTCGGCGGGCGCGAACGATCCCACTAACAGCGGGGGCAAACCTTCCGCTTGGCGAGCCAGGTCCAACGTCGCGGCTTGAACCGCTTCGACGAACGACGCGTCATACAAAATATCGCGCGGAGGATATCCGCACACGGTCAATTCAGGGAAGACGATCAGGTCGGGATTTTGATTCGCAACCGAACGCGCCGCATCCAATACCCGCGCGACATTGCCCGATAAATCTCCCACCGTTGTATTGATCTGCGCAACAGCGATCTTCAAAAGGTTTTCCTTTGTGACACTTCGTGCTCTTTGTGGTTAATACTCTTTTCCCATTTCCTCAAGCAAATTCAACGCCTCCAACACCGTATCCCTTCGCAAACAAACCTGATCGCCGAGCATGAACGTGCGATAACCGATCTCGAGCAAAAACGCCACATCGCCGATGTCCGCGCTGATGGGGACAGGTTGATACGCCAATGAATCCAAAATGCGACTCGCAACAATCGCGTCTTTGTCCGCATGGATGATCGTCTTCACCGCGCCAACAACTTTATGCGGACGAAGCACCTCCACGTACAGATCGCCGCGCGCCGCCATGAGACGTCCGTGCTTCGAGCCGTGTTTCTTTGCGAAATCGAGCCCGCGTTGTGTTTCGATCTTGAGGATCACTTCCGCGTTTGGCAACAGAGTTTTCACTTCGTCAACATCTTCGGGAGATTCGACATACGAAAGCATCACCTTTGTCATCCCCAACTCTTTCATCGCCGCGAGATACGTTTTATCGGTGTCGGTCAGCGTCCCTTCGATCTTCAACGATGGATGAATGATATTCACCGATTCGCCAGGTCCGATCAAACGGCGCGGACCGTCGGCAAGGATGAGTCGGTCGCCGTCCACTGCCACCACTTTTACGCGTTCATTGCCATCCGAAAAATACGCGTCAACAGGCGTTTCCACTTTGATGGGATGACTCAACTTCACTTCGGTATACGGAGGAATCGCCGCGCCGACCACGCGCAATTGACGTCCTTTCAAATCCACCCACACGGGCTGACGAAATTTACTCAATCGCTCCAACACCTCGCGCTGACTCTCGCGCAGCGGCATCACCGTGTTGAGTCGGAATCCGCTCACGATGGGATGCGACGCGACGTCGGCGAGGAAGTCGGTGTATGGAGGCGTGGTGACGATGGCGGAGATTTTCATAATTTTTCCGCACTGAGCGGAGCGAGGAGCGATAGCGACGAACGAAGTCGAAGGGCAGATCTCAAATCAAAATTCCTTATGCAAATGCGCTTCGACTGCGGGGCTGACAAACACAGCCCCTCCGCTCAGCGCGGAATGTTTTTACAACTTCAACGTCGTCCCGCAGAACTTACACTTGAACATCCCGCCCGCATCCACAGGGATAGGCGCGCCGCAACGCGGGCAGATCATCTCGATGGGCTTGCTCACCTGCTTCACCTTCGACTCATCCTGCCGCGCGCGCATGTTATCTTGGAAATCGCCGAAGTATCCCCATGAACGCGCGATCAAGCCCATGGCGTAATCTACTGCGCGTTGTTCGTCCTCGATGTGGAAAATTTTCTGTTCACCGATGGCGTCGCCCCATTGCTTGTCCACCACGTCGCCGCGTTTGCCGCCAGGTCGGCGCAGGAACCACGTGTTCCAATTCTTTGTCACCTTCTGCCACTCTTCGATTGAATCGACGTTCCCCCACACGCTGTCGCCGAGATAGTGACCCACTTGTTTGCTGTCCATTGTGGCGTGCATGTTGATGTCGCCGAACACGATCAGAAACGGCGCATCATCAGTGGATGGAATCGTCACGTGCGTATTGACCCAACGCGCAAACAATCCATATGACTCGGGTGCGTCGCCTCCGCCGCCTTCTCCATACAATGAGCCGAGCAATTGCTCCAAATCGAATCCGCTGGCGAACGGAGTCACTTGCAGGGGCCAGCGATCCACTTTTGCATCGCCGATCGCCGCAAACGAGATCGCCACATCGGGGCGATACTGCGAAAGCGTGTTGAACATCAATGGCAGGCGATCAAAAATTTCAAAGGGCCACGAAGCCATCGAGCCTGTCACGTCAATCGCGACGATGACGGGATTCTTCGACTCGGTTGAAATATGTTGCTTGGGGTCAATGATCTTCTCGTTCGGTCCTGCCTTTTTTTCATACGTGCGCGGACCCGAAGCCGCGGCTCTCGCGGCATCTGCCGCCCGCGCAGGCGCCGCCGCTGGCGCATACGCATACCTTCCCGACCCGTACCATTTTGAAGTATCTTCATCCCATGAGTACATAATTTCTCCTTTTTTATATCGCTGGTTGAGTAGTCCCGCGCGCTCTTTGCGGGACGTATCGAAACCAGCAGGTAACATGCAAATATTTCTCTCTAGCAAACATTGTGGTTTCGATACAACGCTCGCTGTCGTTCGCGTTACTCAACCACCGTCATCATCGCCAACGTCTCCAACCCAAACTCCTCGCGGAATCTTCTATCCAGACGATTCGACTTAATATACTCTGCGATGACGTTCGGGACAAGCGACTCCCAATCGTCACCGCGCGCCATCGCTCGCCTCACATCGGACCCTTCGGCTAGTACGCGCTCCCGAAGCGGGACCAACTCGACGGGCGGGATGACGCGGTAGTCGTCCCTGAGCAGACTCGCCACATACGGATTCGCCGTCGCAAACACATCCAACTCCCCGAACAGATCCTTCACCATCACGCGCCAGCGCGGACCATCATCCAGATCAGGGACGGAAATGATTTGATAATTCGCAGACTCCGCAAGGACGAGTTGAATCATGTCACGCGTTTCATCGAGCGTGAACGGGTTGCGCGCATTGTAGCGATTGGAACTGCCGATGCCAATGAGTATCTCTTCCCCACTGTTGACCATTGCCCGCAGAATCGCGCCGTGCCCAAGATGGACAGGCTTCCACCGCGCGATCATGCCGATGCGGGAAAATTTTTTTGCGGGCATGGCGTGATTATAACAAGAGCCGTTAGACCTCACAGGTTTTCAAAACCTGTGAGGTCTCCTTGCCAAATTAGAATATCCGTTCTATAATCAAAACATGAACGCTCTGGCTACTTTGATCGAACTCTCCAACCAAATGGAATTGGAACATGCGGAAGAATCTCGCGGTGGTCGAGCGCAAGCAGTCGAGACCAAACCCGCTTGCTTCACGCCCAAAGAGAAACGCGCCGCGTTCACCCATCCCGCCCAACTCCCCAACGGAAAACAAGTCGTCCTGCTGAAGACACTGCTCACCTCCGCGTGCGAACGGGATTGTTACTACTGCCCATTCCGCGCGGGACGCGACTTCCGCCGCGCCACGTTCAAGCCGCAGGAGTTTGCCGAGTTGTTCATGAAGATGAACAAAGCAAAAATGGCAGAGGGGATTTTTCTCAGTTCGGGCATCGCGGCGGGCGGAGCGAACACGCAAAACAGGATCATTGACACGGCGGAGATACTCCGCAAGAAAATGGGATTCCGCGGCTACATGCACCTCAAGATCATGCCAGGCGCGGAGAAGGGACAGGTCGAGCGCATGATGCAACTCGCCGACCGCGTCTCGGTCAACCTCGAAGCGCCGAACACCGAACGGCTGGCAAGGCTTGCCCCGCACAAAATTTTCATCGAGGAATTACTTCGTCCGCTGAAATGGGTCGAAGAGATTCGACGAAGCCAACCCGCGTATAAATTCTGGAATGGGAAATATCCGTCCACGGTCACGCAGTTTGTGGCGGGCGGCGCGGATGAATCTGATTTGGAATTGTTGACGACAACCAACTGGCTGATGAAAAACGTGCGACTCACACGCGCGTACTATTCCGCGTTCTTTCCCATTCGGGATACGCCACTCGAAAACAAAGCCGCAGTGGATCCGTTGCGTGAGCATCGTTTATATCAAGCCTCGTTTTTGCTTCGCGATTACGACTTCGATTTGGAAGACATGCCGTTCATGCAGAACGAGAACCTCCCCCTCCACACCGATCCCAAAATGGCATGGGCGCAAATGAACTTGAAAGAGAAGCCAGTTGAAATCAACCAAGCCGAACGGCGCGACTTACTCCGCATCCCTGGCATCGGACCCAAACACGCGGACGCGATCCTGCAAGCGCGGCGCACGACCAAACTCCGCGATTTGACCGCCCTCCGCAAAATGGGAATCATCGTTGCGCGCGTTTCTCCGTTTGTTCTCCTCGATGGCAGGCGGGCGGAGAGTCAACTGGCGATGTTTTGATTTTTCGTGATAGGGCAAATCGTAGTGACGACTTCAGTCGTCAAGTTACCGCAAATAAGAGCGACTGAAGTCGCTACTACACAGGAGCATAAAATGTACGGATTGATCGGGAAAATAAAAGCAACAAAAGGACAGCGCGATGTGTTGATCGCTATCCTGCTGAACGGTGTAAATGAAATGCCTGGCTGTTTGAGTTATGTAGTCGCCCAAGATCCAACAGACGAAGATGCAATTTGGATCACAGAGGTGTGGGACAGCCAAGAGAGTCATCGCGCGTCACTGACATTGCCTTCCGTTCAACAAGCCATCGCGCGCGGCAAATCATTCATCGCTGGTTTTGGCGAACGCTACGAAACTCATCCAGTGGGCGGTCACGGAATTTGATTCACAACGCAATCCATCCGCCGCGCAGACCTGCTCGCACGGCTTCGGTGCGGTTGGTCACATCCAATTTTGTGTAGATCGAAGAGACGTGAAATTTCACGGTGTGTTCGCTGATCCCCAACTCCATCGCGATCTGTTTGTTCGCCAATCCCTGCGCCAACAACCCCAACACTTCCAATTCCCGTTCGGTGAGCGGACCGCGTTCGATGGGCTCGCCCTCCGATTCGAATAACAAATGAGGCGCGCCGACGATGAGTCCCTGTGACAGCGCGTGGATGGCGGCGGTCAATTCTTCAGTGGATGAATCCGTCGGCAGGATTCCCCACACGCGAGACGAACGCTTCATCTCCTCGACGTGAGGCTGGTCGTCGCTCAGGAGGAGGACTCCAACTGACGAGGGCGAGACAGGCTCCCCATCCGTGAGAGACGCGAACGAAGTGGATGTGATCATCACATCCACTTCGTTTTCTTCATCCAATGAATCATTGACAATTTTAATCGTCTTATCAGAGGTGAGCAGGGCTTGTAATCCAGCGCGCAAGGCGGGCGATGAAAGTTTTAGCAAGACGCGAATCATATATAACTCAGCCCGTCATTGCGAGCCGAAAGCGAAGCAATCCCCGTCACGGTATTGGAGATGCTTCTCGAAGACTCGCAATGACGGGATCACTGAATTCATTTCCGCTCGCCCACCGTCACGTTGACATTCTCAGCCTTGCCGCCGCGCAGAACTTCAACGACGACAGATTTGCCAACGGTGTCACTCTTGAGCGCGGCGAAGAGATCATCGGGATCGCTGACCGAGTGACCCGCAACTGCGATAATCGTGTCGCCGACGAACAGTCCGCTTTTTTGCGCGGGTCCGTTTTCTTCGAGCCACAACACGAGCAATCCGCTTTTCTGTTCGCGCTTGAGACTCTTGCGCGCGGCTTCGGGAATTTCAACAGGCTGTGTGCGCACGCCGAGATACCCGCGCTTGACCGAGCCATGCTTTGCGAGTTCATCCGCAATGCGCCACGCCACTTTGGCAGGGATGGTCAGCGACGAACCGTGCGTGAGACCCGACGTGTTCAAGCCGAGAACTTCGCCCTCGGTGTTAACGAGCGGACCGCCAGAGAAGCCAGGGTACGGAGTTGTTTCGGTCGAGATGTATTCATCGAGCAATCCGCCGCGATGCGTGCGAGCGGGTCCCGCAATTGCAGTGACGATACCCCACGAGGCTTGTATGCCCGATGTGTTCGGTCGTCCAAGCGCAAGCACAAGTTGACCGACTTTCACGTCGTTCGATGTCTCCGCGGGCTTCAATGCTTTCTCGCTGAGTCGCAACAGCGCAAGGTCTGAACCTGCATCGCGCCCTGCGATTGTCGCGGTGAGACTCTTGCCATCAGGCAGAATCACTTTGACGTCTTCGCGCGTCACAACATGGTCGGCAGTGAGGACGAGATCCTCGGCATATGCGATTCCGCTGGCGGGGTAACGCTTGCGCGCATCCACGGTGACCGTGCTTTCGCCTCCCTTCTCAACTGCGGCAGTCAGGTTGTTTGAAAAATCAGTAAGAGGGTTAGACATGTTTTACTCCTTGTATCATAACATAATCAATTTATTGGCTCGTCAATGGCTGAAGAGCCACCAACGGAATTACACGGTTGGTCTTTTTTTCATAGCCAGCATATCCAGGCGCAAGTTTTGTAAGTTTTGCCCACAATAGATTCCGCTTCTCAGGCTCGATAACTTTTGCATCCACTTGTAGTTTTTGTTCTCCTACTTCTATAGAAACTCGCGGATTTGCGCTCACATTGTGGAACCAGGCGGGATTTGAATCAAATCCCGCATTGGATGCGATGATGACATAGCGATTATCGTCCATAAAGTAGCCGAGCGGCGTGGTTCTCTTTCGGTTCGTCTTTCGCCCCACATGAGTCAAAAGAAGAACGGGAAGCCCTTGCACCTGACTCCCCCACTTGCCTCCTGTTAGGCGATAGAGATGCACATGAATCGTCAGAAAAAACTGAAATACCTTTTTCATTATTAGCGCCTTTCGTTTTATGCGCCGAAGTGTAGTCAGGCTTGAGTTTTTTCGCATCAGGTCATTGGCTAGTGCAAGCACTAGCCGTTCGGGGGAGGAAATCGTTTGACCTTAAAGTTTTTATTTCCCTTTTCAAAACCCTTGAAATTAATTTTATTATCGTTATACTGTTTGTATTCATGTCATTGCGAGGAGCTGCGAAGCGGTGACGAAGCAATCTCTTGTAACATACAAACTTTTGTTAGACGATGAATCGAGATTGCCGTTCGCAATGACAACACGAAAGGAAAACTATATGGTTTCGATGGAAACGCTTGTGATCAAAACCGAAAATAAATTCAGGACTCTGATCACAAAACAGGAATACAAACAAGGGGAAGTGATCTGCGCAATCCCGCGTGAGAAAGTGGTGAACAAGCCGAATCGATTCACGGTTCAAATTGATCGCACCGAACACACGGATGTGGGCAAGCTCGCCGCATTGAATCACTCGTGCGATCCGAACGTGATCCTCGATACCGCCAAGATGCAAATGGTGGCGCGCCGCGACATCGAGAAGGGAGAGGAACTCTCGTTCTTCTATCCCTCCACCGAATGGGAAATGGACGCGCCCTTCATCTGCCTGTGCGGATCGGCAAACTGCATCCACGTCGTCGCAGGCGCGCGCTTCCTGCCCCTGTCCACGCTGGAACATCACTTCCTAAACAAACACATCCGCGAAGAGATGATCGACCTGTTGAACGCCACCGAAAAGAATTTGCCGACGCCTTGACATGTCACCCTCCCGAAGGACATCGGGACGATGTGAGGGAGCGATAGCGACCGAAGGGTCTCGCTCGCCATGACGGAGATTCTTCGTGGCACGAGGCGCCACTCAGAATGACATGCCGCAGGAATTAAAACAAACACCCGCCGAAGGGCGGGATTTGTTTTTCAAAGAAAGGTTAAGTTCAGTGTTTTTTAACGCGCTTCTCTTCAGCAGCCCATCGTTTAGCCTGCATCATAATGAATATGAATCGAAAAGTGAAAAAATAGATTATGTAATTCAAGATCAGTCCCAAAACCACTAAAAATAGTAATTGAAAATCAGGGGAAAAAAAGTTGCCCAATGACTCAACAAAAGCTGAAAGAAAGTACAAAATAGCAAATGAAAGAATCAAACCAGGAAATCCAAAGCAAAATAATGCAATATCACCAATGAACTCTCCAGGGCATCGTGCGGAAACAATTGGAAAGTATGCCAATCCCGCTGGACCTGGGCATGATACCCATATGAGCACACCGCCGATTATCGGAACGATCACGCTAATGGTAATTATTGAAAAGAGAAAAACGTTATCTGAGTTCAGAGATTTTGTATTCATCTAAGCGAAGAGACAACCCTCGAAATAACCGCGTCGAGCATCGCCGCATCCACCTGCCCATCCAACTTCGCCAACACCGCCGACTTGACCTTCGCTTTCAACTCCCCATCCCCAGCGGACTCCGCACGCGGATACGCCGCAACCAAATTCACCGAGCCGCTCAACGTCGCTTTCGGCGCGGACGATGAATCGGCGCGGGTGATTTTCATCTCATACTTCATCGCGCGTTCCAACGCCGCGTCTGTGACCACCACATTATCCGTGATGTCCAACGCCGTGACCCCGCGAGATTTCATCTCATCAATATCGCGTTCGGTATAAAAGACCTTTGGCATAAGTCTCCAATCTCAAATCTCAAATTACCAATTACTATTTACCACTTACAAAGTGGTCTCGATACGCTCGCAAACTGCGCTCGCTACTCGACCAGCAAGCAGTCTCCAGTCTCTAGTCTCCACAATTACCAATTACTATTTACCACTTACTCGACCACCAATTCTCCAATCCTCTAATTCTCTGCTCTTATTTCTCAGGTCTTCCGTCTAATCCTTCAAGCGCTTTGACCGCCGAATTCCGCGCCGCAACGATCTCCGCTTCCGAACCAGACAGCCACATGCGACCGAACCGTCCCACAGACGAAACGTGCAATATCTTTATGTTCGCGCCCTTCTCCGCTTCATTACAAGCGTAGTTGATGTACGCGGCGGGAGCGCATTCCAGCACAAGCATCGTCTCGCCAGGGACAAGCATCGAGCCGCGGCGGAAACGATTCAACAATTGCGCCTGATACGGGTCTACGTTGGTGATGATCTGCACCGAGGCGATGAACGGCTTGATCCGCTCTTCGGGTTTCAAACTCAACCGATCCAACACAATCCGTCCCGCTTCCAACACCTCGGACTGCGAATGTGAATGAATTTCGAACATGCCGAACTCGCGCTCGACCAATTGCGCGCCAGGTTTCGCTTCCGTGGATTTGACGGCGATGTCCACCAGCCGAAACACTTCGTTGCCTGGAGCGACTTCAACGTACAAGGATGCCATGCCCTCGGTCGGAAGGTCGCCTTGAGTGATCGTCCCAACGAACGCCGCGTACTGCGGCTGCATTCGGTCGAGATAGGAATATACGCGTAATGAAAATTGATCTGATGCCATTGAATCTCCATGTCTTCGTCATTGCGAGGAGGGCGCTCTTCCCGACGAAGCAATCTCCAACATCGGGACGGAGATTGCTTCACGCCTTCGGCGTTCGCAATGACGGGATAAAAAATTTAATTATTCATCGCAATCCCAAGCGGCGTAACGAACAGCGGATTGCTCGGTAGAACCGTTTCGATGCCTGTCATTTCTTGAATCACTTCGTCCATGCCGACGAACGCGCACGTGCCGCCGACCAGATATAACTTGTCCACTGGATGACCAGCAACATGCCGATTGATGATCGAAGCGACCTTCTCCATCACAGGGTGGACTACGGGAAACAACCGCGTCTGCTCGTTCGGATTCTTCTTCAGCGCCTCGGCTTCCTCGAACGACTTGCCCGTTGAGCCAGCGATAACGAGCGAGAAATGCGTGCCGCCTGTCGGCTCATCGGCGGTGTGGACTACCTCCCCATTGCGGAAGATGGCAATGCCTGTCGTGCCGCCGCCAACGTCCACAATCGCGCCGTCACGGATCTTCAACACATTGTTCGCGGCGGTCGGCTCATCAATGATGCCTGTGCAATCGAGTTCCGCGCCGTGCAACACGTTGGCTGTCGCGCGCACCTCGGCTTGCGGCACACCTGGCGGATACGCCGTCGCGGCAGATGTCAGTTTGAATCCAAGTTTCTTCTCGACCTTCGACTTCATCGAACGCAACAGATCCACCGCGCCGATAAAATCCACGACGAGTCCATCGCGCGTCACCTCTGCGAATTGATACTCGCCCGCAATCGGCTGATGGTTTTCATCAAGAACGACCAACACCGTGTACGCCGTTCCCAAATCCACACCAACGTGCACGCGCCCTTGATAAATGCCCGAGGGGAGAATCAGGCTCGGGTCGGCGTGCCAGCCATTTTGTCCAGCCATGATGCGGTCTGTCTGAGTCAGAAGAGTCGTCAGATTCGGATTCATCCAATTCTTTTCAGCCACGGATTTCACGAATTATCACGGATTTATTTTTCTCTTCATCCTTCATAATTCATCCTTCATCCTTTATTTCTCATTCCAATTCACAGGGAACACCACATACACAAAGCGCGTCCAGTTCGGCGTGCCAAACATGATACTCGAACCTTTCGGGATGTAAATCACATCGCCCGTTTTTCCGCGCACCTGCTCACTGCCGCGCGTGATCACGAGTTCGCCCTCAAGCACAATGTCAATCTCGTCGTACGTCAACGTCCACTGCATCTCGCCTTGATCGAGCGACATAAATCCCGCGCCCATTGGCGACCGATCCTGCGTGACGACCACATCCTTCAGCCAGACGTGCGTGCCAGCAGTGGTCTTGCCCTCGGTGAACTGCTCCATCTGGACGTTCGCCATCTTGACGACTTTCAGCGGCGGCAGATTCGCGCTAGCGGACGCTTCGCTTCTTACCAAGCCTGAGCCTGATTCAGTTTCCCGAATCATTTTCACGCCTAAAGCGAACGCGACATCCTGCGCCTCGTGTGTGACGATATCGTCAGGCGCAAGCACAAGCGGACCGACGCGCTCACGCGCCAGACGGCGAATATCCTCCGCAGTAAATAGTTGACGCGGCATGAGGGCAGGTAAACAAGGAAACAGGTAAACAGGTACACACGTCAGCGCGCCGCCGTGTTTACTTGTCTACGTGTATACGTGTCTACTTGTCTTTGCCCTTACCGCCGAACGAGCCCTTGCTATTCTGCGGCAGGATCATCTCGACGTCACCGTGCGGGCGTGGAATCACATGGACAGAGGCGAGTTCGCCCACGCGTTTCGCGGCGGCGGCTCCTGCATCTGTTGCGGCTTTCACCGCGCCGACGTCACCGCGTACCATCACGGTCACGTATCCGCCGCCGACATACTCACTGCCGATCAGCGTCACGTTTGCGGCTTTGACCATCGCGTCCGCGGCTTCAATCGCGCCGACAAGACCCTTGGTCTCCACCATTCCTAAAGCGATCATTGCTACATCTACGGGCATGGCTTAAATCTCCTTTGAGATACATATTTCGTAAAGCGAGATACGCAAAGCGTCTCGCTCTACTTCCGACTAGACATCGGATGTCAGAGATTGAATTTGATTCAATTCCTGAAATCTGAGTTCTAATCTCATTGCCCCGTCATTGCGAGCCCCGATAGGGGCGAAGCAATCTCCAACACGGTGACGGGGATTGCTTCGTCGGGTCTTCGACCCTCCTCGCAATGACGGGCGAGATTATTTTTTCAACTCCAACAACACCTTCCTCACAATCTCTTCCACTTGCGAGTTAACCGAACCTGACGCCACCGAACCCGCTCCGCCCGTGAACATGCCTCGTTGTGTCTGCGTATCCGTTGAGCCAGGCGTGAACGCGGCATCGGGCGCGGTGCGGATTTCATACGCAAGCCTCTTCACATTATACATGTGATGCACGCTGATGTTGTCGCCTGTGATTGCGCCGCCGACTCCGCCAGAGCCGAGAGTCATCGATGGCATCAATCCAGTGGTGTAGCCTGTCGTGCCGAGCGTCCCGAAAGTGTTGACGACGATACGGAAAACTGGTTTCTGCAAACCGAATTGCATAATGACATTCTCGTCCTGGGCATGGATGACTTGCGAATGCCCTCGCCCGCCGTACGCGATCAATTCCAACGAACGCTCACAGCCTTCTTCCCAACCATCCACTTCATACCAGCCGAGAACAGTGGTCAGCTTTTCGCCAGAGAGCGGATCGTCGCGCCCAACGCTGTTGAGTCGCACGACCAAAATCCGTGCCCAATCAGGGACACTGAATCCGTATTGCTGTGCCAACTGTTGCGGACTCTTCCCCACAGATTTGGGATTCGGCAAATGACCGACAAATAAATTCTTCGCCAAAATTTGTTTGACGTTATCGTCAACGAAATACGCGCCCTCGGCTTTCATCAGCTCTTCGAGTTGCGCGGCGATGGGACGATCAGCAACGACGGCTTGTTCAGTGGCACAAATTACCGAATGATCGAACGCCTTCGATGCGACAATGTATTTCGCCGCCTTCGCCACATCCGCCGAACGATCCACATACGCGGGGACGTTGCCAGGACCAACTCCATAAGCGGGCTTGCCAACGGAATGCGCGGCGCGAACCATATCAGAGCCGCCAGTGGCGAGAATCAACGCGACGTATTTGTGCTTCATCAACTCCTGCGTGCCAGGCAGGGACACTTTCGTCATGCACGAGATCAGTCCCTTCGGCATCCCAGCCCGCTCGCCTGCTTCTGCCATGATGCGGATCGTCTCCGCGCAACATTTCGCCGCGAACGGATGCGGCGCAACGACAATCGCATTCTTCGCCTTGACCGCGATCAACGTTTTGAACATCGTCGTGGATGTTGGGTTGGTGGATGGAGTCAACGCGCAGACAACGCCCATGGGCCAGGCGATGTCATACGTCCGCTTGGCGGGGTCACTGCGAATCACGCCGACGGTTGGGATGTCTTTGATGGCTTCCCACAATAATTGCGATGACAATAAATTCTTCAGTGTTTTATGTTCAGGCACGCCATAGCCTGTTTCTTCGCTCGCCATTTTGCCGAGTTGCACAGACGCATCCGCCGCCGCTTGCGCCATCGCCGCGCAGACGCGGTCCACTTCGGATTGCGTGGCGTGGAGAAAAGCGCGTTGCGCGTCACGCGCTTGCGTGGCAAGTGTGCGGGCTTCTTGGATGGATTGGAGGTCGTTGTCAAAGTCGGTCATAAGTTTTCCTCATGTCATTGCGAGCCCGAGCGATAGCGAGTGGCGAAGCAATCTCCTCGAACAAACATACTTTTGATAACAGGAGATTGCTTCGTCGTGGCGCGGGGCGCCACTCCTCGCAACGACATTAGTAGTTGAGCGGATTACTCGCTACCTCTAACACTTTATTTTGAAACGCGGTTGCGGCGGCTTTGCAGGCGGGTTGGTCGCCTGTGAGCATCACGCCCATGTAGTTTGTTTCAGACGGCGGCATGGTCAACGCGACGATGTTCACGTCGGCTGATTTTAACGCGGCATCGAGCGCGACCAAGCCTTCATTCGGAGTCGCCACAAGATAGGCAATCGGCGAACCGACAGGGATGTTGCACACTTGCGAAAGATATGTTCCCGTCCGTGAAATGACATGCGGGAAGAATGCGATGGAGTCGTCGTCGTTGGCGGAATACCAGACGGCTTGAGTCTTGATGTAGTTGACCGCGGCATTCAATCCCGCTCGGACTTCGGCGGGATCTGGTCCCGCTAAAATAGCCATGATCTCACCCGACCATTTTCCCGACGTGTGCTTCGCGCCCGCGTAAAACGACTTGGCGTACACCACTTCGACATTCGCCATCTTCGTCGCTTCGTCAATGGCAACATAAGTTGCGTCGTCATTGTCCACGCTGAGCAAACCAATAGAACGTTGGTCGTCGCGCAGTTTGAGTTGCTCCGCGAAGTTACGATGCACTTGGGGAATCAATTGCACCGCGAGGGGAGTTCCGTATAGAGGGTCGAGGATTGCCATAAAATTTCCTTATCATGTCGTTGCGAGGGCGTCCTGAGCGGAGCGGAGCGAAGTCGAAGGATCGCCCGAAGCAATCTCCTGTTATCAAAAGTAGGTTTGTTCGAGGAGATTGCTTCGCTTCGCTCGCAACGACATTAGTTAGCCAGCTTCAATTTTACGCCAGATGCTTGATGTTTGCGCATCTTTTGGGCGATCTGCACGACGAACGCGCCGCCTTCGAGCGGATTTGTTCCGCCGTTCTCGAAGATGTTGCAAACTACGTCGCGGTCGGCGTCGGTGTCGCCGTATTTGGGTTTGTAGCCCATGTACGCGCTCATCGACTCGGCGCGTCCCAGCCCAGGGCGTTCGCCGATGAGCAGGATGACCACATCGGGCTTGATGAGTTCGCCGACATCGTTCATCACGCCGACGCGGGCATACTTGATGAAGAACGGCGTTCCAAATGTGAGCCCAGCAGTTTGCACGCCCTGTTTGAGCACAGGAAATATCTGTCGCAGATTCGCTTCGATTGCCGCGGCGGAGAGTCCATCGCCGACAACAAGTTGGATGTTGACATTCTTCTGGCATTTCTCGTTGATGATGCGCTTCGCGTCGTCGTTGAGCAAACGTCCGAGGTCGGGACGAAGCAAGTATTCTTGTTTGCCGCCAGTAATCTTCGTTTGGACGGTGAACAGATTGAATTCATCCAATAACTTTTGATCAACGTCACGATAGAGCGCGTCTTGCGTTACGGCATGATCGCCTTGGAATAAAAGTAACTCTGCGGTGCTGTAACGCGGACCTGCGCGTCCGACTCCGATGCGGGCGGTGGTGGATGCCATGAGGGCTTTCAAGCCTTCTGCATCTTTGGGATTCTTGACGCGCGGGGTGGAGCGGGTGAGGGTGGGGTCGGGCAAATCAATAGAGAGACTGGAGACTGGAGACTGAGGGCGAGGTTTGGCTGGAGTCGCCGAAGAGGAGGGGAGAGTTGACGGAGCAGAGGCAGGCGTCCCTGAGGAGGAAGCGGGTTTCACGGCTCCAGAGGCTTTGAGTTCGCGTACGATTGCGTCCACGAGGGTGTTGAGTTGGGTGTCGTCCATAAAATATTTCTCCGTAATCCGTCATTGCGAGCCCGCTAGGGCGAAGCAATCTCCGTCATCGTGTTGGGGATTGCTTCGTCGGCTATCGCCTCCTCGCAATGACGGGGGTGGTTAGCGTTTCAAAAATATCGTCGGGTCGCCTGCTTTGTCTGTTAGCACGCCGTTTTTGATGAGACCCATTTCTTCCATCCACTTTTCGAATTCGGGCGCGGGGCGCAGGTTGAAAAGTTGACGAAGCGTGGGCGCATCGTGATACGACGTGGATTGATACGAGAGCATCGGGTCGTCAGCCATCGGCACGCCCATGAAATAATTGCATCCTGCCGCGGTGAGCATGACTGCGAGATTCTCGATAGCGTTTTGATCGGCGCGGGCGTGATTGGTGTAACAGGCGTCCACGCCCATCGAGATGCCCGTGAGTTTGCCCATGAAATGATCTTCGAGTCCCGCGCGTTGGATCTGGCGCGCATCGTATAAATATTCGGGACCGATGAAGCCGACCACCGTGTTGACCTGATACGGGCTGTAGCGTTTTGCAAAACCATAACAGCGCGCTTCGAGCACGAGTTGATCCCAGCCATTGTGCGCTTCTGCCGAAAGTTCCGCGCCTTGACCCGTTTCAAAATACATGTAGTTCGGACCCGTCGGGAAGCAATGCTTCTTCGCAAGTTCGTATGCCTCATCCATGAGCCCGATGGAGATGCCGAACGAGTCGTTGCCTTTTTGCGAACCCGCCAGCGACTGGAAGACAAGCCCGACAGGCGAACCCGATTGCATACACTTCATTTGCGTGGTGACGTGCGCCAGCAAACAATTTTGCGTTGGGATGTTCCAAGTCTTGATGATGTCGTACGTCATGTCGAGCAGACGCGCAACCGAGCCGTATGAATCGTCAACGGGATTGATGCCGATGACCGAGTCGCCTGAGCCGTACGACAGCCCCTCGTATATCTCCGCGCGGATGCCTTCGGGCGAATCAGTCGGATGGTTGGGCTGGTTGCGGCTGGACAGCGTTCCTGGTTTCCCGATCGTGTTATTGCAATAGGCGGTGACGGGAATCTTCTTCGCCGCGTACATCAAATCAAGATTCGACATCAACTTCGTGACGCCCGCGATCATCTCGGCGGTGAGTCCGTTCGAGACGCGGTGGATCGTTTCGGTGGAGGTCTTGTCGGAGAGAATCCATTCACGGAACTCCCCCACCGTCCAATCTTTGACTTCGTTGTAGATGGTCTGGTCTACGGCATCGTGAATGAGACGCGTAATCTCATCGTCATCATACGGCACGGCAGGATTATCGTGCAGAACCCACAGCGGGACCTCCGCCAGCACCATTTTCGCCGCGACGCGCTCGGCGGTGGTCTCAGCCGCGACTCCCGCGAGACGGTCGCCTGATTTCTCCTCGTTGGCTTTGCCCATGAGGAGACGGATGTCAGGGAATTCGTAGGTCTTGCCGTGCAGTTTGGTTCTTAGAAGCATGATTTCACCAAAGGATGAATTGATTCTAGTGTTCAAATTTAGCCAAAATAGATTTGACTATTTGTTTTTTTCCTTCACTTAAACTCTTGTCGTTTTGCAAAGATTCAAGCGCGACTTTAGCAGGCTGATAAAGAATTTCATAACGATCAGATAAGACCTGTAGAGCTGCAATTGCAGCATTCTGAGCAGGAGAAGCGGTGAGAGGATAAATAAAACAGGAACTCAGCTTACGATTAAGTTTAGTAGGATCATTGAAATCTTCTTGCGTGATTAATCCCTTTTCAAAAACTTGCTCAATGGCTTTTTCGGATATGCTGGCATTGCCATAGCCCGTGGCGAGTTGCATAACTTCAACAAAGAGCTTAATCATTCTTAAATCGATTTCTGCTTGAGTGCTTTCTTGTTGTCTCTTCTCAGCTTGAAGTTTTAACCTATATTCTCTTAGTGTCGCAGCACCAGTAATGGCAGCAATCAATAAACTAATTGCTGTAGCTAACTGAACAACCCATTCAAGATTTCCCGTCATAATGCCTCCGCAAAAACGAGCTCACTTAATGATAAAAAATCAACGTCTTCACACTCAATGGGACAACGCGTCCATCCATCAGCGGGGTGCCAATGTCAATGTAGTCGCCTTCGGATAAGCCGACTTGATCAATGACGAGCAGAGCGCGTGAGGGAGCGAGTCCCTTCACGGTTTGACCGAGCGCTTGGGCGTAGTCGCGTTCGATGATGGCGATCAACGGCCGGTCGCTCGGCATGGTGTTGGCGAAGTCGTTCAGTCCGTTGGCGAGCTGGGTCAGGGATTGATAATCCAATGACTTTTCGAGTTCCAGCGCAATTGCGAATGGATCGGTTGCGAGATTCACATCCCAGCGAGTGACGGCGTCGGCGATGCCTCGTGAAATATCCGTAGGGGCGGGGTCTCCCCGCCCGAAGACTGGTCGTATCACTGGCACATTCTTCAACGGAAGAATCTCACGCTCTGCCCAAATCGTGGAGCCTGAAAGAGTCACCGTCTGTGTGCTGGCTCCCAACACCGTCGCGCGGACGGTTTCAGCGGGTGGCACAATCGAGTACGAGTTCAGCGCCGCGTGTTTTCTCAACGATTCCGCTAATAAAGGACCGACATCATCGTGAATCGTCGCGTCGCTCACCGAGTTGATCGGAATCGGATTGTAATAATAATGTCCGATTCCGCCAGAGAACATCAACACCGAACCTTTGCCAGACACACCGACAGGCGGCGTGAGATAAATCTTCTGCGCCAGCGGCGAGTTCGTCCCTTCGATGAGTTCAACGGTCATATCTGCCATGCGGTCTGTGAAGCGGCGTAACTCCTCAAGCGATGGCGAGTCTCCAGTCTCCAGTCTCAAGTTAATGTCCTCGAGAATCCTCCGCGCTGGTTCCGCAACATGCCTCACCTTACCCGTCGCATGCTCGATCTCCAAAATCCGACCGCCATAATTCATCGCCGCCGCGCCGATCAGGTTTCCACTGCGAAACGTCGCGCTATTCGCGCTCCCGCCGCCGATATCCACGTTTGTGACGGTGGCAAAATTTGTCTGTGAATATTGCGCCGCGCCTGCGCCTTTGCCCGCGATCAGACTCTCCACGTTCGGTCCCGCCACGCTGACGACGAACTCGCCAGCCAGTCCCGATAACGCCCGCAGGATTTCGTCCGCATTTTTCTTTTTTGCCGTCTCGCCTGTGATGATGACCGCGCCCGTCTCCACTTGACTCGGTTCCACGCCAGCGGATGAGTACTCGCTTCGGACGAGCTGATTCAGCTTGTCCGCGTCAATCGTCTCAGAATCAAGCAGAGGCGTGAAAACGATCGGGCTTTGATAAATCACCTTCCGATCCGTGATGTTGATTCTCGGTATTTGCCCTGGTCGCGATACATCCTGCAAGTTGAGGCGTGAAAAGACGATTTGAGTGGTGGTCGTACCCACATCCACGCCGACGGAGAGGAGATCGCGAGAGTCTGCCATGAGGGTTCGTAGGGGCGGGGTCTCCCCGCCCAATTACGCAATGAAAACAAAACGGGGCGAGAGCACCTCGCCCCTACATCATTCTTTCCGATAACTTACCTTCCCACTCAACTCAAGCGAGTCAATCACGCCCACGATCACCGCGTCTACAGGCGCGTTGGTAGTTTGGTTGGTATAACGAGCCGATGAACCGTCGGTGACCATTACCAGATCCCCCGTCCCTGCGCTGACCGTGTCCACGGCGATATACGGCTCGCCCGTCGGCTTGCCCGCTGTATCCGCATCCCGAACAATGAGCAGTTTCCGCCCCCGTATCACTTCATCCTTGATGGTTGAAATGGTCGAACCGATGACGAGCGCGATTTTCATAGCATCTCCATTTTGTCTCGGCTTTCGGTTACTTTACCATACTACGACAATGTATGACAAGTTTTACAATCGCTTGAATGCCCCCACCCAGGGTTTCCCCAGCCTGTGATTTTGCGCAATGACAATTTTGCCGAACTTCTGCGCGACCTGCGCCGAGACCATAGCCACAGTTCCCCAGTCGTTTGTAAAGATGGCAACTTTCAACTTATCGGCATATTGTCCCGCCCACATCCATTCCATGCGGAAGCGATCCGCTTTGACCCAATAATCGCGCTTCTCCCAAGCGGCGACGGAGGAATCTATGCCCTCTGAGATGGTCTTCAGCGCTAGCGAGATGAACGCGGCAAGGTCTCTCGCTTCTTGCGTGACTTCGGTCTGTTTCGCCAATTCACGGACTGCCAACACGATGGCTTTTGACAAACGCGTGCGATCTTTTCCTACAGAGTCAGGGTTGATGATGCGGCTCAATGAATGCTCCAGTTCCAAGTTTCAGGTTTCAAGTATCAAGTTGGCGATTATATCCAGCAATCGTAAACTTGTGCGAATGATTCGACTTTCGCTTAACAGGTCGAAGCGCTGTCAATCGTAAACCCAAAATCGCAAATCGAAAATCGAGAATCCACGTTATAATTTCGCCCGCCGAACAATTACTGTTCACTGATAACTGATTACTGAACCTCGGGGACGTGGTGGAACTGGCAGACACGCAGCACTTAGGATGCTGTGCCGCAAGGCTTGAGAGTTCGACTCTCTCCGTCCTCACCAAATTAAACCCTCACCCCAACCCTCTCCCGAAGGGAGAGGGAGATTCATGGAGAACACGTTGAAAATCGAAAAGACAATCGAAGAGAACCACGAAGCGAAACTTGTGGTTGAAGTAGAACCCGAAAAGTTAGAAACCTACAAACGCCGCGCGGCTCGGAAAATTTCTGAGCGCGGAAAGATCGCCGGCTTCCGACCGGGCAAGGCGCCGTATCACATGGTGGTGTTGAATTACGGCGAGCAAGCCATCGTCGAGCAGGCGATTGATTATTTCATCGACGGCGAATACTCGAACATTCTCACAGAAGCGGATGTGAACCCGGGCGCGTCGGGCAGATTGGAAAATATCGAGTCGCTGGACCCGCCGAAGTTGATCTTCAAAATTCCGCTCGCGCCCGAAGTGGACTTAGGTGACTATCATTCGATTCGGATGCCCTACGAGTTAGCCGCTCCCGAGTCCAAAGATGTAGACGCGGCGATAGACGAACTCCGCCAGATGTATGCGACGACTGAAACCGTCGAGCGTGAAGTACAAGAGGGAGATTATGTTCAAGTGGACGTGGAATCGGAAATGCCGGAGTTAAAGCGTGAAGGTTTCGCAACCGTTGTCCGCAAGGACGAGCGCGATGTTGAGTGGCCCTTTGCAGGTTTCGCCAAGCAACTCGTGGGCATGAAACCCGGCGACACAAAGACGATTACGCACGATTTCCCTGCCGATCATGATCTCGAGGAATTACAAGGCAAAAGCGCGGAGATGACCGTCACGGTGAAAACTGTCCGCGCGATGACGTTGCCGGAGTTGGACGACGAGTTTGCGAAAACCGTCGGCGCGGGCGAGACGCTTGCCGAACTGCGCGACATGGTGACCAAAGATGTGGAAAACCGCTCGAAGGCAGATTACGACGATAAGTATTTTGTTGACTTGATCGAGAAGATCAAAGAAGGCGCGACGTTCAAATATCACCAACACTCGCTCGAGCACGAAGGCGAACATGTGCTCAGCGACCTGACTCAGCGCCTCAGCCAACAAGGCATGGATTTGGATACTTACTTCAAATTGCGGAACACCACGCGCGAGCAATTCATCGAAGACGAAGTGAAGCCTGTTGCGAAGAAACGCTTCGAACGTTCGTTGATCCTTGATGAGATCGTCCGCAAGGAAGAGATCGAAGTGGACAATGAAGCCCTCGACAATGAATTCAGCCAGACGCTGAACGCGCTTGCCATGCAAGGCATGGACTTGAGCAAAGTCCGTGGCGGAAAGAAGGGTCAACAACAATTGGCGCAGGCGGTTGCGATGGAATCGGCGAACCGCGTGATGACACGCCGCGCGTTGGAGATGTTGAAGTCTATTGCGGTGGGCGAGTACAAATCGCCTGAGGAGAGAAAAGCCGAAGCCGCGGCGATGAAAGCCGAGCAGGCTCAAGAGGAAGAAAAAGTAGCCGAGGCTGAACCAGCTGTCCCCGCCGTCCTGAGCGAGTCGAAGGATGAGAGCGAAGCGGGTTCTTCATCCGAAGAGGAATCAAAGAGTTAACGAAAATCCTATATTTGGGCTGTATCATCTGCCCAATCGAAAAGGAGATTACCCATGATCCCAAACTTTAAAAGCATTGTCCCGATGGTTGTGGAAAACACGGGCCGCGGAGAGCGCGCCTATGATATTTACTCGCTTCTGCTCAAAGAGCGAATCATTTTTCTCGGCACGCCGATTGACGACCAGGTTGCAAATGTGATCGTGGCGCAGCTGTTGTTCTTGAATCACGAAGACCCTGAAAAAGAAATTCAGATGTATATCAATTCGCCGGGCGGCGTGATCTATGCGGGACTCGCGATCTACGACACGATGCAGATGATCTCGAACCCGATCAGCACGGTGGCGGTTGGAGTCACCGCGTCTTTCGGGACCGTTCTGCTTGCCGCGGGAACAAAAGGCAGGCGCTACGCCCTGCCGAACTCGACGATCCATATGCACCAACCGCTTGGCGGCGCGCAAGGTCAGGCAACCGACATTGAAATTCAAGCCAAACAGATCCTGCGCTTGAAGGCGTTGTTGCTCGGCATTCTCGCAAAACACACCAATCAGCCGCTTGAGGTGATCGAACGCGACAGCGACCGCGATTACTATCTCGAAGCCAAGCAAGCCGTCGAGTATGGTTTGGTGGATCAGGTGTTGGAAGTGCCGGAGAAAGTTAAATAGTCTGCTAGTCTTCTAGTCGGATAGTCGAAAGCCCGTTGAGAAATCGGCGGGCTTTTTGTTTAAAGTTATAATCGCGGACTATGCTTCCAACCAATATCAAAGCCCTCATCCTCGACATGGATGGCGTGATCTGGCGGTCTGATTCACCCATCGGTAATTTGCCTGAAATTTTCAAACGCATCGAAGCGCGCGGATTGAAATATGTTTTCGCCACCAACAACGGAACGAAAACGCCCGAACAATATGTGACGACGCTGGAAAAACTTGGCGTGCGTGTTTCGACTCAACAGGTGATAACATCCGCGCTTGGGACGGCGTATATGCTTGGTCAAAGCTTTCCACGCGGGACGAAAGTTTTCATGGTCGGCGAAGATGGGACTCGTACCGCGCTGGAAGAAAAAGGATTTGAGATTTTGTCCATTGAACGCGCGCAAGAGGCTGAGATCGCTGTGATGGGCATTGACCGCGAGGTCAACTTCAACAAAATGCGCGAGGCGACGTTGCTTGTGCGGCGCGGCGTTCCGTTCTATGCGACGAACCCCGACAAGACCTTCCCCACCCCGCGCGGAGAGATCCCCGGCGCAGGCGCGTGGCTCTCGGTCGTCACAACTGCAACAGGCGTCGAGCCGATTTACGCGGGCAAGCCATTTCCCTTTATGATGGAACTCTCGCTCGAACGACTCGGCACAAACAAGGAAGAGACGCTCGTCGTCGGCGACAGACTCGAAACCGACATCGCCGCGGGGCAGGCGGTGGGATGTCCATGCGCGTTGGTGCTGAGCGGAGTTGCAACAAGGGAACAGGCTGAGGCATGGTCGCCGAAGATTGATTTGATCGCAGTAGATTTGGCAAATTTGGTTGAATGATCTCGTAGGGGCGGACGGCCGTCCGCCCCTACTGTATAATGTTTGCATGCTGATTTACGATTTAGATCTCCCTTCCCTCACAAATCTCTTGAATGAATGGAACGAACCCGCCTATCGTGCGACGCAGATCTGGCAGGGACTGTACCAACATCTCTATGATTCGCCCGAGCAATTCACGAATCTTTCCAAGTCACTACGCGAGAAACTTGCGGAGCATGTGACATTCTCTCCATTCAATGTGAAAACCTATCTCGATTCATCCGATGGCTTCACGCGCAAAACATTGCTTGAACTGCCTGATAAAAATTTGATCGAAGCCGTGCTGATGAAATATGGCGACCCAGCGGATAATCCGCAGATCAAAGCATCTGCTCCGAACAGCGAGAACTTGCGCGGCGCGAAGAATCGGCGCACGCTTTGCATTTCCACGCAAGCAGGTTGCGCGATGGGATGCGTCTTCTGCGCGACAGGGCAGATGGGTTTCAAACGTCACCTTTCGAGCGGCGAGATCATCGCGCAGGTTTTGTTTTACGCGCGCATGTTGAAAGAGCGAGACGAAGTCGTCACCAACATCGTCCTCATGGGCATGGGCGAACCCTTCCACAATTACGACAACACGATGGACGCGATAGACCGACTCAACGATCCAAGCGGATTCAACTTCGGCGCCCGCCGCTTCACTATCTCGACGGTGGGACTGGTTCCACAAATTCGACGTTTCGCCGACGAGAAGCGACAGGTGAACCTCGCCATCTCCCTCCACGCCGCGGACGATGAGTCGCGTGTGGCGATGTTGCCTGTCAACAAGCGCTATAAAATTGACGATGTGATCGAAGCGTGCAAATATTATGTCGAGCAAACGCATCGGCGTATCACATTCGAGTGGGCGCTAATTCATGGAGTCAACGATTCGCCTGAAGTGGCGAAGAAACTTGCAACGCGGCTCAAAGGGTTGATGTGCCACGTCAACGCCATCCCCCTCAACCCCACTACGGGATATAACGGTCAAGCCACGTCGCGCGAAAGGGCGGCAAAATTCAAAGAGTCGCTGGAGCAGGCTGGAATTCCGTGCACGATCCGCATGAGGCGGGGAATCGATATCCATGCCGGATGTGGTCAATTGGCTGGGGCTGTTTGAGTCAAATTTTTCCCGGTTAGATAATGTGGTGGTTATTGACTACGCGCAGATTCAATTAAAACTCAAATGAAGGTATTTCCCCTCGCGCGCGTTAATTACACAGAAGGCATGGAATATTCCGATCCGGCACGGCTCATCGAAAGATGTATCGAAGGAGACGAACAAGCCATTGAGATATTCGTGCGTAACTATGAAACGGATGTATTTCGATTAGCGCTTTCCGTTTTACAAGACCCGAGCGAAGCGCGCGAAGCGGCTCAGGATACGTTTATCGCGGCATTGAAGGCGCTGACGAATTATCAGGAAAGATCATCGCTCAAGGCATGGCTTTGCGCGATCGCGTTGAACATAAGCCGAAACCGGTTGCGCAAGCGAAAAGTTTTAGAAAGACTGCATAATACGCTGACGGTAGTATTTCAGATCGAAACACGAAAACAGCCAACACTTGAAGAGCGTGTTATCCAAACCGAAAAAGAAAGAGCAGCCTGGGACGCGTTGAACGAACTGGATGAAAAGCACCGCATGGTTATGGTATTGAGATACTTTCAAGAATTGTCTGTCCGCGAGATCGCCGAAATACTTTCGATCAGCGAAGGGACCGTCCATTCCCGGCTGCATACTGCCCGCGAGCGGTTGAGGATCGCCCTGAAAGAAATTCATGGAGACAAGGTCTAATGCGCATTACGCATGAAGATGCCCGTACGTTGATCGAGTTCAGCCTTGACGATTCGATATCGCCGGACAAGCGAGCGATTCTGGCAGACCATCTTGCCGCATGTACTTCATGCCAAACTTACACACGCGAGATCAAGGATGTTGAATCGGTTTTACGCGCGTCTATGAAAAAACATTGGGCAGTTAAGCCCCTGCCCCTCTCGCTAGATCTCATTCGAGGAGGAGCGAGTAAGAAGAATTTCAAAAGCCCTGTTTTGGCTACGCGATTGGCAATGCTTGGCATGTTCTTTGCTGTGATCGCGCTGAGCATCTGGCAATTCAGCAAACCAAATCCGCATAAAAGCGCGACCCTGCCGGTTGTGATCCTTCCCAACCCAACACCCTCACTGCAAACGACAAGCACAAACGACAGTTCACAGGCATGCCAAAACATCGTTTACAAAACTCAGCCCGGCGATACGCTCGAAAACATCGCGCAACGCTTCGCGGTAGATGAAGTATCCATTTTGGAAGCCAACAACCTCCAGGAGACGACCGTGCAACCCGGCATGGAGCTAACCATCCCAGCCTGCGCATCTACCCCGACGTTTACCGCCTACCCCCCAACCATCATCACCACCTTTACGCCGCTCATGCAATTGACCACGTACACGCCCAATCAATAATCCTTAACGGAAAATTACACGCAAACTTGTCAGAACTTTCGGATTGAAGTATAAGTCACCCCATCCTACACAGGTCTATTCCCCAATGAACAATCAACAAACAAACTGGCTCCAGCGCCCCATCCACCCATCCATACCGGCGGTTACTTACGAGATCGCATTTTTTGCCGGCATCATGATCCTCGCCATCGTCACCCGTTTCTATGATCTCGGAGCGCGCGTGATGAGTCACGATGAAAGCCTGCACACGTATTTCTCGTGGCTGTTATACCGCGGGCAGGGATACGAGCACTCGCCGATGATGCACGGACCGTATCAATTCCACGTCATTGCGCTGGCTTATTACTTGTTCGGCGTATCGGATTTCACCGCGCGCATCCCGTCTGTGTTATTCAGCATTGCCACAGTATGGATGGTTTGGTATTGGCGCAGGTATCTTGGCAAGTGGGGAATGATCGTCGCCGCGTTGTTGATGGTCATTTCGCCGTACATGCTGTATTACGGGCGTTACGTGCGCAATGAATCATTTGTCGGATTTTCGGGAATCTTGCTTTTATACGCGATCTTGCGTTACATGGAAAGCGGCGAAAGGAAGTATCTGTATTTCGTCACCGCCGCTACCCTGTTGCACTTCACGTCGAAAGAAACCGCCTTCATCTACACAGCGCAAGCATTGCTGTTCCTGGGATTCTATTTCATCGCGCGCGTCACGCGGCGTCCGTGGGAAGAAAAGGTGAGTTACTATCGGGCATTTGTTATTGTATTAGCAGTCGCGTTCATATTTGGGAGTATTGGAGCCGGTATTTCGCTGGCGAACCGCCACCCGTCGACGATCACCGCCACTGAAACTGCCGCGCCAGCCAACCCAGACGGGTCGCAATCGCCGCTTGCCGCTTCCTCCGGCGCAGGGACGGTTGCAACCATTTTGTTAGCGCTTGCGGCTGTCGCGTTTGCCGCCGCGGTTGTAATTCTTATCATTGGGTATGGCTGGGGGAATTTGTTGCAAGAGCGTTCGTTCGATCTGATGATACTTCTCGGCACCTTCGTGTTGCCGATGCTTACCCCCTTCCCTATCAATAAACTAAGCAAGTCTTTGAATGTGGTACTGCCCACCGAAGCGGCGCAGGTTGCCGGCATGGACATGCGGTCCATGCTGATCATCGGCACGTTCATCGCGATCTTCCTGATCGCGTCTATTCTCATTGGGCAACTTTGGAACCGCGAGTGGTGGAAATTCGGCGCGTTGTACTGGGGAGTGTTCACTCTCTTGTACACGACCTTCTTCACAAACCCCGGCGGATTTTTCACCGGCATCGTCGGCTCGCTGGGATATTGGCTGGTGCAACAAGGCGTGGAGCGTGGAAGTCAGCCGGAATATTTTTATCTGTTGGTGCAGATCCCCATGTACGAGTTCCTGCCCGCCATCGGCACGATAGCCGCGATCGGCTTGGGCTTGAATAAACTATTTAAACAGAAACAGGCTGACCCTGCGTTAGAAGCGGAGGCGAATCCAGACCCGAAGGAAACCATGTTCGGAGTCTTCTTCGCGCTGCTGACGTGGTGGTCTATCTCGAGCATTGCGGCGTTTACGGTCGCCGGGGAAAGAATGCCGTGGCTAACGTATCACATGGCGTGGCCCATGATCCTGTTATCGGGATGGGCGATCGGCCAGGTGATCGATTCGGCGGCGCGAAAAATTTCGGAGGCAACCTCGTGGAAGCCGTTGATCGCGCTTTGCGTGACGGCCGTGTTCGCGATCTCTGTGTTCAGCATCATGCGGTCAATATTTGGAGCCACTCCCCCATTCCAAGGGACATCGCTCGCGCAATTGCAAGCCACATCCGGTTTTATTTTCCCGTTGCTCATCGCGGTCGGCGCGGGCGTATTGTTGTTCTCGCTGATGCGCCAAGACCTCGCAAGCCTTGGGGTGATCTTGCTGGCTTCGTTGATATTCATCACCATCGGCTCGAGCATCATCAACGGCGCGTGGTTGTTATCGCTCCAATCAACAGCGGGCGCGGACTCGGTCGCGATCGGCTCTTATGGGATAAAGTTCGCCGCCGCATTCATCGCATTACTGCTTAGCATCGGCGGGACGATCTGGCTGTCGCGTCTTCCTCGTCCCACCGCGCTGGTTGAATGGACGGTCATTGCTATTTTCGGATTGCTCGCCATCCAAACTGCGCGGACTTCATTCCGCGCGAGTTATATCAACTACAACGACGCGACAGAATATCTCGTGTACGCGCATGGAGCCGGGGGAGTCAAAGAAGTGGTCGCGCAAGTGGAGGAGATCTCCGAGCGAACGACCGGCGGCTTGAACGCGATCATCGCCTACGATGCGAGCGCGCCGGACACCGGCGTTTCGTGGCCCGTCGTTTGGTACCTGCGCGATTTCACGGCGCAACGTTCATTCGACCAGCCCACGCGCGCCTTGCGCGAGGCGGTTGCCGTGATCGTTGACCAGAAGAACTTCGATAAGATCGAAGCCGCGCTGGGCGACGGCTACTATCGGTTCGATTACATCCGCATGTGGTGGCCCAATCAGGATTATTTCGGGTTAGACCGCGCGCGCGTCCTCAATGCGATCACAAACTCGGACATCCGCGCCGGCATTTTCGACATCTGGTTCAACCGCGATTACACGCGTTACGCGCAAGCGACTGGCAACACCAGAATGACTCTCACGACCTGGGATCCCTCAGACCAAATGAGGCTATACGTTCGCAAGGATGTGGCTTCGCAGATCTGGAACTACGGAGTTGGACCTTCGGCGGCGGCGCCCACTGTTGACCCGTATGAGTCTGGCACGATCACCCTCGCGGCAGACCAAGTGCTTGGCGGTGGAAATTATCCACCCTCGGGATTCAACGCGCCGCGTTCCATCGCTGCGGGCCGCAACGGCGACTTCTACGTAGCAGACACCGGCAACCATCGCATACTCCATATCGCGGCGGATGGAAGCCTCATCAACGAGTGGGGGTCGTACGCCGACATCAGTTCCGGCAACGCGCCGATCGGAACTTTCTTCGAACCGTGGGGCGTGGCGGTCGGACCGGACGGTTCGGTGTATGTGACCGACACGTGGAACAGCCGCGTGCAAAAATTCTCGCGCGATGGACAGCCGCTCAAAATGTGGGGGACATTTGGTCAGCCTTTGCCGGATGACCCAAACTCAAATTACTATTTCTGGGGACCGCGCGGCATCGCAGTAGACGCAAAAGGACGTGTGTTTGTCGCCGATACCGGCAATAAACGCATCGTTGTGTATGATAAAGACGGGAACTATCTCACTGAATTCGGCTCCGGCGGATTCGACCCCGGTCAGTTCGACGAGCCGGTTGACGTGGCTGTGGGAAGCGACGGCGCCGTGTACGTCACCGATACGTGGAATCAACGCGTCCAGTCGTTCATTCCCATCGAAGCCAGCGGCGGAGGCATTTCGTTCGAGCCTCTCGCGCAATGGGATGTGAACGGCTGGTTCGGTCAATCGCTCGATAACAAACCGTACATCGCGGTGGACGCGAATAATCACGTTTTCATCACCGACCCGGAAGGTTATCGCGTGATCGAATTTACCTCGTCGGGCGAATTCATCCGCACGTGGGGCGATTTCGGCGATGGACCCGATCTGTTCGGTCTGCCCTCCGGCATCACCGTTGACCCGCAAGGATTCGTCTGGGTGACCGACGCAGGCAATAATCGAATCCTGCGTTTTCAAGTTCCTCAGTAAAAATTTGCAAACAAACAAGACGGCGCATTTTCATGCGCCGTCTTATTGATTCCTATTTTTTCAACGAGCGAATCTCATCTGCGGTCAACTCGCGCCAACGACCTGATTCTAGATCTCCCAATTCGATAGAGCCGATGGCGACGCGCACAAGGCGCAATGTGAACAAGCCAATCGCCGCCGTCATGTGACGCACTTGCCGCTTCTTCCCCTCGCGCAGTTTGATCTCGATCCATGCGGTGGGTCCATGAGGGGTGACAGGCTTGGTTCGCGGAGGCAGGCTGGGGTCCGAAATGAGGCGGGCTTTGCACGGGCGAGTCCGATACTCTTTAAGTTGAATCCCATTTTCAAGTTGACTCAACTTCTGCGGCGTCGGCTCGCCTTCGATCATCACCCAATATGTTTTTTCCACATGATGTTTCGGATCCGAAATTTTTTTGATGAGCGCGCCGTCGTCAGTAAGAAGCAACAGCCCTTCGCTATCGCGGTCGAGCCGCCCCGCGGCATACACGCCCGGCACGCTGATAAATTTTTTGAGCGTGTCGTGTCCCGTGCCCTCGTCGGTAAATTGCGACAGCACGCCATACGGCTTATTGAACAGAATATATTTCATGCTGTGTATAATCATACCCGATGGCTGAACAACCGTTTGAGATTCGCGTTTGCAAAAGTTGCGGATTACGCTACCCGATGCTGACCGGGCAAGCGCGCGCGGCACGCTGTCCGATCTGCATGGGAGAGACGCGCGTCGCGCACAAGGGAAATCTGATTCGCGAGCGGCTGCATTCCCTCGCCCCCAGCCCCTCCCCCGCTGGGACAGGAGGATTCGCCGTACTTCTCGATAACATCCGCTCGGCGGGAAATGTGGGATCCATCTTGCGAAGCGCGGAAGGATTAGGATTCATGCACGCCTATCTGTGCGGCATCACGCCCACACCGGAAAACAACGCGGTGCAGAAGACATCGCTCGGCGCGGAGGATTCCGTGCCGTGGTCGTATCACAAAGACGCGGTGAAATTGGTCAAAGGCTTGAAGAAAGTAGGCTGGAAGATCATCGGGCTGGAAGAACATGAGAAGGCGTCGTCAATTCGCGCGATGAAGAAACCCAAAACCGACACTGTGCTTATCGTTGGGAATGAAATCACCGGCGTCGACCCTCAACTGCTCAGTTTATGCGAGCGCGTCTTTTTCATTCCCATGCGCGGAGAGAAGAAATCCTTCAACGCGGCGGTCGCGTTCGGCATTGCGGCGCACACGCTGACCGCATCGCATTGACGTTACCCGGTGTTATCATCACTACAACCATAGGAGCAGAGGAGAGTAATCATGGCAATCAAATTGAGCGTTCCAGTCAACGGACCCATTACCCAATTGTTCGGCGAGAACCCAGATTTCTATAAAAAGTTCGGCTTTCCCGGTCACAACGGCATTGACTACGGAATTCCCAACGGAACACCGGTCAACGCGGCGGCGGCAGGCACGGTGGCTTTGGTCGGCTTCGAAAACGGCGGCTACGGCAACTACGTCAAGCTCAGTCACGTGGATGGGAGTAAAACCTATTACACGTATTACGCGCATCTCGCCAACGCAACGGTCTCTGCGGGACAAAAAGTGAAGGTCGGCGCGGTGATCGGACACAGCAACAACACCGGCGCGAGCACCGGTCCGCATTTGCACTTCGGGTTGAAGATCGACGGCGAGAACCCGCCCTACAAGGGATATGTCGACCCGATGCCGTATTTCTCCGCTGGCGAATCAACCTCCACATCGGATGAGGCGGTCAGTACAGACATCCCCGACGCGGTGAAGATACCATCCACCCTGACTTTTGAAGTCACCTCTGAACTATTGAACGTCCGCAATGGACCCGGCGTGGAGCACGCGATCGTTGGGCAGTTGCAAAAAGGAAAAACGTTCAGCGGCAGGCGGCTGCAATCAACTAGCGTGTGGGTGGAGGTCGAAAAAGGGAAATGGGTCGCGTTGGCGTTCAGCGGGATCGTGAATCTCAAGGTCAAATAGCCGAACACTGTGACAAAAAACAGCCGCCTCAAAATTGGAGGCGGCTGTTTTTCGTTTTATTCGGGCTTCTTGAATTCGTCCATGCGATTGCGGATCTGTTCGAGAAGTTTTAGAATCTCGTCGCTCTCGACACGGGCATCTTCCAGTGATTTCAGAATGGTGTGTTTTTCCGCTTCGTCTCGCGTGGTGCTTAGCAGGCGCTCCGAACGGGTGACCTGCGCGTTCTTGTGATGCAGTTTCGTCTCGAGGCGTTTGCGATAGCCGTCGTAGAATTCATAATCGCTGATGGTTTGCTGTGCGGGTTTCGCCTCTTGAGCGAGTATCTCGGCGATGGCGGGAATGAAGGATTCGATATCCACCGGCTTTTCGATAAAGCGATTGACGCCGATGGCGAGGGCAAAATCCTTGTCTTCGGGCGTGACATACGTGGCAGAAAGGAAAACGATCGGGAGATCCCGGGTGGCGGGGTCAATGCGCAGGTGATGGACAAGGGTGAAACCGTCCATGACGGGCATGAGAATATCCGCAATGACGAGCGCGGGTCGCTCTTTCTTGATCTGATCGAGCGCCTCCTGCCCATTGCGGGCAGTGACCACACGATGACCGGTGAAGGTGAGGGTGGTATTCAGCAGGTTGAGGATGTCGGGAATATCATCCACTACAAGGATATAACTGGGCGTCGCCATGGGTGTATTGTAACCGCATTTTTTTATTCCAATGATATTAATTTCGTTCGGGAAGTCCTGAGTCAACTCGCCAACCAAGCCCGTGAACGGTAAGCCGCCGTCACCAGCGGACTAGGGCAAGATGCTGACCTTGATCTGCGCGCGCGTCGAAGGCAGACCGCATGCCAGTTCAACGTTGAGCAAAATGTCGAATTCCGCATCTGGAGCCGCGTAAGTCGTATCGCAGTTATTGGCATCATCCCACGCCCCGTGATTCAATGACATCCATTGGCAATTCTGGGTCGGCACTGCGGATAATACGGCGATCGCCGCAGGAGAACCCGCCTTCAGGGTGATCGTCTCCCCTGAAGCCACAGGCTCGTTGACGCGTCCCGACCTGGTGACGAGAAAACTAATTTCGCGCAGGTTCTGCTCACCGAAGTATTCCAATGGCGAGTATGAATACGATCCTAGCCACAAAACGACCAGAATCAGACCCAGGAGAATTGAAAGGCATAAGTAGGACCTCCTGCCCCACTTCTTTCTCAAAAACGGAATGGCAACCACGCTAATAGCAAAGACGATTCCCAATACAAGCAGAATCGTTCGAGCAAGGGGATGAACACAGATCAAGGCTAACTCAATCCACGGAAATTTTACCTGCCTGCAATTTCTTGAACAGAAAGAACAACGCCAGCCCAGTGGGCATGAGCGAAAGCACAAAGAACGCAGCGACAAAAAGGATCAAGTCGCCAAATGTAGACATACCCGCGGAAGCCTGAGCCACATCATCTGGCGTAAACAGGTGATTGACGTACACTGCGCCGCCCGCCGCAAGGCATGCAAGAATGTATCCGCCAAGCACCAGTCCAACTTTTTGATAGGATGTTTTCATCTCAACCGCTCACCAATAGAACGCTTCCCGCTTCCCATTTAAGTATCGAGGTGGGCGACTTCTCCCGCCGGACTTGTTCTGCCATGTCTGTCACGATCTCCATGCGCCTTCCCTTCGCCCAGGGATATTGCTTATCCCATTCCGCATCCGTTTTCGGGAACGAGATAATTGCCACCGCTTCGCCCCCGCCGAACTCCCAATAAAACTCGCACATGTTCTTTTTGAACAACGCGCCTTCAATATATTGAATCTTGCCAGAACGTCCCTGTTGGATGATATTGATCTTTGACACGTCTATTATCTTTCGTAAACCGTCATTCTGAAGCAGGCAGGTCTATCGTCTACCTTCTTTCGCCAACCAATCCCTCACCAGCTCAATTGGATGCCGCGCTTCGAGTCCGCTTCCATGCTGTACTTGCATTCGACACGCCGCGCCAGTGGAAGCAATTTCTAATCCTCTATGTTTCCAATCTCTACTATCCAATTTCTCAAACACTTTCATCGAAACCTCATAATGCTCCGCCTCGAAACCGAACGTCCCCGCCATGCCGCAGCAACTCGCGTCGCTCAACTCCACGTCGAAGCCGCACGCGCGCAACAACTCCACGCTTGCCCTCGCCCCGCTCGCGACTCCATCCACCGACGGTCCCTCCGCGCGCTGATGGCAATGCGGATGAAATTTTATCTTTTGGTTTTTATTTCCACTTTGATTTTGATTTCCCATTTGATCCCCCAGTTGACCTCCCAGTCTGGCTACGCGCAGAGCACCGAACTCCGACGAACGCAACAAGAATTCATCCAACAACCAGACTTTCGATTCACGCGCGCGAATCTCCTCAGTGGATTCACGAAGCAAGTCCGCGTAATCATTTTTCAGAAGATAAATTTCTGGAGGCTCCACCCCGACGATAAACGCTTCACGCGACGGGTCAACCTGATTCAACAACCCCAGCGTTTTCCACGCGTGACGCCGCGCCGCGTCCACGAATCCCTTCGAGAGCAGAGACGCCCCCGCGCCAACGATCGGCAACACGCGGACATCGTATCCGCACATCGTCAACACCTCCAACGCCGCTTCCTCAACTTGAGGTTCGATGTAACGGGAGAATACATCGGGTAAATAAATTACCAAATGTCGTTGCGAGGAGCCGCGTAGCGGCGACGAAGCAATCTCCTGTTCTTCACCTAAATTACGGCTTGCAAGGAGATTGCTTCGCTTCGCTCGCAATGACATAGCGATCTTCGGCAACGCCCTCTCTTCCGCTAACCCCAACACCTTTGCGATCAGTTTCTTCGTCGGCGCGAAATCCATCAACCCATTCGTAAGCGGCGCGACGTACGACATCATCTTCGCCGCGACGTGAAAATATCCAAACACATAATCGCGCAGCGGACGGCGATGCGTCTTGTAATATTCGTTCTCAAATTCATACTTCAACTTCGCCATGTCCACGCCGCTGGGACATTCCGCTTTACAGCCTTTGCAAGCCAAACACAAATCCAGCGCTTGGAATGTTGATTCCACCACCTCGCCCTTACGCAGTACGGAGTACGCAGTACCTACTTCGTATTTCGTATTACGTATTAACTTGCGCAAGAGATTCGCCCTCCCCCTCGTGGAATACATCTCATCTCTCGTCGCTTGAAACGATGGACACATCACGCCCGTTGATTTTCTGCACACGCCTTGACCATTGCACTGCTCGACAGCCATCTCGAACCCGCCCTGCCGAACGAACGAAAGATTTGGTTTCCATGCGTTCGTTTTATAGTCAACACCATAGCGCAGATTCGTATCCATCTTTTGCGGATCAATGATCTTGCCTGGGTTCATAATACGATTCGGGTCCGCCGCGTTTTTCAGCAGACGCATCGCGTCCATCACCTCCGCGCCGTATGCGCGCGCGAGATGCTCGGAGCGCGCCAAACCGTCACCGTGTTCACTGCTCATCGCGCCACCCAGGCTCAACGTCAGAGAAAGAACCGCCTCGCTGATCGAGCGCAGACTCTCCACGCCGCGACTCGTCTTCAGATCCAACACAGGGCGAATGTGCAAACATCCCGCCGACGCGTGAGCATAGATCCCGCCTTCCGTCCCATGCGCGGATAAAATTTTCTCCACCTCGCGCACGAACGCGCCAAGTTGCTCGACAGGTATCGCGCAATCTTCAATGAACGCGATCGGGCGCGCCGAACGCGGTTGCGAATCCAACAAGCCCAGCCCCATCTTGCGGACATTCCAAATCCGCGCCTGATCTTCATTTGATTCGGCGATAAAAATCTTTCCGCCCTTCCGCACTGAGCGGAGGTCTGAGCGAAGCGGAGCGGAGACGAAGACCGAAGTCGAAGCGCTTTGCGCCGAATCGAGACTCTTCGCTTTCATCAACAACTCTTTCGGCTCATCACCGCTAAACTCCACGACCAATAACGCGGCAGGATCGCCATCAATCCAACTTGCCTCGCTCGCGTATCCCGCCGAGTTGCGCGCCGCGCGGATAATTGTCTTCGGAATCAACTCGATCGCCGACGGGTTGTGAGACAGCAAGCGCGGCGCATCGTCGCACGCCTCTGCTACGCTTGCATATGAAAGGACAGCCAAGATCGTATGCTTTGGCTTTGGCACTAGATTCACTTTCATCCTGCGGATCACAGCCAGCGTGCCTTCCGATCCCGCGATCAATGGCGCGAGATTCAAATTTGAAACGCGCGGATACGCCCCGTCCCAGCGCGGCGGCGCGGATGCCGTCCACGGCAACAAATAATTCAACCGATACCCCGCCGCGTTCCGCCACGTCCTTGGATAATTCTGCTTTATCGCCTCCGCGTACTTATCACGAATCTCGAACACCGCCGCAAACACCCGCGACTGTGCACTGCTCACTGATAACTTGTCACCGCTCACTGCTAACTTTTCATTTACTTCTCCCCACGTCGCAAGAGTCCCATCTCCCAAAATTACATCCGCTTCCAAAATATGATCCGCGCTCACGCCGTAGACGATCGAATGCGCGCCCGTCGAGTTGTTTGCGATCATGCCGCCCAGTGTTGCGCGTTCGCCTGAGGCAGGGTCGGGACCAAACATCAATCCGTGTTTTGAGGCGGCTTTGTTCAGGTCGGCAAGGACAACGCCAGGTTCGACAATTGCAAATCGTTCCTGCGCGTTGATCTCAATGATCTTGTCCAACCAGCGCGAGCAATCGAGTATCAACGCCTCGCCAACTGCCTGCCCCGCCAGCGAAGTCCCTGCCCCACGCGGCAATATAGGAATCTTGTATTTCGCCGCGAGTTCAACCGCCGCATGCAACTCCTCTTGCGCGCGCGGGATCACAACGCCCAGCGGCTCCATCTGATAGATGCTCGCGTCGGTGCTGTACAGAATCCGCGAAGCCGAATCGGTGCGGATATCACCCGTGAAGTGTTTATGCAGTTCGTATAAAAATTCGCGCGGGAGTTGAGTGGAAAACTCCGAGGTCTTAAAGACCTCGGAGTTTAGGGATCTAGTCATTTCGCTTTCCCCTGCCCTGCCACCGCCGCGGCTTTCTTTGCCGCCTCCTCTGGGTCGCCGAGATAATAATTCTTCATTGGCTTTAAGTCTTTATCCAATTCATACACAAGCGGAACGCCTGTTGGAATGTTCAACTCCGTGATCTCAGCGTCCGAAATATGATCCAGATATTTCACCAATGCGCGGATACTATTCCCGTGCGCGGCAACGATCACACGCTTGCCCGATTGGATCGCGGGCACCAACGTTGAATGCCAATAAGGGAGAACGCGATCCAGCGTGAGCTTAAGCGATTCGGTGGCGGGCAACTGTTCGGGCGTCAACGAAGCGTAACGCGGATCGAATTTCGGATGACGTTCATCCGTCAATTCCAACGCGGGCGGCGGCACGTCATAACTTCGCCGCCAAATTTTTACTTGCGCCTCGCCATATTTTTCCGCCATTTCCGATTTGTTCAATCCTTGGAGCGAGCCATAATGACGTTCGTTCAACTGCCACGCCTTCGTGACGGGAATCCATTCGAGGTTCAATTCCTGCAAGACCGTCCACAACGTTTGGATCGCACGTTTCAACACGGAGGTGTACGCGACATCGAAAACGAATCCTTCCGATTTCAAGAGGCGACCCGCTTCGTGCGCCTCCGCCCTGCCTTGCTCGGTCAGACCGACATCCGTCCAACCTGTGAATCGGTTTTCGAGATTCCAAACGCTTTGCCCATGACGGACTAAAACAAGTTTATACATTTCATCTCCATGTCGCTGCGAGCGCAAGTTGCGAAGCAGTCTCAAAATGTCGTAGATTGCTTCGGCGGAAATTCATCACCTCGCAATGACGGGAAATTATACAACCTCATAGTAAAATCACGCTATGCCCAACGACGATGTCACTCCGATCCGCCAGCAGTATCTTGAGATCAAGCGCGAACACCCGAACACGATCCTATTTTTTCGCCTCGGCGATTTTTATGAAACCTTCGACGAAGACGCCGAGATCACCGCGCGCGAACTCGACATCGTCCTCACCTCGAAGCCCATCGGCAAAGGCACGCGCGTGCCGCTCGCTGGCATCCCATATCACGCCGTCGAAAATTATCTGGGGCGGCTCATCGAAAAGGGCTATCATGTCGCCATCTGCGAACAAGTCGGCGACACACCCGTCAAAGGATTATTTCCGCGCAAGGTGATCCGCGTGGTGACTCCGGGGACCGTGACCGAGCCGGGACTCCTGCCGGGCGACGCGAACAACTACCTCGCCTCGGTTCTGTTGGACGGGCAATCTGCTTCAGTTTCCTACGCCGACGTCACCACTGGAGAATTTGCCGTCACCGAACTCCCCGTCGAATCCCTCCGCGCCGAAGTGACGCGTTTGCATCCCGCCGAAATTTTGCATCCTGATAATCAAATTCTGCCAAACGAGATCGTTGGTCATCTCACCTCTTGGGCATCGTGGAAATTTGAACCGGGCAAATGTAACGAAACTTTGCTTGCTCATTTCAAATCCTCCACATTAGATGGATTCGGTTTGAAGCCGATTAGCCTCTCCGTCCGCGCGGCGGGCGCGTTGGTGCAATATCTCAAAGAGACTCAACCCGACGCGTTGAATTTACTCACATCACTACGGACGTATCACCTCTCCGATTTTATGACGCTCGACGCATCCACGCGCCGCAACCTTGAACTCGACGAAACCCTGCGCGGCGAACGCAAAGGTTCCCTGCTCGGCACGCTCGACCTGACGATCACACCCATGGGCAAGCGACTCATCCATCAATGGGTCAGCCAGCCACTGCTCGACGTGAACAAGATCCAACATCGTCAACTCGGCGTGGAATATTTCGTCCAGCAAGGTATGGTCCGCGCGGAGGTTCGCGCCGCGTTGAAGCCGATCGCCGACCTTGAACGGCTCGTCAACCGCGTCATTGCTGGGCAGGCGCAACCGCGTGATCTGGTGGCGATGAGAAGCACGTTGATGGCGTTGCCAGCCTTGGTTGAATTAACCGAAGAAAGAGGAAAGAAGAAAGAATTCGGATTGCCGATGATTGATTTGCTTCACGAGCAATTGACCTTACTGGAAAATGCAATAGACGACGATCCGCCATCTACATTGCAAAACACGGGAGTGATTCGCGCAGGGTATTCGCAAGAGTTGGATTCGGTGATCGACGCGTCGAAGCACGCGCGCGATTGGATCGCCAATCTCGAATCGGTTGAACGAGAGAAGACGGGAATCAAGACTCTCAAAGTCGGCTACAACAAGGTCTTTGGCTACTACATCGAAATCTCGCGCGGTGCGGCGGAGAAAGCGCCAGAGCATTACATCCGCAAGCAGACACTGGTCAATGCCGAGCGATTCATCACGCCGGAGATGAAAGAGTACGAAACGCTCGTGTTGAATGCCGAAGAGCGAATCAAAGAGATCGAAACGCGACTGTTCCGCGAGGTATGCGCCGAACTCGCGAAGTCTGCGCATCAATTGTTGTCCACGGCGCGGGCTATTGCAGAGGTGGACGTCTTGTCCGCTTTGGGGGAGGCGGCGGCTTTAGGTGGGTACACCAAACCCCAAGTCCGCGAGGGAAGCGGGTTGGAAATCCACGAAGGTAGGCATCCAGTTGTCGAGCATCTGTTGAAGGGCGAACGCTACATCCCGAACGATGTCATTTTTGAAAAAGGCGAAGTGGTGCGCGTCATCACGGGACCGAACATGTCGGGCAAGTCCACATACCTGCGGCAGACCGCGCTGATCGTGTTGATGGCGCAGATGGGATCGTTCGTGCCAGCCGCGTCGGCAGATATCGGACTCGTGGATCGAATCTTCACGCGCATCGGCGCGCAAGATGAAATTCACGCGGGGCAATCCACGTTCATGGTCGAGATGGTGGAGGCGGCGAACATTTTGCATCACGCCACGTCGCGCTCGCTGTTGATCCTTGATGAGATCGGGCGCGGCACATCCACGTATGACGGGCTTTCGATCGCGTGGGGCATGATCGAATACATTCACAATCATCCGCAACTGCGCGCGAAAACTTTATTCGCCACGCATTATCACGAACTGACTCAACTCGCCGACCTTTTGCCTGGCGTGCGGAATTACAACGTTGCAGTCAGCGAAGCGGATGCGACCGTGGTCTTTTTGCACAAGATCATCGCAGGCGGCGCGGATCGTTCGTATGGAATCCACGTGGCGCAATTGGCGGGTTTGCCCGCGCCCGTCATCCAACGCGCGAACGAGATCATGGCGGAACTCGAGAAAACTTCGGGGCGAGCGGTGAAGATCAATCCGCACGCCGCGCAACAAGCCGCACTGTTTCCCGAATCGAGTCCGTTGCTGGATGAATTGAAAGACATGGACGTGAACAGCCTCTCCCCCATCGAGGCGTTAAATAAGTTGTTCGAGTGGCAGAAGAGGTTTACGAAGTAGAGAACTGAGATGCAACTTAGCAAGGAGTCTGCCTGATGGATAAAACTCGACAAACAAGAGTTAAAGGCGAGATCGAGTTGAGCATTGTTCTGCCCTGCTTGAACGAAGAGCGGACTGTGGGCGCTTGTGTGGCGCAGGCAAAATCATTCCTTGCAAAACACAAGGTCAACGGTGAAGTGATCGTGGCAGATAACGGAAGCACAGACCAGTCAATTAAGATAGCGAAAGCCAAGGGCGCGAAGATCGTTCATGTTGAGCAAAAAGGATACGGCAACGTGCTGCGCGGAGGTTTCGAAGCGGCAAAAGGAAAGTACATTATCATGGCTGACGCCGATGAAAGTTACGACCTCGTGAATTTAATGCCGTTCGTGGAGAAACTTCGTGACGGATACGACTTGGTGATGGGCAACCGCTTCAAGGGCGGGATCAAAAAAGGCGCCATGCCGTGGCATCACAAATATATTGGCAACCCGATCCTTTCTTTTATTGGAGGACTATTCTTCCGAACGGACGCGAGAGATTTCCATTGCGGTTTGCGCGGCTTTACAAAAGAAGCGATCAGGCGGATGGATCTGCAAACCACCGGCATGGAGCTCGCCAGCGAGATCGTCATCAAATCCTCGATCTTGGGGTTGAAAGTTTGCGAGGTTCCTACAACTTTATCTCCCGACAACAGGGACAGACCGCCTCATTTGCGATCCTTCCGTGACGGCTGGCGGCATCTACGGTTCTTATTGATTTATAGTCCGCGCTGGCTGTTTCTGTACCCCGGCGTGATCCTGCTAGCGGCAGGCGCGACAGCCAGTTTCATTCTCTTTTTCGGTCCTGTAAAGACGGGTTTACGGTTGTTCGATTTCCATAGCTTCATCCTCGCAGGCACGGTCATGATGCTTGGGTTAAGTATGCTCTCGTTCGCTTTCCTCACACGAGTATTTGCGTTCAACTTTGGGCTATTACCCAACCCGCCGCCGTTATTCAAACTATTCAAATACTTTAATCTCGAAGTTGGTCTTGCAACGGGCTTCGTTATAATCCTGTTTGGAATTTTTCTGATCGCGCGAGCGACGATTCTTTCCTACACACCGGGCTTTCAAGCCATTGGGTTCGACTACAGTATTCGTCTGGTCTTCGGGGGCAGTCTGTCGATTCTCACCGGAGGGCAGATCGTTTTTACGAGTTTCGTAATGAGCATACTTGGTCTAAAAATCGGAAAGTCACAAATCTAGTAGGTGATCAAGAGGTTCGCGCGATTTTCTCGAGGATTTTTAGGTATTCTCTTGCGACTTCCCGCCAGCCAGTTTGTTTTGTTGCAAATTCTCTTGCATTACGCGCGTAAACACCAAGCGTTTCTCGATCTTTCAAAAGCGAAATTATCATTGACTCGATCTGCCGGGTGTCTGGCTTGACGCGGATAAAATAATCATAATCCTCGTCGGGAATATTGTACAAGACAGATTCATTGAGCATCACGGGCGTTCCGCACGCCATACACTCCAGGATCGTAAGCGAAACACCAATGACTTCAGAAGGGTGAATCGACAAATCTGCTACGGAGTACGAATCTCGCATTCCTTCCAACCCGAGACTGGCAAGGAACGTAACATTTGGATAATTCCATTCCGAAGGGTCGAATTCATCCGGACGCCCCACAATGAGCCAATGCCATTCCCGGTGCGATGCAATCAATGGAATTAAAAACTGAATCCCCTTAATCTTAACCAACCTTCCCACGAACAACAATATAGGGATATTTTCATCGCCAGTGACATTTCTCCGCATTTGAGATCTTATTTCAAGAGGCTGAGGTTGAAAAAAATCAGTATCGATACCATTTCGAATAACTGTGTAGTTTTTGATTCGGACCGTAATAAACGGAAGATGATCTCGCGTGTTGTCGGAGATAAACACAGAATGGTCTGCAAATTTGTGCATCGCGAACCCTACCGTTCGCATCGCAAACGATTGAAGCCACGATTTCAAACGGTTTTTATAAGGAATAAGTTGAGTATGTTGAGTAATCAGGATCGCTCTTCCGGTCATTTTTGCAATCAGGTATGCCAGCATTGTGATTGGGTAAAGACAGTCGTGTAAATGAACTACATCACACCAGCGCAGGCTACGATATAATTTTGAAAACACTTCCGGGTATGGAATGGGAAAAGGAATCCCAAATTGTTTTTCGCTGATATTCCAAGCGCGGATGGGTACGTCGTCAGGGTTATCGCCCCGATAACGCGGCGGGACATCTGCCGCTGCCCATCTGACTTGATGCCCCATTTCACTATACTGTTTTACCAAATTATCTGAAACAATTTCAACACCTCCGATATGCTCAGGGTAAAAATAATTCCCAACGACAAGTATTTTCATACACGTATACGCCTTATCAATGACGGTTTGACTCGATTTATACCATCGAAAAGGTATCCATGAACAAAGAACAATTATTAGGTCGCATCGGCAAGATCCTTCTCGCAATCTGGCTCATCCTTTGCATTGCGATGTTTATTTACATTCCGGGTCAGCTAAGCTACGTCCACTGGATAAATCTTGATGGCTATTACAACCTCCCGGTAAAACTAGCAAGGATTGATTTCGTTGCTTATATTTTCGATCTGATTCGCGCGATTATTGGAATTGGAATTTTCTCTATTGCCAACACTTCGCTCGGTTTGTTGGTACTCCACAAACTCAAACTGGACGATAAAAGGAATCACTCTACAATTTCAAATTGGGCGTTTCTTGGCTCCTCCTTCCTGGTAGGACATGCCATCTTTTCCATGATTTTCCTGGCTCTTGCAGCGCGCTTTCAATTAACTCCGGTCAACTCAGCCGTTATTCTGGGGGTGGGGTTCCTAGCAGGAGTCGTGACTCTCAAGAATTTCATACTACAACCTGTCGCCAGAGGCGAGCCGGTACAGACGTCAACAAACAATTGGAATAGGGCAATAAGAGGGCTGCTTCTGGCAATCTTAATTCTCAGCCTCTTTTATTCATCCGCAAGATTGAGTTACGACTCTGTGGCGCTTTATTTTTCAGATGCTAAATTGACTGCCATCACGCATCGCTTGCAATATTTCACAGACGATTCCTTTGTAGCCAGCATTTTCCACTCAGCCATTCAATTCACAGTATTGATTCAGGTCTTCGACGACCAAGCTGCGCGGTTGTTCTCTTGGGTCTGCGGATTGATCATGATCATTTTCAGCCTTGCGTTGGGAGAAGAGATCGGGTTGAAAAGGATAGGGCGACTGTTTCTCTTTTTATTGCTAATCACCTCCACTGCTTTTCTGGATCTTATGGGAGACGGCAAAGTGGATCTGGCAAGCGCGGCGCCAACGATTGCAGCCGTCTATTGGTTATCAACCGAATACCAACGTAAAGCGCCGCACAAGTCTGTATTGTTCTTGACCGGATTCCTCGCCAGCTTGTCAATGGTTGCACGACCGTTCAACGTCGTTATCATGGGCATTTTCATTTTCTTGTCCTGCATCCAAATCGCGTTTGCCCACAAAGCAAACAAGTATTTGGACCTGAATCGCTTTGCCGTAACCATCGTGTGGATAGGATTAGGAGGCATTGGGCTCGGCGTTTATCACCTCTGGGCAAACTGGATTATTTTAGACAACCCGCTTGCGATGATCTCAAACGCAGCAACTGTTGACCCCGCAAAATGGCAATGGGCCTTTGACTCCGAACAACTGTTAGCAGCGCGTTTACTATATCCATTTACAGTTACCTTTTTCAATACAGCACAAAGCCTCGGTAACATTTCACCACTGTTTGTTGCCTTTCTTCCAGTCGTTTTGGTCCGCAAATATCGTTCGAAAATAGAGCTAACCAAACCAGCATACAATCTTTTGATTACAGCCATAATCACCCTGGCGCTTTGGGTCTTCCTGTTCTTCACAGTGCTGGAAATACGCTACGTCTTTTTTCTTTGGATCATTCTATTCATCCCGATCGCGCAAATCATGGCGGTTTTATTAGAAAATCAAGGCGGGTTTTTTGGAACGATCTTGCATACAACCATAATCGGATTTATGCTTTTCATAGGGCTCCGAGTCGTTTTTATTGCTATCGATTCTTATTCCCCAACGGACAGGGAAGGAAACCCCCAATGTTACGACAGCCCATTTTGTCAATACCTCAGACCCATTAATGACTTCGCGCCAGAGGGCGCGCGAGTCCTAACGCTGGGAGCATTCCGCTATTACCTTCGGTCCGATCTCTTCGCTTGCTCGCCTACACATGAAAACTATCGTATGTTACGAGAGTTATCAAATAAAAACCCGGAAACGTTTTGGCGCGAGGTCTATCGGCAGGGCTATCAATTTATCGCCTATGAGAACGACTACACTACCCGCCATCTGCAATTTGGAATGATTCCAAGCCCTGAAAATGCTCCCCAATGGCTTACCCTCGAACCAATATACGGTCAGCCCGGCGACCTGGAGGTTGCCTACCGAATTCACGTAACCAACCCACCTATAAACGCCGAAGTAGTTTGCAAAAAGAATGATTCGCAAATATGGGAAGTCCACCCTGTTTCGCAACCCTAAATAATTCAGGGAAAAAATCAAAGAGCCTGTCAATTCAGAACTGACAGGCTCTTTGATTTAAAAAACAATTTGATCTACTTCGTCATCTCTTCCGCCGGCGCCTTGGAGCGCATCACAGCCCAGGCTAGGACGGCGACTAGTACTGCCGCCACCACCCAGACGCCAATTGAACCGCCGCCGGAGTATTGCACCACGATCGGAGCGACGATCACAGCTACGAGGTTCACCACTTTGATCATTGGGTTGAGCGCGGGACCAGCCGTATCCTTGAACGGATCGCCGACCGTATCGCCCACCACGCCAGCTTTGTGACGCCCAGATCCCTTGCCGAGATTCTTCTTGAGATTCCTAGGCTCGTCTTCGATGAGCTTTTTCGCGTTGTCCCATGCGCCTCCAGCGTTATTGAGGAACACAGCCAACAACTGACCCGAAACGATGATACCAGCCAGGAAACCACCGAGCGCCTCTACCTGCAGGGTGATACCAATCAAAATCGGCGTGATAACACCTAACAAAGCTAAAGTCACCAGTTCTTTTTGCGCGGCAGTGGTTGAGATGTTTACCGCCTGCTTGTAATCAGGCTTCACTTTACCCTTCAGCACGCCGAGTTTGAATTGGCGGCGAACCTCAAGCACGATCAGGGATGCGGCGCGAGTGACCGCCTGAATTGCAAATGAAGAAAACAACCACGGCAACGCGCCGCCGATCAACATCCCAACAAAGATGCGTGGATCATCCACACGGATGCCGACAGCGGAGATCAATTTATCCGCCGGAACCCCCAGTGTGATTTGCGCCCGGGAGACATCAACAAGAAAAGAGCCGAACAGCGAAACAGCCGCAATCACCGCGGAGCCAATGGCAACGCCTTTCGTGATGGCTTTTGTCGTATTCCCTACGGCATCAAGATCAGCCATGATCTTTTGAGCCTCTTTGGTGGCTTTATCTGCTTTGCCAGACCAAGCCATCTCACCGATACCGTTCGCATTGTCAGAGATCGGACCAAACGAATCCATGGCGACGATATTGCCTGTCAGAGTGAGCATGCCAATACCGGTCATCGAAACGCCATACAACACGTACGTCACGCCTTGATCGCCGAAGAGGAAAATGGACGCGAGGATGGTAATCGCGATAACGACCACAGACCAAACGGAGGATTCAAAACCGCTGGAGATACCGCTCAAGATCAACGTTGCCGGACCTGTATCCGCAGATTTCTTAATTTCTTTGACAGGCGTCGCGTGCGAACCGGTGAAATAATCGGTGAGGCGGTCGATCACAATCGCAAGGACCACGCCAACGAACACGGCGACAGGAATTCTCCACCAACCGCCTTCAATGTCTTGAAGGTAGAAAAAGCCAACGACGAAAAAGAAAACGGACGAAAAAACAGCCGAGGCGATCAGCCCATTGAAAATGGCTTTCATCGCGTTGCCGCTTTTGCTGTTTTGTCCGCTCTTAACGAAGTTCGCGCCAAAGATGGAGGAAAGCACGCCAATACCGCGCACCACCAGCGGGAAGATGATCCACTCCAATTGATTGCCGGTCACGTGCCACAGCGCGAGACCCAAAATCAAACTTGAGACGATGGTGACTTCGGAGGATTCAAAGATGTCCGCCGCCATGCCCGCGCAATCGCCGACGTTGTCTCCGACGAGGTCCGCGATCACAGCCGGATTTCTCGGATCATCCTCAGGGATGCCTGCCTCGACCTTGCCGACCAAATCCGCGCCGACGTCAGCCGCTTTGGTGAAGATGCCGCCACCCACGCGCATGAACAATGCCAGGAGCGTGCCTCCGAAACCAAAACCGAGTAATGCGTCGGGAGCGGCGATCCCCATCACAATGAAGATGACCGTTCCGCCTAACAAGCCTAGACCGGTGGTGAGCATGCCGGTGACAAAACCCGCCCGATAGGCAATATCCAGCGCTTCGCCAAACGAGCGCTTGGAAGCGGAAGCCACGCGGACGTTCGCCTCCACCGCCATGCGCATACCGATCTGCCCGACCAGCATCGAGGAATACGCGCCCATAATGAAGGCGATCGCGCGCGCCAAGCCGATGATCGATTTCACGATATTTTCGCCCCCGAAACTTTTATATTGCTCCATCGCCTCAGGCGACGGAGGCACGACGTACACAGACGCGAACAAAACGAAGGTCAAGACGATGATGAGGGGCCAAATACTTCTTGATTGGCGGGTCAAATAAGCGTCGGCACCGTCGCGGATCGCCCCCCAGACCTCCTGCATTTTTTCGGTACCTTTATCTTCGCGCAAAATATGCGCTCGAAGATAAAAAGCATAAAACAGGCTGGCAATCGCGATCAAAAACACCGCCCAGATCGCCACCTGCTCTATCAAAGACAGTCCTTGCATAGCGTACATAGAGGGATTCCCTTCTTTCAAAAATTATTCTGGGCTCTCGCCCAGAAAAGCAGACGGATTTTACAAGCGCAAAGTTATTGTGTCAAGAAATGGAGAGGTTACTTTTCCGGTTGACAGGCTCGCCTGAATCGGATAAGATTTCTCCAAGAATTAGGTAATTTCTCTCAAGGAGTTGAAATGCTTCAAGAATTAGATACTCAAACCGTCATCACCGTCGATACTCCCATGCTCACGCTGACCAACGCGGCGTCTGATGCGGTCAAGAACATCCTACAGGAACGCAACCTCGAAGGCTATGCACTGCGCGTGTATGTCGCTGGAGGCGGATGCTGCAGTGTGAACTTCGGCATGGCTCTCGATAATAACTTCCGCGACTTGGATTCGACCTTTGACATTGACGGCGTTAAAGTCGTTGTGGATGAAACATCCATCGAATATCTGCGCGGCGCGAAGATCGACTTCGTCAACGACCCCGAACGCGGCGCAGGCTTCGCAGTGGACAGCCCGAATGCCAAGGCTCACGATCACGAACACGGTGAGGGCGGTTGCGGCTGTGGCGGATCTTGCTCCTGCCAAAACTAATCGCTGAAACTTTGTAGAAAAAAGACCGGTCGTACCGGTCTTTTTTTGATTCTATCTTCCTCGTAAATAGGAGAGCACCGCGCCGAAAAATCCGAACAGACCCAGCACAAGGATGATCAACCCGGGGGGCACGCTTGCCGCTTCGGGGGTGGCAGAAGAGTCGAACGAAGGCAACTCAAGCGGCGGCGGCGGAGTGAACGTCGGCAGGCGTGTCGGCGTCTGCTGGCCGATAAAAGCCGCTTCCAGAGTCGGGTCAATCGTCGGAGTCGAAAACGGGGTTGGGGTTGGCGGGACTTCGATCAAAGGCAGGAGCGCGCCGGGAGACAATGACACATACAAGCCAAAGATCCATGCGGCCGAGCCGGGGACGCCGGCGTAATAAATTTTGATCCACTCCTCCCTGCCGCTTGCGCGAGCCAGCGCGGGCGCAGTTTCACCAGCCTGCATAATACCAACGGCGGGATAGTCAAATGAACTGGGACCCGCGTAGACTCGAACTTGCGGGATACTGGGGTCTACTCGAATGATCGGACCCGCCGGTGTTCCGGTGACGGTGGGAATGGAACCCGTAGGCTGTTGAGCATGGGCGATGGGATTCGCGCTGCCCGCCGCAAGGATCGCCATCGTGAGGCAGACGATGATCGCCGAAACAAACAATGGAAGCTTTGATCTGCGCGCAGGTCTTACAAGGTTGTTCATTTTCTGGAGAAAAAAGAATATCCCAAACCGATCGCGCCTAACACGCCAAGCGCAACGATGAAATATCCAAACGGAACGCCGCGCGGTTGCGATGTTGTTTCTGCCGTAAACACCGGCACGGTCAACGGAGGCGGCGGAGTAAATGTTGGCATGCGCGTTTCGGTAGGCGCTTGGTTAAACGCCGCGGCAAGTGTTGGATCTATCGTTGCAGTTGTCAACGGCGTGGGGGTTGGCGGCGGCTCAACGATCGGAGGTTCTCCGCCTGAAATGCTGACGTACGACGCGTAGACCCAGCCGATCCCATTATCGAAGGAAATTTGAATCCATTCGCGGCCGGGAGAAATGCCCAACGCGGTGCGAACGTCGCCGGGAAACAATTGACCGATCACATCGTAAAAGGTGCCGGGTCCTGCACGGACGTTCATCGGGTCTGTGTATGTCACGGTGATAACAACGCCGGTAGGCGTCGCCGAATCCTGCAATGCGTCAGCCTGATTCGCGGAAGAAAGCATCAACGCCATCAAACAAAGGAACGCCAACGAGACTGAAAAAAACTTAAACCAAAATTGTCGGAACGCGTATAGTTTCATAGAGACACACAACGCGACGACCCTGAGTCGTCGCTGATGAAGAGGATTATAATCGAATTCATGGACAG
>CAYWCN010000011.1:0-56814 GCA_964456775.1 uncultured Anaerolinea sp.
CGATTGTGTTGTAGTTCATGTGCCTATTATGGCACACTTATGCAAGAGGTCTATAGAACAAAACCTTTCCGTATTCTATTCATTCATGGATCTCACGAGAAGCATAATCGTCTTATTGTCCGAATACGTTTTGCGTGTCGAGGGACAAACGCCCAACTACATCTTAATCCTACTTTTCGCCGCAGGGGAATTATACGGCGGATTCTTTGCATAAATGCTTGTCCCTAGCATTGTACACCCAAAGACTACCCTCCACGCCTCACAACAATCCCTCGCTTACCAGCAACTCTGCATTGTAGATCGAACCTCCCGCCGCGCCGCGGATGGTGTTGTGCGATAGGACAACGAACTTCAGATCCAGAATCGGATCGCGCCTGATTCTGCCGACGATGGTGGTCATCCTTAAAATGATTTAGAGACTCGTTGATCTTCAGACAAGTCATCCATTTTTCGCTTTTGCTTTTTTAGGCTGGCTTTATGCTCATTCCATGCTTTCCATGATTCTGCTTTACTCTGGTTCCAAGACGTCAATACTGCTGCAACCCTTTTATATTCGTCTCGGTAAATCTTCTTAACATCTGTCAGGCTTAAATTCGTCAGACCTGTGATTTTTTTTCTTGCGCCCATTCTTACATATCCGAATATTCTTTTTCTCATTTTTTGCCTCATTCGCATAATGCGCGTGCGTACTTATATTCTCTGTCTCACAACAAATTCTCGCTCACCAGCAACTCCGCATTGTAGATCGAGCCGCCCGCCGCGCCGCGGTTGGTGTTGCGCGAGAGGACAACGAACTTCAAGTCCAAGATCGAGTCGCGCCCGTTGCAGGGCAAGCCGTGGGAATATGTTTTTTATTACTTCATAAAACCACTGCCTGTGGCAGTGAGTCCCCTGAAAAGGTTCAACCGTGAGCGGTAGGAATATGTGGGTATGATGGGTCACCCTGGAAGGTGTGCAACAATCCAGAGGAGACCCATCATGACCTCACGATTTAGGAAGTTATCACATTCGTTGTACGAGTGCAAGTCCCATATTGTATTTTGTCCGAAGTATCGATATCGGATATTCAAAGATGCGATAGTTGAATACGTTAGACAACAAGTGTATCAACTGTGCAAGCAAAAGGAGCAAATCGTGGTGCTGGAGTTGAATGTGCAACCAGACCATGTGCATCTGGTAGTAGAGATACCGCCGAAGTATGCGGTGTCAGAGTTCATGGGATACCTGAAAGGCAAACTGGCGATACGATTGTTTCAACAATACGAAAGTCTAGCGAAACGGTACTGGGGACGACATCTGTGGGCAAGGGGTTACTGTGTCAGTACCGTTGGGTTAGATGAGGAGAAGATCCGCAAGTATGTCCAATGGCAAGAGCAGCAGGAAAAGCGAGTTGAAGCTGTGCAAGGAAAGTTGTTCGATTATCCAGATCTAGTAAGAGCGCGCCTTCCAGGCGTAATGGCTCTAAAGCCACCGCCTATGGCGGTGGTAGTTTACTTCCTCATTATGTGTTGGATTTGTTTAGTTCCCGAGCCATTAAGGCGATACCAATGTGTGCACCGATTAGAGTATTTATCACTATAGTGGATATAGCACCGAATACACAATTATAAATTAATGTTTCTAATGTAATTTGTGCGCCAAGAAAAGCGAACGGTAAAGCGAAGAGGGCAGTTAGTTCATTGAGTATTAGTAGTGCGGCTAATATTAAATTTATCAACATGATAAGTTTTCTAATGCTTTTTCTTTTTATTCCTAAAATCAACAAAATTAGCAAAGGAACCGAAAAACCTAGACAACAAAAGGAAGAAATTGTATAAAGAAATCCGTCAACACTTGTGTCATTATTATAAAGTGTAAAAAATGTAACCCCTAAAGATATCCAAACAGTTGATGTTAATAGACTTAGACCAAGATATATTCTTTGATTTAGACTCATAAGATTGAAATTGAAATATGAAAACACACAAGGAAATGCCTAATCCTACTTCTCGCCGCACAAGACGCCATAGAGATAGTTATACGGCAGATTCTTTGTATAACCTCTTATCTCCCGCATTGTACACCCAAAAAAGTCACAACAAATTCTCGCTCACCAACAACTCCGCATTGTAGATCGAGCCGCCCGCCGCGCCGCGGATGGTGTTGTGTGATAGGACAACAAACTTCAGATCCAAGATCGGATCGCGCCTGATTCTGCCGACGACGGTTGTCATCCCTTTGCCTGCCATGCGGTCGAGGCGCGGTTGTGGACGGTCGGCTTCCTCGCGGACTTGAATCACAGGTCGCGGACTCGACGGCAACTCACGCGCGGCTGAGGCGGCGGAGAAATCTCGCAGGATCGCCTCCGCAGTTTGAGGGTCGGTTTGATTCGCCAACTCCACGCTGGCGCAAACAGTGTGACCATCCGTCACTGCTACGCGGGTGGTGTGCGCGCTGAATCGGATATCCGCCAATTCCACACGCGCTCTAGGCGGCGTCCTCGCCGCCGTATCCGCCGCCGAGGACTGCGGCTCAAGCGCGTCAATATATTTGCCGAGCATCTTGCGCGGCTCCCATTCCACTTTTTCCTCTTCGCCTTTGATGTGGGGAATCACATTGTCGGCGATGTCGAGCGAGGCGACGCCAGGATAGCCCGCGCCCGAAAGCGCCTGCAACGAGACGGCGAAAACTTTTTTCACGCCGAACGCATCGTCGAGGGCTTTGAGCGCGATGGTTAACCCCGTGCTCGTGCAATTCGGATTCGTGATGATGCACCCGCTGTAATTTTTATTCTTGCGTTGTTGCGTGACGAGATGGATGTGATCCGCGTTGATCTCGGGGAGGAGCAGTGGCACATCGTCGTCGCGGCGATAGGATGAGGCGTTGGAACACACCGCCATGCCCGCGCGCGCGAACTGCGGCTCGAGGTCTTTGGCGATCTCGTTGTGCAACGCGGAGAATACAATTTTTGCCTGCGCCGATTCGACTGTGGCTGGCACGACGATCATGTCTTTGGCATAGTCGGGCATCGGTTCGTTTAATATCCAGCGCGTGGCTTGCGAATATTTTTGTCCGACCGATCTATCGGACGCGGCAAGCGCGACGACTTTGAACCACGGGTGACCATCGAGCAATGAAATAAATCGTTGACCGACGGAGCCTGTTGCGCCCAAAACTGCAACGGGAATTGGAGATGTCATGGTAATTTCCTTTTTGTGGTGTGTGATGGCGATGAAGTACACAGGTAAACAAGTAGACAAGTAGACACGTGTGTACCTGTTTACCTGTCTACGTGTTTCCGTGTCTACCTGTTTCCGCTTTTACGATCAACCCATGCAACGCCCTCACCGCATGTTCCGTATCGCGCGCGTCCACGACGAGACTGATCGAAACTTCCGACGAGCCTTGCGCGATGGCGAGCACGTTGACGTTGTCCTCGCCGAGTCGGCTGAACACTTGTCCCGCCACGCCAGGCGTGTGACGCATCCCCGCGCCGACGACGGTCACGATCGAAATATCATCCGTGCACCAGACGCGATCAATGTCGTTATCTTCGATCTCGTGCGCGAACGTTTCTTCCAGCGCGGAGGTAACTGTCGTCGCCGTTTCAGACGGCACAGCAAAACAAATGGATTGTTCCGACGAGGCTTGCGTGATCAACGGCACGCTCGTGCCAGTGGACGCTACCGCGCCGAACGCGCGCGCCGCAACGCCAGGCACGCCCAACATGCCGCGCCCTTCGATGGTCACGAGTCGTTGTTTTTGAATCGCGGTCACGGCTTTGATGACATGCCCGTTCTTTTTTCCGTTCGACGTTAATCGCGTGCCAGCATGAGTCGGGTTGAATGTGTTGCAAATTCTTAAACCGATTCCGGCTTCCACAATTGGGCGGATCGTTTTCGGATGCAAAACTTTCGCGCCGTAATACGCGAGTTCCGCAATTTCGCCATAACTAATTTCAGGCAGGGTCTGCGCCTCTTTCACGATGCGCGGGTCGGTGGTCATCACGCCGTCCACGTCGGTCCAAATCCACACTTCATCGGCGGGCAGGGCTTTGCCGATGATCGCGGCAGAATAATCGCTTCCGCCGCGCCCCAACGTGGTGACGACTCCCTCGGGCGTCGCGCCGATGAACCCCGTTGTGATCGGGATAATGCCCGCATCGAGAATTGGATTCAACGCCGCGCGCGTCTTCTCAGTCGTGACTTTGAAATCGGGATTCGCGTTCTGGAAGTGCGCGTTCGTGACGACAAAGGAAGTTGCTTCAGTCCATTGGGCTTTTATCCCCGCTTCATTCACCACCGCCGCCAGCAAGCGGACGCTCATCCGCTCGCCCAACGAAGCCACCGCATCCAACGCCCGCGGACTGGCTTCTCCGATCACGGCAATCGCTTTGCATAAATCTACAAAGGAGAGAATGAGGGAATTGATCTCGGTCTTTGTTTGCTCGCGGAGGTTTTCATCTTTGACGAGCGCGTCTAAAGCGGTGAAATGTTTTTCTCGCAATGTGGATTCGACGTCATGTAGGGGCGACGCATGCGTCGCCCCTACGGATGGACTGGCAGAACTCAACAACAAATCCGTCACACCAGACATCGCCGAAGTCACGACGACGACGCGCGCCCAATCCTTCTTCGCATCGCGGATGATCTGCGCCGCGCGAACAAGCGCATCCACCGACCCGACGGATGTCCCACCGAATTTCATCACGAGTGTTTGTTTCATAAATTCTCCAGTAGACCTGTGAGGTCTTAAAGACCTCACAGGTCTTGGGATTCGAGTCAAGCGGGGATTTCGTTCACGTCATACGGCGTGACTTGATACACAAAATAATTGAGCCAGTTGGAATACAACAAATTGGCATGTCCACGCCAGCGGACGTTGGGAATCTGCGCGGGGTCGTTTTTTGGATAATAATTTTGCGGCACATGAATCGGCAAGCCTTTGTTCACATCGCGGTCGTATTCGCCTTTGAGGGTGAGCGGATCGTATTCCGAGTGACCTGTCACGAAGAAGTGCCGTCCATCTTTTGAGGCGACGATGTACACGCCCGCTTCATCGGACTGGGCGAGAATTTCCAACTCGTCCACTTTTTGAATGTCTTCACAGCGAATCTCCGTATGACGTGAATGTGGGGCGTAGAAAAAGTCGTCGAAGCCGCGAACCAGATTGGAGGTCGGGTTTAAGAGGCGGTGCTCGTAGACTCCAAACATCTTGTTGGGCAAGTCGTATTTCGGGACTCCGTACTTGTGATACAACGCGGCTTGCGCTCCCCAACAAATATTGAACGTCGATTCGACGTGCGTCTCAGCCCAATCGAAGATGCGGGTGAGCTCGTTCCAGTAATCCACGTCTTCAAACGGCATCTGCTCCACAGGCGCGCCCGTGACGATGAGACCGTCGAACTTCTCGCGTTGAATCTCATCGAACGTGACGTAATGCTTGAGCAAATGTTCAGCCAACGTATTTTTCGATTCGTAGGATGCGGTGTGAATCAACGTGACGTCCACTTGCAACGCCGAGTTGGAGAGCAAGCGCAACAGTTGCGTTTCGGTGACGACCTTCGTTGGCATCAGATTCAGGATCGCAACCCGCAACGCGCGGATGTCCTGATGCGACGCGCGGTCTTCATCCATGACGAAAATATTTTCGCGTTCGAGGATAAATCGCGCAGGGAGGGTGGTGGGAATTTTTACGGGCATGGCATTTTGTCCCTGTAGGGGCGGGGTAACCCCGCCCCTACTTGCGATTACGATAACGCCTGATCCAGATCCCAAAGAATATCTTCGATATCTTCGAGACCGATCGAGAGGCGGATGAAATCGGGGCTGACGCCTGCGGCGCGTTGTTCTTCATCCGAAAGTTGCGAGTGCGTGGTGCTGGCGGGATGAATGGCAAGCGACTTGGCATCGCCGAAGTTAGCGACGTGCGTGAACAATTTGAGGTTATCAATGAATCGCGCGCCCGCTTCCCGTCCGCCTTTGACGCCGAAGCCGAGCACCGCGCTGGGTCCCTTGGGGAGATATTTTTGCGCGCGCGCATAATCGGGATGATTCGGCAGACCCGAATACGCGACCCAGTTGACGTTGGGATGATCGGATAAAAATTCCGCCGCCGTTTGCGCGTTCTGCACGTGACGCTCCATGCGCAGGGACAGGGTTTCGAGTCCCTGAATGAAGACCCACGAGTTGAACGGCGATTGGCAGGTTCCGATGTCGCGCAAGATGCCCGCGCGCGCTCTCGAGATGAACGCCAGCGGACCGAAATCATCGGCGTACACAACATCGTGATATGACGGGTCGGGCGTGTTGAAATTTTTGTGCCGTTCGCTTCCAGACCATTTGAACTTGCCGCTGTCCACGATCACGCCGCCGATGGTTGCCCCGTGTCCGCCGATGTATTTGGAGGTGGAGTGCGTGACGATGTGCGCGCCCCACTCGAACGGTCGGCAGAGATACGGTGTGGCGGCAGTGTTGTCAATTACCAATGGGATGTGGAACTCCTCGGCGATTTTCGCCACTTCTTCAAAGGGGAAGATATTCGCAAACGGGTTGCTGACCGTTTCACCGAAGATCAATTTTGTGTTGGGCTGGATCGCCCTGCGAAAATTTTCAGGGTCGGACGGGTCAACCAGCGTCACATTGATTCCCAAACGCGGGAATGTGTATTTGAATTGACTCACCGTCCCGCCGTATAACTTGGACGATGAAACGATGTGATCGCCCGCTTCGCAGATGGCGAGTATGGCTGTCGCTTGCGCGGCGTGACCCGAACTCACCTCCAACGCGGCGACTCCGCCTTCGAGGTCGGCGATCCGTTGTTCGACGATGTTCGAGGTAGGGTTGCCGATGCGGGTGTAGATGTTGCCCGCTTCCTGCAATGCAAACAGACGCGCGGCGCGATCGGTGCTTTGCAGATCGTACGCGGTGGTGAGGTAGATCGGCGCGGCGCGGCTTCCCGTCACGGCGTCGGGTGCGTACCCCGAATGTAACTGACGCGTGCTAAAACCATATTGACGTTCGATAACTGTGGACATGAAACTCTCCTTGTGTGAAGTATCCGCCCGTCAGGAGAAGTTTAAAAAATTTACCTCTCCTGAAAGTACAAGAAGAGGCATCAGTGACGATTCCGTCCTCTCATCTTCCAGATGTGAATGACTCTCGCCATTCAAATTTGCCGAATTTGGCACCATAACTTTCGTCTGGTTGCCGAAGCTTCAAAGGGTCGGTCCCTCCGCTTCTCTGGATAAGAGCGAATATTTAATTGCGCGTGTTATATCATAGCGATTTGAAATGTGTCAAGAGGGGAATAAATTTTTATATCTCATTCCGCGTTTTCGTATTCAAGTATTTCATCTGCAAAAGATTCATTAATTGAGTCGGCAATCGCATCATACCAAGGAATTTTGTTTTCTATAGGCTCAATCAAAGACCGTATCTCTTTTTGAGTTAATTTTCTGCCTAACAATTCAATTGCAACATCTTGAATGTCCTCAGTTGTAAGTTGATAAATAATCTTATTCATTTGTTACAACATCCCTTCATTCGTATTTGGCGGAGATTCAATACCAAGAAACTCTCTGTATATGCGTTCTTTATATTCTCCACCAATTTCATTTACTGCTGATATAAATGCTTGATATGTTCCAAGTCCGCCAATTTTTTCCCAAAACTCATCTCCAATTACTACAACTGGATCGTTTTTCATATCAAACCATCGTGATGGGAAACCCCAATCATAGTTTTCTCTTTTTCCATAAGGGTTATAAGGCAGTGCGAAGTATGCACCATTAACTTGAACAGGTTCCATGCTGAAAAGCTTCAGTATTTTTTCTTTACTAACCTTTGTAATATCGCTATTTGGAAGTGGCGACTTTAATTCAAAGGCATATTTCTTGTCTTGTCGCTTATCTTCTGCATAAACATCACAAACTATTGATACGGGAATTTTCTTACCTTTGCCTTCTAGAACATATGACAACTCGTTTTCCCAATTAGGTTTAACACGTTTTCGACCCTTTTCAGGATGTTCAAGTCTATTTAAGACTTGAGAAATACGTTGGAGCCTTCCCTCTGCAATATTGCCTCGAATTTGATAACCTGCTGTTCCAAAGCCTAAGCCTGCATTAGCAGCCACAACTGCTAATCTTTCCCAAGCACCTCCGAATTGGGTAACAAATCTACGTTCAAAATGAGACCCCTTAAAGATTTCGTCAGGAACCAAAGCAGCATAAAGCGGTTTAGAAGCTCGGTGTTTTTCAATGATGAAAGGATCTTCATTTAGAACTCTATTCATAACCCTTTCCATCATTGCTTGAATTACTTTTTGAATAGCGATTTTAACTTGGTCTTTATTATTCATGGTTTTTGCCAAATGAAAATAGATTCGAAAAATTCTCCAGCACGTCTTCCAGTTCTTCGGTTTACGTGACGATTAAGTACATCTTCAACTTTTACGCCAGCCCTTTCTGCAATTTGCTCATATAAATTTGACCTATCTCCTGCCACAACTATTAATCGTTGCCCAGACGCCATGGAGGTCATTGCATTCTTGAACACAGAAGAAATATCATTTACATACTGTTCTTTTGCGCGTTGGCTAGTACCGCTTGAAGCAGAGCCAATTTCATTTCCACTATTATCTTCTAAGCCAAGTAACTCGTAAGCGTACGCATGTTGCTCATGGTAATCAATTAGTCCAACATATGGAGGGCTGGTAATAACCCCATCAATTTGAGGAAGTTTTACTTTACGACTATCACCATGCTCAATCTTTATCCATGCATCTGTTTGTTTTCGAGAATATTCTTCAATCCTCTTGATAGTGTCATGGCTATATCGTTGTAAAAATTTCATTGCATCTTGAGTGGGTGTACAGGTTCTTGAATGTTTATAGCACCAGTAAGGCTCGGTTTGCGGCTTTTTAGGAAAATCTAAGTCGAAGTGTGTTGTAAGTCTTGCTGATCTTGCAGAACGAGAGAGAATGACCTTAAGTAAGTCCTGATATTCATATTCTTCTTTTTCAATCAGACTGCGATAAGCTAATAGTTCTTGCAGTGCTTTTTCGGCAAACCATTTATTCAAATAGCCAGTGTGATAAGAACCTTGTTTTTCCCAAAGAGCAAGTTGTTTTTTCTGAACCTGCGGTTTTTCTGTAACTTTTTCTAAAATGTCTAAAATTTCAATCTTTGCTTTTTCTAAATCGTATTTGGTTGTTTTAGCTTTGCATATAATTGTGTTAAATATTGAGATGTCAAAACCAATAGAATTAATGCCTAATTCATTTGCTTGAACTAACGTGGTGCCAGAGCCTACGAATGGATCAAGAATAGTTTCTCCTGGTTTGAAATACTTTCTTAGGAAAATTTCTACTAATTGAGGGATGTATTTTCCTAAATATGGATGAAGGCGATGTACGTGCTTGGTTCTAACTCTTTCGGGCAAATCGCTTTCTCGCCAATTCAAATTTAAACTATAAAGGGGAGTTTTTGAACTTACGCTTTCAGGTTTCGTAGGTTCTGATTCGGAATAAATTATGACGCGTTTTTCTTCGTTTGTGAGCATAGTGAGCAAATTATACTCGTTCTATTCTTCGTGTTTGATGATTCAAATAAGACGAAGCGCTGAATCCAAACCCCTCCGCAACCCCTTGACGGATTCATAAATCAGCCTATAATCGGGCGAAATCACCAGCCAATGAACACGCTTTTGTCGCTCTCCCTTATCGTCATCCTTATTGCGGTCCTTATTATTAAGGATCTATTTTCGGTTAGGATGGCAACGGTGAGAGTGAAGAAGTAAACACACACCTTAGTAAACGCAAAGAGCCGCCCTAACCACGGGCGGCTTTTTTGTTATCTCTTAACCGCAAAGCACGCGAAGTTCGCGAAGAAACCAATTAAATCTTTGCGTTCTTAGCGCCCTTCGCGGTAAGAAAAAGGAAAAAATTATGCGTTCCGATACAGTCAAAAAAGGATTCGATAAAGCGCCGCATCGCGCGTTACTGCGCGCTACAGGTTTGCAGGATGAGGATTTCAATAAGCCGTTCGTTGCCATCGTCAACTCGTATGTGGACGTGGTGCCTGGGCATGTCCATTTGCAGGAGTTCGGCAAGCTGGTCAAGGATGCCGTCCGCGCGGCGGGATGTGTGCCGTTCGAGTTCAACACCATCGGCGTGGACGACGGGATCGCCATGGGTCACATGGGGATGAAGTACTCGCTTCCTTCGCGCGAACTAATTGCGGACTGCGTGGAGACGATGATCGAAGCCCACAGATTCGACGCGATGGTGTGCATCCCCAACTGCGACAAGATCGTGCCTGGCATGTTGCTCGGCGCCATGCGAGTCAACATCCCGACGATATTTGTCTCTGGCGGCGCGATGAAAGCGGGGATGACTCCCGAAGGCGAGACGATTGATTTAATTTCCGTGTTCGAAGGCGTGGGGGCATTTTCAGCGGGCAAGATTGATGAGAAACGATTATCCATTTTGGAAAAATTTGCATGTCCATCGTGCGGGTCATGTTCGGGGATGTTCACTGCCAACTCGATGAACTGTCTCATGGAAGCGTTGGGCTTGGCGTTGCCGTACAACGGTTCCGCTTTGGCAAAGACTCCCGAACGGGAAGCCTTGGCAAAACAAGCCGCCGCGCAAGTGATGACCTTGATCGAGCGCGACCTCAAGCCGCGCGACATCGTCACACCCGAGGCGATTGACGACGCGTTCGCATTGGACATGGCGATGGGCGGCTCATCGAACACGGTGTTGCACACGCTGGCATTGGCGAACGAAGCGGGCGTGGACTATCCGCTGGAACGGATCAACGCGGTGGCGGATAAAGTTCCGCACATTTGCAAAGTGAGTCCAGCGGGCAAGTGGCACATGGAAGATGTCCATCGCGCGGGCGGAATCCCCGCGATATTGAACGAGATCCAGTGGGGGACGGGTATGTTGCATTTCGACCGATTGACAGTAACTGGCAAAACGTTGGGCGAGTCGATCCAAGGCAAAGATATTCAGGACGAAGAAGTGATTCGCAGATACGATAACGCGCACTCCAAACGTGGAGGGTTGGCGATTCTATTCGGCAATCTCGCTCCGAAGGGCGCGGTGGTGAAAGTCGGCGGCGTGAGTGAAGCGATGATGAAGTTCGAGGGACCCGCTGTCATCTTTGAATCGCAGGAGGAAGCGATGGCGGGAATTCTTGCTGGAAAAGTCAAAGCGGGAGATTGCGTTGTCGTGCGGTACGAAGGTCCCAAAGGCGGACCTGGGATGCAGGAGATGTTGTCGCCCACGTCCGCGATCATGGGGCAGGGACTTGGCGATAAGGTGGCGTTGATCACCGATGGACGATTCAGCGGCGGGACGCGCGGCGCGTGCATCGGTCACGTGTCGCCTGAAGCGGCGGCGGGCGGTCCGATCGCGGCGTTGAAGGCTGGGGATGTGATCGAAATTGATTTGGGCGCGCGCAGGCTGAACGTCCGATTGAACGAGGCGCAGATTCAGAGTCGGCTTGAGGCGTTGCCTCCGTTCCAATCCAAAACAAAATCAAAATGGTTGAAGCGGTATTCGCATTTTGTCACCAGCGCGGATACGGGCGCGGTGTTGGAAAGTTAATTCGAGACCTGTGAGGTCTTTAAGACCTCACAGGTCTGAGGAGAAGATATGAAATTAAAAGGCGCAGAGATTGTTTGGGAATGTTTGACCCGCGAAGGCGTGGAGGTTGTGTTCGGCTACCCTGGCGGCGCGAATATGCCGATCTATGACGCGATGCTGAATTACCCCGTGCATCATGTGTTGGTGCGGCATGAACAGGGCGCGGCGCACATGGCGGATGGATACGCGCGCGCGTCGGGGAAAGTTGGTGTGGCGATGGCGACCTCGGGTCCAGGGGCGACGAATCTCGTGACGGGCATTTGCACCGCAATGATGGATTCAGTGCCCACGGTTTTCATCACGGGTCAGGTGGCGGCGCACCTGATCGGCGGCGACGCGTTTCAAGAGACGGATGTGACTGGAATCACATTGCCGATCACGAAACATAATTATCTTGTGACTCGTGTTGAGGAAATTGCCGAGACCATTCGCGAAGCGTTTTATATCGCGCGCAGTGGGCGACCAGGTCCCGTGTTGATTGACATTTGTAAGAACGCGCAAATTGAATCATGTGAATTTGTTTTTCCTGAAGATGTGAAACTGCCGGGCTATCAACCTGTCCTGCGCTCATCGAGAAATTTATTAGACCAAGCCGTAGACTTGATCGAGCGGGCAAAGAAGCCGATCATTTTATGCGGGCATGGCGTGTTGATGTCGAAAGCCGAAGAGGAGTTGATGCAGTTCGCAGTCAAGACTCAAACTCCAGTGGCTAGCACCTTGCTGGGGCTGGGCGCATTCCCCGCTTCGCATGAATTGAGTCTGGGCATGATGGGCATGCACGGCGAAGTGCACACCAACATGGCGATCCAAAATTCGGATTTGATCCTTGCCTTCGGGATGCGCTTTGACGACCGCGTGACTGGCACATTGAAAACGTACGCGCCGCGCGCGAAAAAGATTCACATCGAGATTGACCCGTCTGAAATTCACAAAAATGTTTTCGTAGATGTGCCACTGGTCGGTGATCTGAAAACAGTGTTGTGCGATCTGATCCCGTTGGTGGATGAATACGACCACGAAGCATGGAAACAAGAGATCAACGGATGGAAAGCCGAAGCCGACGCGCGCAGTATTATGAATTGGGAAGACGACGGCAAGTTGCATGTGGCGCACATGGTCGCCGAGATTTGGAAAGCCACCGATGGGAACGCCATCGTCACAACGGATGTCGGTCAACATCAGATGTGGGCGGCGCAATATTATTTTCTGGATAAACCGAATCGCTGGCTGACTTCGGGCGGCGCGGGGACGATGGGCTTTGGTCTCCCCTCGGCGATTGGCGCGTGGTTCGCGGCAAAAGATGATGAGATTTGGGCAATCGCGGGCGACGGCGGATTCCAAATGACCGCCGCCGAGTTGACGACCGCCGTGCAAGAGGGCGCGAACGTCAAAGTGGCGATCATGAACAATCAATACTTGGGCATGGTTCGTCAGTGGCAGGAATTTTTCTTCGACAAGCGTTACTCGGCGGTGAACATGCTCACGCCCGATTTTGTGAAACTGGCAGAGGCGCACGGAGTCCCTGCGAGGCGTGTGACCCAGCCTGAGGAAGTGAGCGAGGCGATTGAGTGGGCGAGAAAGACATCGGGTCCAGTGGTGCTTGAGTTTCGAGTCGAGCAAGAAGAGGCGGTCTATCCGATGGTGCCAACAGGCGCGGCGTTGGATGAGATGATACAGAGACCAGTGAAAGCATAATGTCGTTGCGAGGGCGATAGCCCGAAGCAATCTCCTCGCAACAGAATAACACATGAAAACAGGAGATTGCTTCGCCCTTCGGGCTCGCAACGACATAGAGGAGAAATATGAACTACACATTTTTAGTTTTGATGGAAAACAAGCCTGGCGTGTTGAATCGGATCGCGTCGTTGTTTCGGCGGCGGAATTTCAACATTGAGTCGATCAATGCTGGGACGACGGAGAAGCCTGACATCACACGTATGACGATCGTTGTGGATTGCCCGAACGGCGACCTGGACGCGCATCGCATCGAGGCGAATTTGTACAAGTTGGTCAATGTGATCGATGTGCAGGATGTGACGCGTCAATCCACTGTGACGCGCGATCTGGCGTTGATCAAGGTGCGAGTCGCGCCCGAACGCCGCGCGGAAGTCAACGGGCTGGCGGAGATCTTCCGCGCCCGCATCGTGGACGTGGCGGCTGATTCGGTCGTGGTCGAGATCACTGGCACGGAGGACAAGATCGAAGGCTTGATCGAGTTACTGCGCCCGATTGGAATCGTTGAAATGGTGCGCACGGGACAAGTCTCGATGACGCGCGGAGTCAACGATGGCGTGCGGAGGATCGGGATGAATGGGCATCTGCAGGTGATGGAGATGGCAGAGATGACGCCGTGATGAAGTAGACACGGAAACACGTAAACAGGTAGACATGTAGCGAGATGCAAGTTACGTGTTACGAGTTACACCTGTTTACGTGTGTACTTGTTTACCTGTATACCGATTTGCACAATACATAGATCAGGAGATTAACCAACAATGGCAAAAATAAATTTTGGCGGTGTGGAAGAGGAAGTTATAACACGCGATGAGTTTCCGCTGGAGAGGGCGCGGGAGGTGTTGAAGGATGAAGTGGTGGCGGTGCTTGGGTATGGCGTGCAGGGTCCCGCGCAGGCGCTGAACATGCGCGACAACGGCATCAAGGTGATCGTCGGTCAGCGCGAGGGGACGAAGAATTGGGATAAGGCAATCGAGGATGGCTGGGTGCCAGGCGAGACTCTTTTCTCTGTGGAAGAAGCCGCAGAAAAAGGAACCGTCGTTCAGTATTTATTGTCCGATGCGGGGCAACGCTCGCAGTGGTCGAAGATCGTCGAGAATTTGAACGAAGGCGACATGCTGTATTTCTCGCACGGATTTTCGGTCACGTTCAAAGACGATACGGGAGTCATCCCTCCGCCTCATGTGGATGTGGCGCTCGTCGCGCCGAAGGGGTCTGGTCGCAGTGTGCGGACGAATTTTCTCGACGGGTCGGGGATCAACGCGAGTTTTGCAGTCCATCAAGATGCGACGGGTAAAGCCAAAGAGCGGACGATTGCCCTGGGCATTGCCATCGGCGCGGGATATTTATTCCCGACGACGTTCAAGAATGAAGTGTACAGCGATCTCACAGGCGAGCGCGGCGTGTTGATGGGCGCGTTGGCTGGCGTGATGGAAGCGCAGTACAACGAACTCCGCAAGAACGGACATTCGCCGTCTGAGGCGTTCAATGAAACGGTGGAAGAGTTGACGCAGTCGTTGATTCGACTCGTTGGGCAGAACGGCATGGATTGGATGTACGCCAATTGCTCCACTACCGCGCAACGCGGCGCGTTGGATTGGAAGGATAAATTCCGTGATGCGGTTGCGCCTGTGTTTAGCGATTTGTATAAGAGCGTCACGTCAGGCAATGAGGCGCGAATCACACTCGAAGCGAATAGTAAGCCCAATTACCGCGAGACGTTGGATAAAGAACTCGCCGCGATCCGTGATTCGGAAATGTGGAAGACAGGCGCGGCGGTGAGGTCGTTGAGACCTGAGAATTGGGGAAAGAGCAGTGATCAGAATAGTGAATAGTAATCAGTGAACAGTGACTGATAACTGATTACTGTTCACTACTATATTTGGAGGCGCAATGAATAATTATGTAAAGATCTTCGATACTACACTGAGAGACGGCGAGCAATCTCCAGGGGCGACGATGACGTCGGCTGAAAAATTGGAGGTGGCGCGGTCGCTGGCGATGATGGGCGTGGATATCATCGAAGCGGGATTCCCTGCCGCGTCGCCCGACGACCTGGAAGCCGTCAGACGGATAGCGGTTGAGGTGGGCAACCCAGCTGTCCCTGAGAGTGAAGCGAGAGTCCCAGTCATCGCGGGGTTGGCGCGGGCGAATAAATCCGATATTGAGAAAGCGTGGGAGGCGGTGCAGTCCGCAAAACGTCCGCGCATCCATACGTTTTTGGCGACGTCGCCGATCCACATGAAGCACAAATTGAAAATGGATCCTGAAGATGTGGTGGCGCGCGTTTCTGAAATGGTGGCGTATGCAAAAAGTTTTTGCGACGATGTGGAATTTTCGCCCGAAGACGCGGGGCGCTCTGATCCAGAATTTTTATATGTGGTGTTGGGCGAGGCGATCAAAGCAGGCGCGACGACGTTGAACATTCCAGACACGGTCGGCTATACAACGCCCGATGAATTTTATGCGTTGATCGAAGGCATCATCAAACACACGCCAGGGATGCACGATGGCATAACTGTTTCTGTGCATTGCCATGATGATCTCGGATTGGCGACTGCAAATACTTTGGCGGGCATTCGTGCAGGCGCGAGGCAAGCCGAAGTGACGATGAACGGGATCGGCGAACGCGCGGGCAACACGTCGCTCGAAGAAGTTGTGATGGCGTTAAAGACTCGTCATCCCGTTTTCGATCTGGACACGGGCATCGAAACAAAACAAATTTCGCGCGTGAGCAAATTGGTGAGCAATTACACGGGCATCGTTGTGCAACCGAACAAAGCGATCGTCGGCGCGAACGCGTTCGCGCATGAAGCAGGCATTCATCAGGACGGCATGTTGAAACACCAGACCACCTACGAGATCATGCGTCCCGAAGATGTCGGCGTGAATCAAACGAAGTTGGTGTTGGGAAAACATTCGGGTCGTCATGCGCTTCGCACGCGGCTGGCGGAGTTGGGTCACTCGCTCGATGAAGTTGAACTCGATAAAGCCTTTGCGCGCTTCAAAGAATTGGCTGATCGAAAGAAGGTGATCGTGGATGCGGATCTGGAAGCGTTGATCGCCGACGAGTTTTATCGTCCGCGCGATGTGTATTTGCTCAACGACATGCAGGTCACCTGCGGGACGATGGGGATGCCGACCGCAACCGTCCGCCTGCGCGGACCCGACGGAACGGTTCACACGCAAGCATCCGTCGGCACGGGTCCAGTGGATGCGGTGTACAAAGCCATCAATGCCATCGTCAATGTGCCGTGCGAGTTGCTCGAGTTCAACATCCACGCCATCACCGAAGGCATTGACGCGCTCGGCGGAGTCACTGTCCGCATTCAAGGCGCGAACGGTCACACCTCGATGGACGCGCAAAGCGAGGCGTACTATCCGCGCGTGTATGGCGGTCACGGCGCGGACACCGACATCATCGTCGCCAGCGCGAAGGCGTATATCAACGCTATCAATAAACTCATCATCGCGCAGACTGAGTCACATGAGCGTGTGGTGAATGATTTTGGGGTGATGTTGGGGTGAGGAAGGTAAACAGGTACACAGGTAGACAGGTAAACACGTTGCGAGTTACTAGATACGAGTTACACCTGTTTACGTGTTTCCTTGTGTACGTGTCTACGATTTTTCCTCAAACAGCAGAACTGGAAACCAGCTATGTCTAATACACTCTTCCAAAAAATCTGGGACTCGCACGTTGTGACCGAACAAGCCGACGCGCCTGCGGTTCTTTATATTGACCTGCATCTGGTCCACGAGGTGACGTCGCCTCAAGCCTTTACAGGACTCCGCCAGCGTGGACTCAAAGTGCGCCGACCCGAAAAGACTCTGGCGACGATGGATCACTCGATTCCGACCACACCTCTGCATGTTCCCATGACTGATGCGTTAGCCGCCGCCCAGATCAAGCAGATGGAAACGAACGCCGCTGAATTTGGAATCGAATTGCACGGCATGACGAGTCCGCATCGTGGAATCGTTCACGTGATTGGACCTGAACTTGGGCGCACACAACCTGGCATGACCATCGTCTGCGGAGATAGTCACACCGCCACACACGGCGCGTTCGGCGCGTTGGCGTTTGGCATCGGCACAAGCGAAGTGGAACACGTCCTTGCGACTCAATGTCTCTTGCAAAAGAAACCCAAAACATACGAAGTCCGCGTGGATGGAAAGTTATCGAGCGGCGTTTCAGCCAAAGACATTATCCTCGCACTCATCGCAAGAATCGGAGTCGGCGGCGGGACGGGTCACGTCTTTGAATACACAGGCGAAGCGATTCGCGGATTATCCATGGAACAGCGCATGACCATCTGCAATATGTCCATTGAAGGCGGCGCGCGCGCGGGCATGATCGCTCCCGATGAAACCACATTCGAATATTTGCATGGACGCGAGTTCGCTCCCAAAGGCGCAGAGTGGGATAAAGCCGTCGCCAAGTGGAGGTCATTGCCCAGCGATGAAGGCGCGGTGTACGACAAGACCATCACGCTCGACGCCTCCGAACTTGAACCGATGATCACCTACGGGACGAATCCTGGCATGGGCATGAGGATCACAGACCGCATCCCAACTGTCGAATCGTTCAGCGAGTCATCGCAAAAAGCCGCGTTCGAGAAAGCCATGAATTACATGGGACTGCAACCTGGTCAATCGTTGTTAGGTCAAAAAGTGGACGTGGTCTTCATCGGATCATGCACCAACTCGCGCATTTCGGATTTACGTCTCGCCGCCGCGTTTCTCAAAGGCAAAAAGGTTTCGGAAAGCACACGCGTGATGGTCGTCCCTGGTTCGCAGGATGTGAAGAAGCAAGCCGAGCAGGAAGGTTTGGATAAAGTCTTCAAAGAATCTGGCGCGGAATGGCGCGAAGCAGGATGCTCGATGTGCATTGCAATGAATGGCGATCAATTGCAACCTGGTCAATACGCAGTCTCAACTAGCAATCGCAACTTTGAAGGTCGCCAAGGCAAAGGCGGGCGGACGTTTTTAACAAGTCCCATCACTGCGGCGGCGACGGCGATTCATGGCGTGGTTACGGATCCGCGTACATTAATTTAATCCGTCATTGCGAGGAGGGCGTAGCCCGACGAAGCAATCCCCAAGATAGTCTTGGAGACATCGTCCTCGTAGGGGATTGCTTCGGTCGCTATCGCTCCCTCGCAATGACGAAAGGAAATATCATGGCACAATTCACAACCCTCACCTCCCGCATGATCGCCCTGCCCGTCAACGACATTGACACAGACCAGATCATCCCCGCGCAATTTCTCAAAGTAACCGATAAAAACGGACTGGCGGATGTCCTCTTTTATCACTGGCGTTACAACGACGATAAATCTCCGAAGGAAGATTTCATTATCAACAAGCCCGAGTCGCAGGGCGCGCAAATTTTATTGGCAGGCGACAACTTCGGTTGCGGTTCGAGCCGCGAACACGCTCCCTGGGCGCTCACCAGCTACGGCTTCCGCGCGGTCATCTCAACTTCCTTCGCTGACATCTTCCGCAACAACGCTTTGAAGAACGGACTCATTCCCATCGTCGTGGATGAGGCGACTCACAAGATGCTCTTCGACCTCTTTGAAGAAGCGCCTCGCGCCGACCTGACAGTTGATCTGGCGACCCAAACCTTATCCTACCCTGGAGGTTCGCTCACCTTCCCGATCGATTCGTTCAGCAAAACGTGTCTACTCAATGGTGTGGATGAACTGGGCTACATCATGGGATTTGAAAAAGAGATTGCAGAATACGAGAGTAGATAATTAGAGATTAGATGATTAGTGACTGATGGTTACTATTCTCTACTCTCTATTCTCTAATAACTGATATGCACCCAATCCAAATCTACGACACCACCCTCCGCGACGGCACCCAATCCGAAGGCTTCACGCTTTCGGGCAATGACAAGATTCGCATCGCGCAAAAACTGGACGAACTCGGAGTCGCTTTCATTGAAGGCGGCTGGCCTGGCTCGAACCCAAAGGATGTGGAATTCTTCGAGCGCGCGCGCGATATGCAATGGAAGAATTCGCTCATCGCGGCGTTCGGCTCCACGTGCCGCGTCAAAGGCGGACCTGAGGACGACGCCAACATCAAAGCCCTGCTCGATTCGCAAACGCCCGTCTGCACGATCTTCGGCAAATCGTCAACGTTGCATGTGAAAGAAGTCCTGTTGACGACTAATGAAGATAACCTGCGGATCATCGAACAGTCTGTCGCATATCTCAAATCTAATGGTAAGCGCGTAATTTATGACGCCGAACATTTTTTTGATGGCTATAAACTCGATTCAACGTACGCGCTCGAAACGTTGAAAGCCGCCATCCGCGGGGGAGCGGAGACGGTCGTGCTGTGCGATACGAACGGCGGCACAATGCCGTGGGAGGTCGAATCAATGATCGGCGTGGTGAAAGAGGCGATTGCTCATCCGTTTGGGATTCACACGCACAACGATTCGGAATGTGCCGTTGTCAATTCGTTGATCGCGATCCGCGCAGGCGCGGTTCAAGTGCAAGGGACGATCAACGGCGTGGGCGAACGATGCGGCAATGCCAATCTCGTGTCCATCATGGCTGACCTTGAGTTGAAGATGGGCTACTCGTGCCTGCCCGAAGGGAATATTCAGCATTTGTACGACTTGTCGCATTTTGTGGCGGAGGTGGCGAACATCACGCCTGATGAGCATTTGCCGTTCGTGGGGAAGTCCGCGTTCGCGCATAAAGGCGGCGTGCATGTGGCGGCGATGCGGCGCAACGCGCAATCGTATCAACACATCGAGCCTGAACTCGTCGGCAACAAAATGCGCGTCGTGGTTTCGGACCTGTCGGGTCGCGGAAATTTGCTGAGCAAAGCCGAAGAACACGGCGTGGAAGTGGAAAGCGCGGAAGTGTTGCCTGTGTTGAACGAGATCAAAGAATTGGAATCGCGCGGGTTTTCATTTGAAGCCGCCGAAGCCTCTGTTGCCATGATGTTGAAACGGCAGGAATACGGGTACAAACCGCCGTTTGAATTGGTGGATTTCTTCGTCAACGTCGAACATCGAGATGGGCGCGGCACGTTTGCCGAAGCGACGGTCAAAGTGAAGGTGCAGGGCGAACTGCTTCACACGGCGGCGGAGGGGAACGGTCCCGTCAACGCGCTTGACCTTGCGTTGCGAAAGGCGTTGACTTCGTATTATCCGCAAATTCAAAAGTTTCATTTATCCGATTACAAAGTCCGCATATTGGATTCAGATCACGGCACAGAAGCCATCACCCGCGTGCTGATCGACACGCGCAACTCAACTTCCCGCTGGAGCACGGTCGGCGCAAGCACCAATATCATCGAAGCCAGTTGGCGCGCGCTGGCTGATTCGATGGAGTATGGGTTGATGGTCGCGCATTGAAGAAAACCATGTCGTTGCGAGGGCGCTCTTGTTCTTCGCCCGAAGCAACCCCCAAATAATTAGGAGATTGCTTCGTCGTCGCTCCGCTCCTCCTCGCAACGACATAACATTGGAGAATTACCTTGAATTTCAAAATCACTCTCTTACCTGGCGACGGCATTGGACCCGAAGTTGTGCATGAGGCAACTCGCGTGTTGGATGTCGTTGCGAAAAAATTTAACCACACCTTCAACTTTCGAGAACGATTGATGGGCGGTTGTTCGATTGATAAACATGGTTCGTCGTTAACCGATGAGGCGTTAGCCGATTGCAAATCATCCGATGCGGTTTTGCTCGGCGCGGTGGGCGGACCGAAATGGGATGACCCGAACGCGAAAGACCGCCCCGAACGCGGACTGCTCGCGCTGCGCAAAGGTCTCGGCGTGTTTGCGAATCTTCGTCCCGTCAAAGTGCATCCCGCGCTCATCGATTCGTCGCCGCTCAAGCCTGAGAAACTCAACGGCGTGGACATCCTCGTCATCCGCGAGTTGACGGGCGGGCTGTATTTCGGTCAACCCAAAATGCGCGAGATGCGCGATGGCAAACAATATGCTGTTGATACGCTTGAGTATTATGATTATGAAATCAAGCGTATCATCGAACTTGCATTCGAACTTGCAAAGAACAGGAGGAAGAAAGTCACCTCGGTGGATAAAGCCAACGTCTTGGAATCATCTCGGCTGTGGAGACAGATCGCTTCAAACGTCGGGACGGCGGATCCAGCCATTCAACTTGAGCACACGCTTGTAGATACCGCGTCCATGCGACTGATCACATCCCCAGCCTCGTTCGATGTTGTCGTCACCGAGAACATGTTCGGCGATATTCTCACGGATGAGGCGTCGGTGCTGGCGGGTTCGATGGGGATGTTGCCGTCGGCTAGTTTGGGCGAACCAGTTTCCCCGTCGGAGAAAGAAGCGAGGATGGGTCTGTATGAACCGATCCACGGCTCCGCTCCCGACATCGCGGGGCAGGGAATCGCGAATCCAGTTGGTACAATCCTGTCTGCGGCGATGATGCTTCGTCACTCGTTCAAGTTGGACGCGGAGGCGGAGTCAATCGAAACGGCTATTGATCGAACGATCATCGATGGTGCGTGGACGGTTGATCTTGGCGGCACGTTGAAGACTCATCAGATGACGGATGAGATCATCAAACATTTGTAGGGGCGGGGTTTCCCCGCCCAATGTTGAATCAAAACGGGGCGAGAGGACCTCGCCCCTACGAAATCAAAAGGAGAAAATGTTATGGGCATGGAGTCGAAATTTATCTGGTCGGATGGAAAATTGGTGGAGTATGAAAAAGCCACCGTGCATATGCTGACGCCCGCGATGCACTATGGCGCGGCGGTGTTCGAGGGAATCCGCGCGTACAAAACGGACAAGGGATCGGCAGTGTTTCGTTTGCGCGAACATGCCGAACGATTGCTGAAATCGGCGGAGATCATGGGCTTTCGCAATTTGCCGTATTCGGTGGACGATGTGGTGAACGGATCGAAGGACACCGTGCGCGCGAACGGATTCGATGAATGTTATATTCGTCCGTTGTTGTATCTTTCGGGCGGCGCGTGGAATTTAAATATTGACGCGGGCAAACCCGCGTTGATGATCGCGGTGTGGCAGTGGGCGAATTATCTCGGCGAAGAGTCGCTGGCGAAGGGAATCCGCGCGAACATTTCGTCGTACACGCGGCACCATCCGAACGTGAGCATGACCAAGGCGAAGATCGCGGGCAATTATGTGAACAGCATTTTAGCGAAGACCGAATCGGTGCGGCTCGGTTTTGAAGAGGCGATCATGCTCGACCCGCAAGGGTATGTGGCAGAGTGCACGGGCGAGAATCTATTCTTGGTGCGCAAAGGAAAAATCTTCACGCCGTCCACCGCGCCTGTGCTGGAGGGGATCACGCGTCATTCGATTTCCACGATCGCCAGCGACCTCGGCTACGAAGTGATCGAAGCCGCCGTTTCACGCGATCAACTCTACAACGCGGACGAGGTCTTCGTGTGCGGCACCGCGGCGGAGGTGATCGGTCTGTGCGAGATTGATTTCAGGAAAATTGGCGATGGGAAATCTGGTAAAGTGACGCGCGAGATCCAGAATGTGTATCACGATGCGATCCGCGGGAAGGTGGCGAAGTATGAACACTGGTGCGAGTATGTTGGGTAAAATAGTTAAGAAATGAACCGCGAAGGTCGCCAAGAACGCGAAGAAAACCTTTTCTTCTTAGCGACCTTCGCGTTCTTGGCGGTTCATAAATCTGTGGCAAAATTTTTGGGGCTATAATCAGCTTCATGTTTACAAAGAATTCCAGAAATCGCTACGACAAAAAAGATTCGCTGGAACTCGGTCGCCGCGCGGAGGATTCCTTTGCGCGGCTTGCGATTCAGCACGGCTTCAAAGTCGCGGCTTCATCGGAAAAGGGAAATATTGACGAGCATTTTGATTACGTCATCGAACGGGATGGAAAGTCTCATAAGGTGGATGTGAAAAGTATCAAGCGCAAGTCACGCGGGGACAAGGAACTTCAAGATGAATTTTTGTGGATCGAACTGCACAGCGTTCGGGAAAATAACAAGGGCTGGCTGTACGACGGCAAGGCAGACTTGATCGCTTTCGAACTTGCCAATAGTTTCCGCATCGTAGACCGCCTCGAACTGCTCGCCCTCGTCGAAAAACTCGTGGACTTCGATGCGAAAGTGGATTCGCCAAAGGATGCGTTGTACAAAGTCTATTCACGCCAGTCGCGCCCCGATCTGTTGACGATGATCAAATCGGAGGATTTGTTGCGGCTTCGTCATGCGGAGTGGGGGAAGCTCGGCGGGGATTGAAACCCCCGCCTATTCCTACAAAGCCCGCTAAAGCGGACTTTGTTTTGTTGTATACTGATTGAAGAATTGGTGACACATGAGCAAAAAGATTATCGAAAAAAACCTTGTTAAAGCATTGCTCGAAGATGGAGCAATGGCACAAGCGCTCTTTGAATTCGAATTGAAAGAGCATATAGACGAATACTTGAAGTCGAAATTGGATGACGGAGATGATTATTTCTTCGCGGTTACCGAACACACCAACTATGTTGCCATGCTATTAATTGATGGGAAGAATAAAGTTCACGTTAATGAAAAAGCTCGCGCCTTGCTAAAGAAACTTTGGCCCAAATCAGCCTATAAACATAATATGAGGATTTTAATTCCACAGATGGCGGATGAATTGAGTAAGGGCTTTTTGTTTGTGACAGGAGTCAAGGTGCAACAATCGGCGGGCTGAAGCCCTGCCTCAGTTCGTGAAAGTCGGATAAATCCGACTCGCCCATCAACCCGAAGGCGTTGCATTGAGCCTGTCAAAATGACTTCCATGTGCTAGCAAGCGGCTTTAGCCCTGCGATTCCCGCGCCTGTTCTGTTGTATACTGTGTTCATGCCCGCAAATAAGAGTTCCGTTTCAAAAGCTGACTCCCCTGAAAAAATGGGCGAATTCTGGGATAAGCACGACTTCACCGAATTCGATAATCCCAACGCGCCTGATGTCGAATTTCATGTTTCCGTTGCAATCCCCGTCGAGCCAGACTTACTTTCGGACATTGAAGAATTGGCGCATCGGCGCGGCATCAAAGTGGAAACTTTGGTCAATCTCTGGTTGAAGGAAAAACTTGTGGAGTCGAAGGCGGGATAATTTCTTCGAGAAAAGTAGAACGGGCGCATCACATGTGATGTGCCCGTTTTTGTTTCGGCGGGCTGAAGCCCTGCCTCAGTTCGTGAAAGTCCACTCAAAGCGGACTCGCTCGTCAGCCCGAAGGGCTTCCATGTGCTGAGCAAGCGGCTTTAGCCCTGCGATTGCCACGTCTGTTTTGTTGTATACTGCCCGACATGGAATCGATCATCACCGCCGTCAGCCTCAGTGTGGGACATACATTCAGCAAATCAACTCAAAAAAGTATCCGCTTGATCGCTGGCGTGGGCGTGGACGGGGATGCGCACTCGGGCGTCACGGTCAAGCACCGCTCCCGCGTCAAACGTGACCCGACACAGCCGAATCTGCGACAAGTCCATTTGATCCACGCGGAGTTGCACGATGAACTGAACGCGCAGGGATTCAACGTCTCGGCGGGGCAGATGGGGGAGAACATCACCACCCGCGGCGTGGACTTGCTCGCTCTGCCGACGGGAACACGTCTGCACTTGGGGAAGGATGCAGTGGTTGAAATAACTGGTTTACGCAACCCGTGTTATCAGTTGGATGATTTTCAGAAGGGTCTGCTCAAAGCCTGTATTGACCATGATGTAGAAGGTAATCTCATCCGCAAGGCAGGTGTGATGGGAATTGTGCTGATGGGCGGCGAGGTGTTTCCGAATGATTCGATTCGAGTTGAGTATCCAGAGGGGACGTTTCAGTCGCTTCAAGCAGTGTGACGCGCTCGTTTTGTTTCGGCGGGCTGAAGCCCTGCCTCAGTTCGTGAAAGTCGGATAAATCCGACTCGCTCGTCAGCCTGAAAGGCTTCCATGTGCTGAGCAAGCGGCTTTAGCCCTGCGATTCATGTGCGCTGGTTTTGCTGTATACTTTGAGTACTCGCGAGAAGGAGGTATGAAATATGGATATTACTTTAATCGTGATTCTTATCGCTCTAGTTGGTTTACTCTGCATTTTAGTGTTCGCAGTGCTGATTCTCCAACTCCGCAAGCCGAATGAAGATAAAACAGATGTGTCGACGCCTTTGCAAAATTTGACACAGGCGATTCAAGATGTCCGCGTTCAAACAGCATCCCTTAATGCTAATGTCAAAGCCAGATTTGAAGTTGAAAAACAGACTGCTGACTCGATTGCACGGCTTGAAACAATAATCGCAGGTAGTGGTTCCAAAGGTGCAGCGGGTGAACGAGTTCTGGAAAACCTTGTCTCAAAATTACCGACCGAGTGGCAAGTTCAAAATTTTCGAGTGGGGAATAAACCTGTTGAATTCGGGCTGAGATTGTCTAACGGATTAATTCTTCCAATTGACAGCAAATGGGCTGCAACTGATTTGTTGGAACAGTTTAGTGTTTCAAACGACTCGGCTGAGCAGAAAAAACTTCGAGAACAGATTGAAAAGATTATTGTCAATAAAGCAAAGGAGGTAAATAAGTATATAGATCCTTCTATTACTACATCGTTTGGAGTGGCGGTTATACCTGACGCTGTTTATGATATTTGTCCGACGGTGAATATCGAAACGTCCAAATTTCATGTTGTTGTTGTAAGTTATAGTATGTTTCTCCCCTACCTTTTGCTGGTTTTCGACATGATTTTGCGAACATCGCGAACGATTGATACCGAAAAATTGAATGCTAGTGTTCAAGCAATTCAGAAAAGCATTTCTGAAATTGGAGATGAAATTGAGAATCGATATTCAAAAGCGATTGCAATGCTTGAAATCTCGAAGCGTGAATTAAAGGTGCATGTTGGTAAAGCAAATAACTCATTAGCAAGTATCCAAATGTCATCAAGTCAACCTTCAACATCAGAGGACTCAGACAAAGCATAATGGCTTTACAAATTTCATCCTTGACATCCTCCCCCCTCCGTCATACAATCCCGCCAACATAATTAAAAACGCTGACGAGGACGAGTACGTTTCAAAGCGATTTTCAGAGAGTTGTGCGGACGACGGTGCAAGCACAATAAAAGCGCAGAAGCCGAATGGACCTCCGAGTTGTGAAGGGAACACCCTTTGGGTAAGTACCAGAGACGGGAACTGCACCCGTTACCCCGCAGAGTTTCTTAGCAAGATAGAGAGTAGATGAGTAGAGACTAGATAACTAGTCCACTATCGAACTAGCAAACTACAAGAGTGACGCTGGCTTTGACTTCCTGTGTGCATCACGCAGGAATTTTTTGTTAAAGCAATACGCGTTAACTTGGGTGGCACCACGAGACTCCCCTCTCGTCCCAATCGGACAGAGGGGAGTCTTTTAATTTCTTTGTCAAAAACCTTCACCATGGAGCACACGGAGAACACAGAGAAAATCTCTAAAAATCTCCGTGAACTCTGTGCTCTCAGTGGTGAAAAGAAAGGTTGAAACATGTTATTCGAGGCAACAGCCATAACTCAACAAACCATCATCCGCGAGATCTCTGCCGATCTCGAAACACCCATCAGTGTGTACATGAAGTTGCGCGGCGAGGGCGCGTCGTTTTTGCTCGAATCCGTCGAAGGCGGGGAGCGGATCACGCGTTATTCGTTCATCGGCGTTCAGCCCAAGGCGCAATACATCATTCGCGGGAACGAGATCGAAATCAAAGATGAATACGGAGTACGCAATACGCAATATGATGGCGACCCAACTCTCTTTTTGCAAAACGAGATGTCGCAATTCAACTTCAAGCCTCAATCAGGCGTGCCGCGCTTCATCGGCGGACTCGTCGGTTATCTTGGCTATGAATCGGTCCGCTTCTTCGAGCCGACTCTCCGCGCTCGCCTCACGTCCCACGCCTCACGCAACATCCCCGACGGCATCTTTTTGCTCGCCGACACCATCATCGCGTTCGATCATGCGCGGCGAAGTCTGTCTCTCGTTGCGAACGTCCTCGATGGTGATGTTGAGTCCGCAAATCGAAAACTCGATGAAATTGAATCACGTATCCATGCGCCGCTTCCTGCAACGCAACCGCGTGAAATAAAAAATTCAAAAACAACTTCGAACATGACGCAGGGACGTTACGAAGACATGGTGCGCGACGCGCAGGAGCACATCCGCGCGGGCGATATTTTTCAGGTGGTGCTTTCGCAGCGCTTCACGCGCGAAACGAACGTCGAGCCGTTCGATGTCTATCGCGCAGTGCGCCGCCTCAACCCGTCGCCGTACATGTTCTTTTTTGATTTCGGACTCGTGGACGATGAGCCGCTCTTCATTGTCGGATCGTCGCCTGAGATGTTTGTGCGTTTGGAGGGACGAACCGCTTCACTCCGACCGATCGCTGGGACTCGCCCTCGTGGAGCCGACTCTGCCGCCGACGCCGCGCTCGCGCAAGAACTGCTCGCTGATCCGAAGGAACGCGCCGAACACGTGATGCTCGTGGACTTGGGTCGCAACGACTTGGGACGCGTGTGCGAATATGGTACAGTCAAAGTCTCCGATTTTTTCACCGTCGAAAAATATTCTCACGTCATGCACATCGTCTCGCACGTGGAAGGGAAGTTGAAACCCGATCTCACCGCGTTCGATCTGGTGCGAGCCGCATTCCCCGCAGGGACAGTCAGCGGCGCGCCGAAAGTCCACGCGTTGGAGATCATCTCCGAACTCGAACCCGACGCGCGCGGCGCGTATGCAGGCGCGGTCGGCTACTTCGGCTTCGACGGCAACATGGACACCTGTCTCGCCCTGCGCACGATGATCGCAAGAGGCAATTCGTTTAGTGTCCAAGCAGGCGCAGGCATCGTCGCGGATTCAAATCCCAACACGGAGTTTCAGGAGACGGTGAATAAGGCGAGCGCGATGTTGAAGGCGATTGAGATGGCAGAAAATAATCAATAACAAGGATATTCGGTGGTTGAGTAGCCCGAAGCGATAGCGAAGGGCGTATCGAAACCACCAAGCAGTAAAGCAATTTTGTAACAAAAATACTCTTGTCACCTGTTGGTTTCGATACGGCGGCGGAGGCGCAGAGTCTTGCAAAGAAAAGTTGACTCCCGCCGCCTACTCAACCAACGATATATGAAGGAAAAGAAAGGAACTTACCCATGCCCACCAAACCCCGCCTCCTCACAGGTGATCGCCCCACAGGACGCCTCCACCTCGGTCACTACGTCGGCTCGCTGGAGAACCGTGTGCGACTGCAACATCAATACGAATCCTTCTTCATCATCGCGGACCTGCACACGCTCACCACGAAACCCGAACCGCAATATATCAAAGAGATTCCAACCTTCATCAAAGAGACCGTGTTGGACTATCTCGCCGTCGGCATTGACCCTGATGTCAGTACGATCTTCGTCCAATCGGCGATCCCTGAAACCTACCAGTTGAATCTGCTCTTTGAGATGCTCGTCACCGTGCCGCGCCTCGAACGGATGCCCACCCTCAAAGACATGGCACGCGACGCCAACATCGACTCGATGCCGTTCGGTTTGCTCGGTTATCCAGTGTTACAAGCCGTTGATATTTTGCTCCCCCGCGCGCAAGTTGTCCCCGTGGGACGCGACAACCAATCACATGTCGAACTCGCCCGCGAGATGGCGCGTCGCTTCAACAATCTCTACGGCGAAGTCTTCCCCGAACCCGACTCGATTATCGGCGATGTCCCGCTCCTCGTCGGCACGGACGGACAGGGCAAGATGAGCAAGTCGCTTGGCAACGCGATCTATCTCTCCGACGATGCCGAGACAGTGAAACAAAAAGTGATGAACATGTACACCGACCCGAAGCGTCTCCGCGCCACCGACCCAGGGACAGTTGAAGGCAATCCCGTGTTCGTCTATCACGACGCGTTCAATCCCTCCAAAGCCGAAGTGGACGATCTCAAGGAACGTTATCGCGCGGGCAAAGTCGGCGATGTGGAAGTCAAGCAGAAACTCGCCGTCGCCATCAATAACTTCCTCGTACCGATCCGCGAGAAACGCGCCTACTTCCTCGCGCATCCGCTGATTCCCAACGACGTGCTCGCGCATGGCATCAGCCGTATGCAAGCCGAAGCCAAAGCCACGATGGAACTCGTCCGCGAGAAGACGGGACTATCCTATTCGCTCGACCTATTCGCCGATCAAGTGGATATTTTTGGAGAGTACGACAACTAAAGGTCGAAAGTCACAAGTCAAAAGTCGTCCGACCTTCGACCTTTGACTTTCGACTTGGATAAGGAAATCAACCATGTTAGTTCTAATCGACAACTACGACTCCTTCACCTACAACCTCGTCCAATACTTCGGTGAACTCGGCGCGGACATTCGCGTCTTCCGCAACGACCAGGTGACGATGAATCAACTCATCGCGCTGAACCCTTCGCACCTCGTCATCTCGCCAGGACCAGGCGAACCGATCAAAGACGACGGCATCTCCTCCGACGCCATCAAATACTTCGACGGAAAGATTCCCGTGCTCGGGGTGTGTTTAGGGCATCAGTCGCTGGGAGCAGTTTTCGGCGGGGAAGTGAAGCGGGCGTCCCGTCTCATGCACGGAAAAACATCCAAAGTGACTCACAATGGCGAAGGAATCTTCAAAGGCATCCCGTCGCCGTTTGAAGCGATGCGTTATCACTCGCTTGTCGTTTACGATCCCGTGCCATCCGAACTCGAAGTGACCGCCATCACGCCAGAAGAAGAGATCATGGGACTCAAACATCGCGAGCATCAGACGTACGGCGTGCAGTTTCATCCCGAATCGATTCTCACCGAACACGGCAAGCAATTGCTCAAAAACTTTCTCGACTTGAATCCCGCGCCTGCCGCGAAAGGAGAACCATCCATGCTCAAACCTTTTATTGCTAAAGCCATCAACCGCGCCGACCTTACTGATGCCGAAGCCGAAGAAGCGATGAACGTCATTATGACGGGACAAGCCACGCAGGCGCAGATCGGCGCGTATCTTGTCGCGCTCCGCATGAAGGGCGAGACCATCGCTGAGATCACTGGCTCTGTGCGTGCGATGCGTGCGAATGCAGTGAAGGTCAAACTCAACACGAACGAATCAATTTACGACATCGTCGGCACAGGCGGCGACGGAGCGCACACGTTCAACATTTCAACAGCCGCCGCGTTTGTTTTGGCAGGCGCTGGAAAAAAAGTTGCCAAGCATGGCAACCGCGCCGCGTCGTCGCAATGCGGAAGCGCCGACGTTCTCTCCGCGCTCGGCATCAGTCTCGAACTCACGCCCGAACAGATCGCGCAAGCCATCGAGCAGATCGGCATCGGATTTATGTTCGCCGCAAAATTTCATCCCGCCATGAAGCACGCCATCGGTCCGCGCAAAGAGATCGGTCAGCGCACCATCTTCAACATTCTCGGTCCGCTCACGAATCCCGCTGGCGCAAACATTCAACTCACGGGCGTCTTCGATCCCAAACTTACCGAGCCTCTCGCGCAAGTCCTCAACGGACTCGGTTCTAAAGCCGCGCTTGTCATTCACGGCGCGAACGGTCTCGATGAATTAAACACAACAGGCATCAATAAAATAAGTCATTTGAAAAATGGCGAAGTGCAAACATACGATTTGAATCCAAACGATCTGGGTCTTGCATCGTCAACGGTTCAAGACCTGCGCGGCGGCACGCCCGATGAAGCTGCTGTGATGATGAAAGCGATCCTCTCCAATCAATTGCAAGGCGCGCGACGCGATGCCGTCCTCCTCAACGCCGCCGCCGCCCTCGCCGCCGAGTCGGGCGATTTCAAATCCGCATTGCATGAAGCGAACGAATCACTGCAAAGCGGCAACGCGCTCAACAAACTCAATGCCTTGATTGAATATTCAAAAAGTTTTGTGCAATGAACATTCTCGAAAAAATCATCGAGCAAAAAAAGATGGAGATAGCGGCGCTCGACGCCTTAGCCTTACGCCGCGCCGCCGACTCTTCCACTACGCCTCGAGATTTTCTCGCCGCACTCAAGCGCCGCCGCTTCTTTCCCAGCCCCAGCCTGATCGCCGAACTCAAGCGTGCCTCGCCCTCCAAAGGACTCCTCGCCCCGCACCTCGACCTCTTCCAAGTGGCAGACATCTACACCCAAAACGGCGCATCCGCAATTTCAGTATTGACCGATGAAAAATTTTTCATGGGCAATCTCTCAACTCTCCGAGAACTCCGCGCTCGAAACTTGAAACTTGAAACTTCGCACGTGACACCTTTATTACGCAAAGATTTTATTATCCACGAATCCCAACTCTACGAATCCAGAGTCAACGGCGCCGACGCTATCCTCCTCATCGCCGCCGCCTTGCCCGATGATTCTCTCTTCGCTGATTTACATACTCTCGCCCTTGAATTGGGATTGACCGCATTAGTTGAAGTCCACGATGAAGCCGAGACTGAACGTGCCTTGAAGATTCCCAACATCCAACTCATCGGCATCAACAACCGCAACCTCGCCACATTCGATGTGTCACTCGAAACGACCGAAACCCTCCGCCCGATGATTCCCCCCGAAATCAGCGTCGTCGCCGAAAGCGGAATCTTCACCGCCAGCGACGTTGACCGCCTGGCAAAAGCGAATGTAGATGCAATTCTCGTCGGCGAGGCGTTGATTACTTCGGAAGATATTGGTGCGAAAGTGAGGGAGTTGTCAGGTTTACAAGTTTGAATGTTCAACTTGAAAACTTTCAACCTTCAAACCTTATGACGATTGTGAAAATCTGCGGAATCAAAACATTGACCGACGCCCTCGCCGCGATTGACGCTGGTGCGGACTATTTGGGATTCAATTTCTATCCCAAAAGTCCACGCTTTGTTGAAAAGCAAATTTGCGCAGAGATAACTTCTGTTTTGAAACAGGAACATCCGCACATCAAACTCGTTGGCGTGTTCGTCAACTCGTCGGTTGAAGAGGTGAAGGACATTCTCACTACCTGTTCGCTCGATCTGGCACAACTTCACGGTGATGAAACAGTTGAAATGTTGAATCAACTCAATGGCAAGGCGTTCAAAGCATTTCGTGGAATTCCTGAAAGCATAGATGGATTTGCTAGAAGTGAGTTACCTTCATTTTTGGTTGATGCTTCTGTGAAAGGCTTGTACGGCGGGAGCGGAGTCACCGCCGATTGGGATGGCGCGGCGGAGTTGGCGAAGACGTATCCGCTGTTGTTGGCGGGCGGACTCACACCAGAGAATGTCGCGGAGGCGGTTAGCAGTGTCAAACCCTGGGGCGTGGACGTGGCTTCGGGGGTCGAATCAACTGTCGGTGCGAAAGACGCGGGGAAGATGGTCGAGTTTGTGAATGCCGTTCGAGTCGCAGAATCCAAATAGAAAGTGGAAAGTGGATGAGTCGAGTTTCTACTTTCCACTTTCCAAGAGAGAAATTATGACAACACTTTTATCACCAAAATTCGGTCCTTACGGCGGACAGTTCGTGCCCGAAACGTTGATGCCCGCGTTGATCGAGTTGGAAGAGGCATTCGTGGCGGCGAGGGCGGATGCCGAATTTCAAAAAGAGTTCAACAAATTGATGGTGTCGTTTGTCGGCAGACCCACGCCGTTGACGTATGCAAAACGACTCTCGGAAAAATTGGGCGGCGCGCAAATTTATTTGAAGCGCGAAGATTTGGCGCACACGGGCGCGCACAAAATTAACAACGCGTTGGGGCAGGCATTGTTGGTGAAGCGGATGGGGAAGGGGCGCATCGTCGCAGAGACGGGCGCGGGGCAGCACGGAGTCGCGTCGGCTACGGCGGCGGCGTTGCTGGGATTGGAATGTGTCGTGTACATGGGCTCGGTAGACATTGCGCGGCAGGAGCCGAATGTGTTCCGCATGAAGTTGTTGGGCGCGGAAGTGCGACCCGTCAACTCTGGAACAAAAACGTTGAAGGACGCCATCAACGAAGCGATACGCGATTGGGTGACGAACGTGCGCGACACACATTATTTGCTTGGCTCGGCGTTGGGACCGCATCCGTATCCCACCATCGTGCGAGAGTTTCAATCCGTGATCGGGACGGAAGCGCGGGAACAGATGATGCTGGAAGTGGGACGCCTTCCCGATACGGTCATCGCTTGTGTCGGCGGCGGATCGAACGCGATTGGAGTCTTCAGCGGATTTGTTGAGGATGATGAGGTTGAGTTAATCGGCGTCGAAGCGGGCGGGAGCGGAATCGAATCGGGCAAACACGCGGCGAGATTCGGCGACTCGTCGAAGGGACGCGTGGGAGTCATCCACGGCACGCGCACGTATGTCTTGCAAGATGAAGATGGTCAGATCGCGGAGACACATTCCGTCTCGGCGGGGTTGGATTACGCGGCGGTCGGACCTGAACACGCGTTGATGCGCGATACCGAACGCGCCTTTTACACGTCCGCAACGGATGAGGAAGCGTTGAACGCGTTTCAGACGTTGTGCCACACCGAGGGAATCATCCCTGCGCTGGAGTCGTCCCATGCGGTGGCGGAGGTCATCAAGCGCGCGCCGAGGATGAGGAAGGATCAGGTGATTCTGGTGAATTTGTCGGGGAGGGGAGATAAGGATTTGAATACGGTGATCAAGGAATTGGGACAAAATCTTTAACCACAAAGGACACTAAGGTCACGAAGGTTTAAAGCCTTAAGGCTCACTGCCTTTCCTCCTTTGTGTACTTCGTGCCCTTCGTGTTTAGGTTTTTTCAGAGGAATTATTCATGAACCGAATCGAAAACGCCTTCAAAAACAAACCAATCTTCATGCCCTACTTCCCCTTGGGCTACCCTGACTTGGACACGTCCATTGACGTGATCGAAGCCCTCGCTAAAAACGGCGCGGACTTGATCGAGGTGGGGCTGTCCTTCTCCGATCCGCTGGCGGATGGACCTGTGATTCAGCACGCCACACAAATCGCATTGGAAAAGGGAATCACGGTCAAGAAGTCGCTTGAAGCGGTGAAGGAGTTACGTCAACGCGGCGTGGACATTCCGTTGATTCTGATGGGTTACTACAACCCCATGCTGGCGTATGGACTGGAGAGATTTGTCCGTGATGCGGCGGAGGCAGGCGCGGATGGATTCATCGTCCCTGATTTGCCGATGGAGGAGGCGGAGGAGTTTACATCCATCGTAGGGGCGGACGGCCGTCCGCCCTTACCGTTGATTCACATGCTCGCTCCCACATCATCCCCCGAACGCATGGAAAGGATCGCGCGTGACGCGAAGGGATTTATTTATTTGGTTTCAGTTACTGGCATTACTGGCGAAAGAAAATCATTAGCGGAAGGATTGGGCGATTTGATTTCTCGCGTGCGCGAGCATACGTCCGCGCCCGTGTGTGTGGGATTTGGAATCAGCACGCCAGAACAAGCGCAAGAAGTTGGGAAGATGGCGGATGGAGTTATCGTTGGGACGGCGTGTGTGAAGATGATCGGGGGGAGTGAAAAGCCGATAGAAACTGCGAAACAGTTTGCGGCGGAGTTCCGAAGCGCATTGGACGCGTCACATGATTGACGGCTATGGTATAACGTCATCATCGTTATCGAATCCCCAATCTCAATTTCAGGTGTCACAATGAAATACATCAAAGTTCTAAACACAGATATGAACGCGTCGGAGATCTCGCTCGGTTGTATGCGGATCGCGAGGATGTCGGCTCAAGAAATCTCCACGCTGATCCACACCGCGCTGGATGAAGGCATCAACTTTTTTGACCACGCCGATGTGTATGCGGGCGGGAAGTGTGAAGAGAAATTTTCCGAAGCCTTGAACATGAACGCCAGCCTGCGCGAGAAGATGATCCTGCAAACCAAGGTCGGGATTCGCAAAGGGAGTTTTGATTTTTCCAAAGAACATATTTTGAATGCGGTGGACGGCAGTTTGAAACGGTTGCGGACGGATCATCTCGACGTGGCGCTGTTGCATCGCCCCGACGCGTTGGTGGAGCCTGAAGAGGTAGCGGAGGCGTTCACGATTTTGGAGAACAGCGGCAAGGTGAAATATTTTGGCGTGAGCAACCAGAACCCGATGCAGATCGAGTTGCTGACCAAGTTCGTGAAGCAGAAAATCCATTTCAACCAGCTTCAACTCAGCATCACCAATACAGGGATGATCGACGCGGGGATCAATGTCAACATGCAAATTGACCGTTCCGTTAACCGCGATGGCGGTATTCTGGATTACTGTCGCTTGAAAGAGATCATCATTCAGCCCTGGTCGCCTTTTCAATATGGATTCTTTGAAGGCGTGTTTTTGGATAACCCCAAATTTCCTGAACTCAACGAAAAAATCAACGCCATCGCGGCGGACAAAGGCGTGACGAACACGGCGATTGCGATTGCGTGGCTTCTGCGTCACCCAGCCCGCATGCAACCCATCCTTGGCACGACCAATCCGCAACGGGTAAAGGATGCGTGCCAGGCATCTGGAATTACTCTTTCGCGCGAGGAGTGGTATCAGATCTATTTAGCGGCGGGGAATGAGTTGCCGTAGTAAGTTGTGCACGCCGTTTGACTCGGCGGACTAAAGTCCTGCCTCAGTGCGTGGAAGTCGGCTAAAAGCCGACTCGCTCGTTAGCCCGCAGGGCTTCCATGTATTGAGCAAGCGGCTTTAGCCCTGCGGTGTTGAGGCGGCGAGGAGTTTGCGAGTAGTTTTAAAGAGGGGTTAAAATAGCCCTATGACAATACAAAAATCAACCTTCAATGGCATAGTATATAATCGTTGGAAAGGGGAGTGGAAATTAACTGATCCTACTTGGCTTCCTGTTGATGATAAGCTGGGCGAAATTTGTAAAGAATTTCCACAGTGTGACGAAAATCAAAGAGAACGAATTCGTGAGTTTATTAATGATGAGATAAACAACACGCTAGTTACATATAGTTTGCGAATGGCTATTTTTGCAATGAGGCAAAATAACCCTGATTTGGTTAGGAATAGCTTTATTGCTTTGGCAATGATCAATTCCAAGTTGTACGATTACAGAGATTGGCACATTCTGTCTGTACCTATCCATGCCTCATATAAACTCGGAGAAAATACGGATGAGTTTCTCAGAGAAACCATCAAATTGGCTGATAAAGAAAACATTGAACGTATGGAAATGGAATTAGGGAGAAACCGAGGGTTACAATTATTTGATGAAGTTGAAACAAAAAATGGAGTAGGGCTAATGGGGAGGTGGTATGGAAAGATCAACTCCTCGTATAACCTGAAACAAGCAGCTTTAGAAATAGTTAGGCTGGTTGAATCAGATGACAAATATTTGGCTGACGATATAGACTCTGCGAGAAAGCTTCCTGAAATATGGTTGTCAGGGGTTGATGATAAAACACTCGAATTGGTATTACAGAAAACCAAAACAGGTATTCAAGTATCTGGGGTTTTGCGACCCAAACTTCATTATCATCATTTGGATAATGTTCTTTGGGTTAAACTGTATGAGTTCCCTACAGAGGAAGATGTAAAAACCTTGTTCGCCATTTCTCAACAAGTGAAAACTGTTGGTTATAGTATGTTTACAATCAAGCAAGATAGATTGTTTTGCGTCGTTATTTCTCGATGTGTGATGCAAGATTGTGTGCCGTATGAAACCCAGAAAAGTATTGAGCGGTATAAGCATAAATTAGTTGAAATTGTAAAGCGGTGTGCAAAGACGGGTAAATGATGGTAGTTGGTGTGTTCGTTAGAAAATATTTGACCTGTCTTCTCTGCACTCCACTCTCATTTACCCCGCCTCAAAATTAAACTTGAACTACTTGATTGAACTGCACCGTCTTCCTCACATCCTCGCCTTAATCGCCAGCCCAGCGACCACGCTGCTGAATGCGTTCGACTCCTTCACCTTCTCCGCGCCAAAGAGTCTCCCCAGCATTCCCGTGAACAGCGGAATATTCGACGAGCCGCCTGTTTTCACGACCGCGTCAATTTGACCGATCTCAAATCCTGATTTCTCAACTGTATCGAGCAGGACCTTTTCCACATCCACGAGATAATGCTGAATATCGGATTCGAATTGCGAGCGCGTGTACAGTTCCCACAGCGCGATGTCTTTATCTTCCAGAGTGATGACCGTCGCGCCTTCATTTGATAAAGCAATTTTCCCTGCTTCGACTCGGTTGTAAAAGGTGAACGCCAGATCGTTGTAGATCAAATGCTCCAACGCTCTCAAGCGGACAGGCGCGACCTTGGCTTGAATGGCTTTGTCTAAAATATTTTTATTGATGGGCGTGCCCATTTCTGGGAGCGCCATCCAATCGGGGACAGCCTCGATCATCTGCATGATCTCGGGATGATGTTTGACTTTGCCGAAACCAAAATGCGACAACATGCGCTTCTCGATGATCGTGCGGTCGAAGTCCGAGCCTGCGATGTCCACGCCGCCGCTGGCATAGACCTTGCGAGTCTTCGCGTCGCCGAGTCGCATCACGGCGATGTCGAGCGTGCCGCCGCCGAAGTCGAAGATGACGACGTTCTGCGGCTTCGTAATGGATTGCTCGTAATCCAACGCCGCGGCAATCGGCTCCAGTTCAAAGTCCACTTCTTTGAAGCCTGCCTCATGCGCCGCCGCGCGCAATGTCTCTTGCGCTTTGGAGTCGAGTTCAGGCGACTCGGAAAATTTGACGGGGCGTCCCAACGTCACCGCCTCAATCGCTTCGCCCAACACATCTTCGGCGCGGCGCTTCAACAGACTCAGATACGTCTGCGCCAGATCGCCCACGCTGTAATAACGTTCAAAGATTTGCGTGCCTTTGTAATTGTCCTTGCGCAACGCGGTCTTGAGATATTGCAACAAACGCCCAGGCTTCAACTCATCCACATACACAAAAATATCGCGCATGTAAAACATGTCCGCGCCGCGATATTCGATCTCGCCCGCCCATTGCTTCACATAACGCCGCTGGCGATTGACGTTATCGCGGTAATACGTCTCCACCGCCTCCTGCCCGAGATACGCGCGATATTCTTTCGTGATATACAACACGGTCTTGATGACTTCAGGCAAAACATTTTTCGGGTCCACAGGCAACACGCGGACTCGCTGACCATCGTAGACAGCGACTCCCGAATTGGATGTGCCGAAGTCAATGCCGACTTTGAGACTCATGACGACACGCTCCGCGTCTTTCCCCCGTCAGCCTGAATCGGCCCAATGGACAGAATCCAAGCCTCGGCTGAGATCGAACCGCTTCCCGTCATGGAATCCGCTTCGAGGAGTTGGAGTCTTCCCGTCGCATCCAGCGCGATAACTGAATCCGAATCCTTCACCGAAGCCGCGCCCATAAAACGGACTCCCTGCTCGAGGCGCGATGGGGGAATCAACGCTTGCCCTTTTGCGGTGGACGATTTGGAGGTCTCGATGCTTTTGCTTTCGCGGTGAATCACTTTGCCCGTTTGCGTGACGAAGAGCAGTGAATCGTCGGCGCGCGTGATGAACGACGCGATGACATAATCGGTGGCGGCGAGGCGGACGCGCTCCTCGGTGGCGTACGAGAGGTCGTCCACGTCGAAGGCGATGACCTTGCCTTCGTATGTGACGAAGATCGCGCGATCATTTTTGTGCGAGAGCGTGAGGTCGAACGGCTGGTCGGATTTTTGTATCGCGCCTTTGCCGATGTAATGATTGCCGAGAATGGACTGCGCCATGGAGGTCATCGTTTTCTTGGCGCAACCGCGGCGGCTGATCTGCAAAAAGAAATCGGAGAGCGGCAGGCGCGAGAACGGCGTGACGCACGCGAGGAGTTCGCCCGCGCGCGGCTCGTCGGGCAACGCGGCTTGACTCCACTCCCACGCGCCGCCGAGTTCGATGAGCGGAATGTCGCTCACTTTGTATGTGCCGACGCGACCCGATGTGTACAGCAGTAACGCTTCCTCATTCGATGGGACGGCAAGGATGCGCGGCGGCTCATGGTCGTTGGACATGTCGCTCGTGATGCGACCGAGTTCTTTTGTATCGGTGTTGAGTTCGAGGCGGAAGATTCGTCCCTGCGCATTGTAGATCAACAAATTTTGCGTTGACGCTTCGACAGGTTGCGCGGGGAGTTCGACCAGCGCGCCTTCGTCCACGCCAAACCGCCGCTTGATGAGGTCGAGTTGATATTCGAGATGGGCGATGCGCTTTTGATATTCCTCCACGCGCGTGCCGTTCTGCAAGGCGATATTTTCCGCCAGCAGTTCCTCGTCCCGTTCGCTCAACTCGCGCAAACGCCTGGCGATCAGCCGCACAATTGTCACCGCGGACTCGGGTCGCTCTTCGGCTTCTTTCATCCATTCTTCGATTTTGTTTGATAACGACATGGTGGGATTCCTCGAACTGGTGATTATAAGCGGAGATGGGCGCAGGGTATAATGCCTTAATGGCTAAAGTAACACCCGAACTTAAGCAAATAGTCAGACGCTATCGCGCGCAACTCGAAAAGATGGGGATACGACCCGCGCGTATTTTGCTGTATGGTTCACAAGCCGCTGGGACTGCCCGCGAAGGCAGTGACATTGATCTTATCGTCATTTCTGGCGATTGGAAAAAATATAACCATCGCCAACGACTCGAATTGCTCGGCATTGCTTCGGCAAGAATTTTGGAACCCGTTCAAGCGCAAGGTTTTACTCCCAGTGAAATTCGAGCCAAAAAAGTTATGCCCTTTTGGTCGGAAATCATAAAAGAACAGGCAGTTGCAGTTTAACTGTGCTTTACCCACATCCATAAAACGACTCTTGACGCAATTCCTTCATTGACATAGAATACTGCCCAACATGCTTAAGTCAGCCCGCTGGTTTGCATACTTTTATTTTTACGGTTTCCGAGACTCGGTTGCCGTTGGCGACGCTTAAGCAAATAGAACTATTCTGTTATGCAAAAGAGCGAGACCAGACGGTCTCGCTCTTTTTTATTCCGTAGGGGCGACCCGACAAGGTCGTCAAGGTTCTCGATTAATCATGGCGGGTCGCCCCTACAACAACGAGGAGAAAACTTTATGCCCACACGCGGAATCCGAGGCGCGATCACTGTCGCCGCAGACGAACCAGACCTCATCCTCGAAGCGACGCGGGAATTGCTCGAAGCGATTCTTGAGTCCAACGCAGGGATGTATCCCGAAGACATCGCCAGCGCGCTCTTTACTGTGACTGACGACCTCGCTTCCACGTTCCCCGCAGAGGGGGCGCGCCAGATCGGCTGGGGACTCGTCCCGATGCTGTGCGCGCGCGAGATTCCCGTGCCAAACAGCCTGTCGCGCGTGATACGGGTTTTAATCCAATGGAATACCGAAGTGCCGCAAAATGAAATCACCCACGTCTATTTGCGTGACGCGGTAAAGTTAAGACCTGACTTGGTTGCGGCGCAATAACATAAACACATCGGTGGTCGAGTGCGCCGAAGGCGCGTATCGAGACCACCACGCCGTAAAGTAATTCTTGTTCAAAAATTATTTTTGATAACCTGTGGTCTCGGTATGACACTCGCTATCGCTCGTGTCTACTCGACCACCGAATAAAAAAGGAAGAGAGAAAACCATGTTGATCATAATGAAACCCAACTCCACGCCGCAACAGATCGAAGCCGTTGTGAACACCGTCAAAGCGCACAAGTTGACTCCGCACATCACGCACGGGGTCGAGACCACCATCATCGCCGCGGTGGGTGAGTTTCACACGCCGTCCACAGATCCGTTCGAAGTGTTGGACGGAGTCGAAAGCGTCAAACGAATCTCGCAACCGTTCAAACTTGGTTCGCGTCAGGTGCATCCTGAAAACTCCGTGTTTCCGATTGACGGCTTCAACGTCGGAGGCGACGACATTGTCATCATCGCAGGTCCGTGCGCAGTGGAGTCGAAGAGTCAAATTTTGGAGACAGCCCATGCGGTGAGAGAAGCGGGCGCGAACGCATTGCGCGGCGGAGTCTTCAAACCGCGCACGTCGCCGTATGCGTTTCAAGGTCTCGGCGAAGAGGGACTCGAATATCTCGCCGAGGCGCGCGAACAAACGGGTATGCCCATCGTGGTCGAGATCATGTCGCAAGTGCAACTCGATCTCATGTTGAATTACGTGGATGTCTTTCAAGTCGGCGCGCGCAACATGCAAAATTTCAATCTTCTGCGTATGCTCGGTGAAACGCGCAAAAGTGTTTTGCTCAAACGCGGTCTCAGCGCCACCATCGAAGAACTGCTCATGTCTGCCGAATATCTTCTCGCGGGCGGCAACAAGCAAGTCATCTTGTGCGAGCGCGGCATCCGCACATTCGAAACGTCCACGCGCAACACGACCGACATCAACGCAATTCCCGTGTTGAAAAATTTAACGCATCTGCCTGTTATCCTCGATCCATCGCACGCAACGGGTCACGCCGATTATGTTGCGGCAATCGCGCGCGCGGGCATCGCGGCGGGCGCCGATGGACTCATCATCGAAGTGCATCCCGATCCATCGAAAGCCGTGTCCGATGGCAAGCAATCGCTCAAGCCTGAAAAATTTGCCGAGATGGTCAAACAAGTGAAAGCCATTGCGGAGGTGATGGGACGCCGCATCGCGCCGATCAAAAAGCCTGTCACCGCAGGATGGTAATTGGATGAAGTGCATCGCTTCACACGACGTGTCGGCTTGATTCAGTTTCTTCAACATTTTCCACGCCTCAGCCAATTCTCCAATCCTCTAATTCTCTGCTCTCGATACACTCGCTACTCGATCACTACTTACCAATTACCACTTACTTCTCTTCATGCGCATCACTCCCATCCCCCATCCCCTCAACGCGGCAGTCCGCGTCCCTGGCTCCAAGTCGCTGACGAATCGCGCCTTGCTCATCGCGGCTCTTGCAAACGGGAAAACAAAATTAACCAACGCGTTGTTTTCAGACGATTCAAAATATTTTGCTCAAGCCTTGCAAACCCTCGGCTTTGATATTCAACTCGACGAGAAAAACTCTGAAATGACCGTGCAAGGTCTCGGCGGGAAAATCCCAGCCGCGCGAGCCGATCTCTTCATCGGCAACGCAGGCACCGCCGCAAGATTCCTCTCCGCGTTTCTGACGCTCGCTCACGGCGAATACATCCTCGACGGCGACTCGCGTATGCGCGAACGTCCCATCGGCGAACTAGCGGATGCGCTTGGGCAATTGGGCTGTGATATTCAGCCATTACAGAAAGTGGAAAGTGGACAGCAGGTTTGCCCGCCAGTGCGAATCTCTGCATCAGGTTTGAAAGGTGGCAAAACCAAACTCGCAGGCGACATTTCCTCCCAATTTCTCTCCGCCCTGCTCATGGTTTCCCCGTATGCCAAATCGCAAATCGAAATCGAACTCACCACCGAACTGAATTCAAAACCCTACGTAGACATGACCATCGCCATCATGAAAGACTTCGGGGTTGAAGTTCAACGCAACGGCTATCAATCCTTCACCATCCCAATTACTAATTACCAACCCCCAGTCTCCAGTCTCCAATCTCCAATCTCTAATTACGAATTACCAATTACCAATTACCCAATCGAATCCGACGCCTCCGCCGCCTCCTACTTCTTCGCCGCACCCGCCATCTGCGGAGGAACCGTCAAAGTAGAAAACATCTCTCGCAATTCCGTGCAAGGCGACATCAAATTTCTCGATGTGTTAACTCAAATGGGATGCACCGCCGAAGAAACTGATCACTGTTTACTGGTCATTGGTCACGCCGAACTCCGCGGTGTTGACGTAAACCTCCGCGACCTCCCCGACACCGCCCAAACCCTCGCGGCGATTGCGCCTTTTGCTGATTCACCGACGAGAATCCGCGGCATCGCCTCCGCCCGCCACAAAGAAACGGACCGCATCCACGCCACCTGCGCCGAACTCGCCCGCCTCGGCGTCCAAGTGGACGAACACGAAGACGGCATGACGATCTATCCGTGCAAAACTTTCCAGCCCGCCACCATCCAAACCTACAACGATCACCGTATGGCAATGGCGTTCTCGTTGATCGGTCTGCGCTTCGACGGCGTCACGATTGAAAATCCATCTTGCGTATCGAAGACCTTTCCAAACTTCTTTGAAGTCCTCGAAACCTTGCGATAAATCTTTCATCTTTCTTCTTTCCTCATCCATGCCACTTTCCACTTTCCACTACTCACTCGGTCTCGTCGGCTACCCCCTCAGTCACTCCCTCTCGCCGCGAATCCACCTCGCCGCGCTCAAAGCCTGCGGACTTGAAGGCAACTATTCCCTATTCCCCATTCCCCCAGAAGACAAACAAGGATTGCAAGACCTCCTCACCCGCCTCCGCACAGGCGAACTACACGGACTCAACGTCACCATTCCGCACAAACAAAATGTGATCGAATTTCTCGATGAACTCACCCCAACAGCCCAAGCCATCGGCGCGGTTAATACGATCTATTTGCGAGATAATAAACTCATCGGCGATAACACCGATGCGGCTGGGTTTTTATCTGACTTAAAAATATTTATGGCGGAATCCCCCTCTTCAAGCGGGAGAAGGGTAAGGGTGAGGGAGAAATCTGTTTTGGTTATCGGCGCTGGCGGCTCAGCGCGGGCTGTTGTTTATGCTTTGGCAAATGATAGTTGGAAAGTAACCATTGCCGCTCGTCGCCTTGAGCAAGCCCAACAACTCGCATCATCTTTTTCCAATTACCAGTTACGAATTACTGGGTTTAACAACCTCCAATCTCTAATCTCTGGTCTCTCTTTGATAGTCAACACCACCCCTCTCGGCATGACACCCAACATTGATTCTTCCCCCCTCCCCGAAAATCTGCCACTACCTTCAAACGCTTTTATTTACGATCTAGTGTATAACCCAAGAGAAACAAAACTGGTAAGAGATACCCGCGCTCAAGGATTATCCGCCACCACAGGACTTGGTATGCTCATCGAACAAGCCGCGCTTTCATTCGAGATTTGGACTGGTCACAACCCGCCACGCGAAACTCTCTATCAAAGCATCGAACCATAATCTTTCATCATCACACTGATCACTACTCACTGATTACTAATAACCGCTTCACACACTACGTAACTCGTAACTTGTAACTTGGAGTTCCCATGCCCCTACGCTTCCTCACCGCAGGCGAATCACACGGACCCTCACTCACTGCCATCCTCGAGGGCATCCCTGCTGGACTTCCCCTCACGCCTGAGATCATCAACAAAGAATTGACTCGCCGCCAACAGGGATACGGTTCAGGCGGACGCATGAAGATCGAACACGACACTGTGCAGATCCTCGGCGGCGTGATGGCGGGAGAAACCACAGGCGCGCCGATTGCCATGCTCGTCGAAAATGCCGATCATATTAAATGGAAGGGCAAAGCCGTCGAGCCGATGACGAGTCCGCGCCCTGGGCATGCGGATTTAACGGGCGCGGTCAAATATGGCTACAAAGATTTACGTCCCGCGCTCGAACGCGCCTCCGCGAGAGAGACAACCATGCGCGTCGCGGTCGGCGCGGTGTGCAAACACTTTCTTGCGCAGTTTGGAATCATCGTCGGCGGATACGTCGCCTCCATCGGCGAAATTCAAGCGGACTTTGGCGACATGCCTTACGAAGAACGCTTCACCCGCGCGGAAGAGTCGGATGTGCGTTGCCCAGACCCCACGTCCGCGCAAAAGATGCGAGACGAGATCGAAAAAGCCATCCACGGAAAAAACACGCTCGGCGGGATTCTCGAAATCGTCGCGTTGAATCTTCCTGTTGGCTTGGGAAGTTTCATGCAATGGGACAAACGCCTCGAAGCAAAACTTGCGATGGCGGTCATGTCGGTGCAAGCCATCAAAGGAGTCGAAGTCGGCGACGCCTTCGAAAACGCCAAACGACTCGGCACCCAAGCCCACGACGCGATCAACCTGCAACATTCGACCTTTGACCTTCGACGTTCGACCAACCGCGCAGGCGGCACCGAAGGCGGAATCTCCAACGGACAACCGATCCTCATCCACGCCGCGATGAAACCGATTGCCACGACTCTCACGCCGCAACAAACCGTTGACCTTGCCCTCGGCGAGAATGCTCCCACCAAATACGAACGCTCCGATTTTTGCCCCGTGCCTCGCGCTGTTCCGATTCTGGAGGCGATGGTTGCGTTCGTGCTTGCGGACGCTCTCATCGAAAAACTCGGCGGCGACTCGATGAACGAGATCAAACCGCGTTTTGAATCGCTACGCAAAGCGACGCTTGACGATTTGCCGATGGATAATTTTCCGCATGCGTTTTGGGAATAGTGATGAGCAATATTTTTCTTTATGGTCCTTCGGGTTCTGGCAAATCAACAATCGGAAAACTCCTCGCCGAGAATCTGTGCTTACCTTTTGTAGATTCAGATCAAGTCATTGAAATTAATGCAGGGATGTCCATTCCTCATATCGTTGAGAAGCATGGCATGTCCAAAGTGCGCGACATGGAAACAGATGTCCTGAAACAAATCGTAGAAAGCACAGAAAGTGTCATCGCCCTCGGCGGCGGCGCGTTATTACGAGATGAGAATCGCTCGCTCGTCGAATCGTGTGGTAAAGTGATTTTGCTTGAGGCGGAAGCATCAACATTGATCGAACGGCTGCAAAACGACCCGAACGAACGTCCCTTGCTGGCGGGCAATTTAGAAACCAAACTTGCTGATTACCTCGAGGCCCGCGCCGACCATTATGCCTCCTTCCCTCTGAAAATTCGTATGGATGATAAAAGCCCCGAACAACTTTCGCGTGAAATTCAATCTCTGCTTGGTCGCTATCATCTCTCCGCGATGGGCGAGTATGATGTGATCGTCGATTCACTAGAGCGAGTTAATAACTTGCTTTACGCAAACTCGATCATCGTCACCGACGAGAATGTTGCCAAACATCACCTGAAAAAAATCAACATCGAGAAATCCATCATCATCCCTGCGGGCGAGGAACATAAAAATCTTGAAACTGTTTCCCGTTTGTGGAAAGCCTTTCTCGAAAACGGACTCGACCGCAAAAGCGCGGTCATTGCATTGGGCGGCGGTGTGATCGGAGATTTAACAGGTTTCGCCGCGTCCACGTACATGCGCGGCATTGATTGGATCGCCATGCCGACGACTTTGCTCGCGATGGTGGATGCCTCAATTGGAGGCAAGACTGGATTCGACTTACCCGAGGGGAAAAACCTCATCGGTTCTTTCCACCCTCCCAAACTGGTTCTGGCTGACCCCAGCCTTTTACGCACCCTCAGCGACCGTGACCTGCGCTCTGGTATGGCGGAAGTCGTCAAGCACGGAGTCATCGCCGACCCCGAGTTGTTTGCATTGTGTTCAAATGGAATGGATTGGGTAAAAAATAATCTCGAAGAGATCGTCAAGCGCGCGATGGCGGTGAAGATAAAAATTATCGAAGAGGACCCGTACGAAAAGGGAATCCGCGCGACGCTGAATTTGGGGCACACGATTGGACATGCAGTGGAACTCGTCAGCGGATTCAAGTTGAGTCACGGCGAGTCCGTTGCGATTGGGATGGTTGTTGAGGCGGCGTACGCGGCTCGGGTAGGCAGAGCAGACCGAAGTGTGTTTGAAGCGATTGAGTCTACGTTATCAAAATTAGGATTGCCGACTCGAATCCCAGCAGAGTTGCCGCGCGGGGAAATCATCCGCGCGATGAGAGTGGATAAAAAGAAGAATGCACAGACAATTCACTTTGCTTTACCCGCTGAAATTGGTAAGGTGGAGTTGGTTGGTGTAAATGATTTGGAAGAGGTTTTGTAGCGCGAGATTTATCTCGCTCAGTGCAAGTCCGCTTTAGCGGGCTTTGTAGGAATAGCACGGACGTTCACGTCCGTGCGGTGTGTAAAGGCGACATGAATGTCGCGTTACGGAGTCATGATGAAAATATTGGTATTGCACGGACCCAACCTCAACCTGCTCGGCACACGCGAGCCTGAAATCTACGGCTCGATGACGTTGGACGACATCAACAACAAATTGATCGAGTTGGGAAAAGAATTGGGCGCGGAAGTTAAATGTTTGCAATCGAATCACGAGGGCGCGTTGATCGACGCCCTGCACGACGCGCGGACGTGGGCAAGCGGCGTGGTCTTCAACCCAGGCGGGTATACTCACACGTCGGTTGCGTTGCACGATGCGGTCAGCGCGATTCAAATCCCTGTGATCGAAGTGCATCTTTCAAACGTGTATGCGCGCGAGGAGTTTCGGCATACGTCAATGATCTCTGCTGTTTGTAAAGGGAAGATCGCAGGGCTCGGATGGAAATCGTACGCGCTCGCCTTACGCGCGTTGGTCGAGGGCTAGAGAATTTTTAAATTTGCCAGACTCGCCGACAATCTTTTTATTCCCACCGATTCAAACACCACATCTACGATTTCGTCGTCGTCTTGGAGTTTGCTGTCCAACACGATTCCTTCGCCCCAGGATGGATGCTTGATGCGCGTTCCAGCGCGGTATTTGGCTGGGGTGACTGAAGCAGGCCGACCCTGCGTCTGATGCGTTTGCCATTTCGTCTCAGGCATTTGCCCGCGAATGGAACGTCCCGTGCGCGTTTTGCCGACGAGCAAATCCGAAGGTACATCATCCAGATAACGCGAGGGGAAGGTTTCCTCTTGCGAGCCGCGTCCGCCGCGTTGGATCGAGCGGATGAGATAGAGTTTGTCTTTGGCGCGCGTGATGCCGACGTAAAAAAGGCGGCGCTCTTCCTCCATTGATTCGGGATCGTCGAACGAACGGCTGTGCGGGAGGATGCCGTCGTCGAGACCGACGATGAAGACCGCGCCGAACTCGAGACCCTTCGCGGCGTGGAGGGTGAGGAGCGTTGGCACGTTGCCGTCGGCGATGGTGTCTTGATCGGAAATGAGCGCGATGTTTTCGAGGAACTCGTCGAGTGTGCGCGTGGAATATTCATCGGCGAGGCGTTTGAGTTCGACGACGTTTTCCCAACGATCTTCGCCCTCTTCTGATTGATCGTCAATGTATTCTTTGAAGTTGAGGTCTTTGACGACGCGGTCAAAAAGTTCTGGCACGTTGAGCGTTTGCGCGGCGATGCGCCAAGTTGCCAACATGCCGCCGAAATCGGCAAGCGGAAGCGCGGCGCGACCCGTGAACGATTTCCAATGTGCGGATTGATCGCCGCGCGCGAGGTCAATGAGGACGTTGCCAGGTTGCATTTCGTTTTGCCGCGCGACCATGTGCAACGTGGTGAGAGTCTTTTCGCCGATGCCGCGCGGCGGGACGTTGATGATGCGGTCGAGGCTGGCTTCGTCGGCGGGGTTGTGGATGAGCCGCAGGAACGCGATGATATCTTTGACTTCGCGGCGTCCATAAAATCTCTGCGCGCCGACGAGGCGATAGGGAAGCCGCGCTTGCAAAAATGCTTCTTCAATTAAGCGCGACATGGCGTTGGTGCGATACATCACCGCGCAGTCGCCTGGCTCGAATTGCCGCGAGGCGACGAGTTGCGCGATGCTATCCACAACGAAGGATGCTTCGGCATAATCGTCGGGCGCTTCGTAGAAAAATATTTTCTCGCCCTCGCCTCTGTCGCTGAATAATTTTTTCTTGCGGCGGTTGCGAGCGCGGTCAATCACGCTCATTGCAGTGTCAAGGATATTCTGACGTGAGCGATAATTCTGTTCGAGGAGAATTGTCTGCGCGTCGGGGAAATCTTGCTCGAAGCGATGGATGTTGCGATAGTCCGCGCCGCGCCAAGCGTAAATGGATTGGTCGGGATCGCCCACGCAAAAGATATTCTTATTAAAGGAAGAGAGCTCCTTTACAAGCGCATATTGGGCAAGGTTGGTGTCTTGAAACTCATCCACCAGCACATGGCGAAAGCGTTGCGCGTATTTATCGCGCACCGACGGGTTATCCTGCAAGAGCCGCGCGGTGTATACCAAAATGTCGTCGAAGTCCACTGCGTTGCTGGCGACGAGTCGCTTTTGATATTCGGCGTACACGCGCTTCACTACTTCGTCGCGATACGTCAGCGTGGGGTAATCGTCCGCGCCGATGAGTTCGTTCTTGGCGCGCGAGATCGAGGCATGCACACTCGCGGGGCGATAAACTTTTTCATTGATTTTCAATTCACGAATCACATTCTTGACAATGCGTTCCTGATCGTCCGCATCAAAGATCACGAAATTCGATTCGATGGGGAGGTGTTCCGCCTCGCGTCGCAAAATCCGCGCGCAGATCGAGTGGAACGTGCCGAGCATGATCCCCTCAGTCGCTTGGTCAGGCAATAATTTTTTGACGCGCTCCTGCATCTCCCTCGCGGCTTTGTTGGTGAATGTGACCGCGAGAATCTGCCACGGGCGGACTCCCTCCTCCGCGATGAGATACGCGATGCGCTGTGTCAGCACCCGCGTCTTCCCGGACCCGGGACCTGCTACGACTAAAACAGGTCCGTTCCCCGCTGTGACGGCGGCGCGTTGTTGAGGGTTGAGTTTATCGAGGAAATCCATGAGAAGTTATCAGTGATTAGTGAACAGTGATCAGATGGTGAAGAGTAGAAAGTAGAAAGCTTGCACTGAGTGGCGAAGCCGTATCGAAGGGAGGAAAGATAACGTCCCGCAGAAGGGATATTAAACTCTGCGGGACGTGTGTACCTGTCTACGTGTTTATGTGTCTACTGGTATACGTATTTCCGCGTCTATAATTGAGACGTGCAGTTCGGGCAGCGCTTTGCTTTGATCGAAATCGTGGTGTTGCAGTACGGACATTCCTTCGTAGTGGGGTCTGCGGCGGGCGCGGGCTTTTTCATGTTGTTCATCGTCCGCACCAGTAGGAAGATGACGAAGGCGACGATGACAAAGTCAACAATGGATTGGATGAACGCGCCGTAATTGATAACCGCATCTTTGACCGTGAAAGACAATTCGCTGAAGTTGACTCCGCCGAGCAAAAGCCCGATGAGCGGCATCAACACGTCGTTGACGAGCGAAGCGATGATCTTCCCGAACGCGCCGCCGATGATGACCGCGATGGCGAGGTCCATCACATTTCCGCGCATGGCGAAATCTTTGAATTCTTTGAGCATGAAAAGCCTCCTGAACGGTTTATCTTGACTCGAAGTATTCTACCGTTTGGAAAGAGGGATGTCAACGAAGTTTTTATATGGAAACAGTTCCGGGTCCTCTCCTGTTGCTCTCCATAAAAACAATCCTGGGGTGCTATTTGAGAGTAGTGCTTGAGAACTGTTTTTCTGAATACTTGGGTTATTTGCCTTATTTTTTGGTATTGCCGTTGACGCCGTAGGGGAATTAGGTATAATCCGTGCGCATGGTTCGGAAGCATTATTCCAATTCCTAAAGGAATCCATATGCCGGATTATCTGCTCGATGTGCAAGGGCTGGAGACGACTTTCAAGACCCCCGAAGGAATTGTCCATGCGGTCAATGGCGTTTCATTTGGCTTAAAAGAAGGGGAGACCTTGGGGGTGGTTGGTGAGAGCGGTTGCGGTAAGAGTGTGACGATGCTTTCGGTTTTGGGGCTGATTCCCAGCCCGCCGGGAGACGTCAAAGCGGGGTCTGCAAAATTTTTCGGCAATGATCTATTGAAAATGTCAAAGGATGAGATTCGGGCGATTCGCGGGTCTCAGATCGGCATGGTCTTTCAGGACCCGATGACCTCCCTTAATCCTGTATTGACCATTGGTCGTCAGTTACAAGAACCGCTCATCCTGCACTTGGGTATGACGCGCAAACAAGCCGAGGAGAGGGCGGCTCAATTGCTTGAGATGGTCGGCATCCCAAACGCGAAGGAACGGTTGTCCGATTATCCTCATCAATTTTCGGGGGGCATGCGCCAGCGCGTGATGATCGCTATGGCGCTTTCCTGCTCGCCTCAAGTTGTGATCGCAGATGAACCCACCACCGCGCTCGATGTGACAATTCAGGCGCAGATCACCGATCTGGTGAAACGCCTGCGAAATGAACTGGGCATGGCGATCATCTGGATCACACATGATCTTGGCGTTGTGGCGGGGCTGGCTCAGCGAGTGATCGTGATGTACGGAGGCTTTATCATCGAAGAAGCGCCTGTGCATGAATTGTATGCAAACCCCGAACATCCTTATACGATCGGGCTGATCGGAAGCCTGCCGCGCGTGGATGCGGCTGAAAACCAACGTCTGCATTCCATTGAAGGTCTGCCTCCCGTATTATTCGAGAAGCCGAGCCACTGCCCATTTGCGCCGCGCTGTAAATGGGCGCAAGAGCGTTGTTGGAAAGAAAATCCGCTATTGACAGAAGTCGGGCCGCAGCATACCGCGGCGTGTTGGGTGGATGTCAAAACAGGGAGGTATCGCTAATGAGCGCTAAAAACGGCGGCAATCACGATGTTCTGATTCGTGTGGAAAATCTGGTAAAGCATTTTCCCATCCTCAGAGGCTTGTTCCAAAAGCAGGTCGGCGCGGTGCGCGCGGTGGACGGGATTTCATTTGATATTAGGCGGGGCGAGACCCTTGGGCTTGTCGGCGAATCGGGCTGTGGAAAATCCACCACGGGGCGCACAGTATTACAGTTATTCCGCCCGACTTCCGGCCAGGTACTGTTTGATGGGGAGGACCTCACGCAACTTAAGGGCGAAGAGTTACGCAAGATGCGCCGCAAAATGCAGATGATCTTTCAGGACCCCTACGCAAGCCTGAACCCGCGTATGACTGTGGGCGAAATTGTCGCTGAGCCGTTGCTGATCCACAAAATTGCCAGCGAAGCGGAAGCGAACGAGCGCGTCAAAGAGTTACTTGAACTTGTTAAGTTAAACCCATCTTTTTCCACCCGTTACCCACACGAATTCTCCGGCGGACAGCGTCAGCGTATTGGCGTTGCCCGCGCCCTAGCGTTACAGCCGTCGTTCATTGTTTGCGACGAACCCATCTCTGCCTTGGATGTTTCCATTCAAGCGCAGGTTGTGAACTTGTTGGAGGAACTTCAACAGCGCTTCAGCCTCACGTATTTGTTCATTGCTCACGACCTCTCCATGGTTCGCCATATCAGCGACCGTGTTGCGGTCATGTATCTTGGCGTCATGGTCGAACTGGCGGAACGAGACGAACTGTATAACAAACCCTTGCATCCATATTCTCAGGCATTATTGTCTGCGGTTCCGATTCCCGACCCTGTGGCGGAAGTGTCGCGCCAGCGTATGATCCTCGAAGGAGACGTTCCTTCGCCGGTCAACCCGCCTTCCGGGTGCCGCTTCCGCACGCGCTGCCCGATCGCCGAAGCGGTCTGTGCTGAGTCGCGTCCCGAATTCCGCGAGATACGACCGGGTCATTTTGTCGCCTGTTTTTTTGCAGAGCGGTTTTTGTAGTTTGTTACTTTGAAAGGAGGTGGTTTCCGCCCATATAGTATGAAATGTACGTGCCATGTCGTATCCAAATCAAAAAAATTTCTGTGAGGAGAACGAAAAATGCGTAAACTGTTTACCTTAGTGAGCCTTCTGGTCGCTGCCAGTATGGTGCTCACGGCTTGCGGCGGCGGCACACCTGCCGAGCCGCAGACTATTGTCCAGACCGTAGTTGTTGAGGGTACTCCCCAGGTGGTTGAAGTTACTGCCGCGGCACCCGAGGAAGCGCCTGTTCTGCGGATCAATCTGGGTACCTACCCGGATATCATTGACCCGCAGAAGTCATCGTTCGTCAATGAAATTGCGCACCTGAAGTTGATCTATCAGGGTCTGACCACATATGATGAGACCTTGGCGACTGTCCCAGGCGCTGCCGAATCGTGGACGTACAATGATGACGCCACTGTGTTGACCTTCACCCTGCGTGATGGTTTGGTCTATAGCGACGGTTCCGTGTTGAATGCGGAACGCTTCGCCTATTCGCTCAAGCGCAATATTGACCCTGCCACCGCTGGTGAGTATGCCCAGATCACGGACGAGATCGCCGGCGCGCCGGAATGGCGCGGTTGTGGCGATGATGCCGCCGCTTGTGAAGCCGCTGCAGCCACGGTTGCCTCGAGCGTGAAAGCTTCTCATGCCGATGGTTCTGATTGCGCCGACTACGAAGATGCCGCGTGCAATACCCTGACCCTGACCCTTTCCAAGCCCGCTCCCTATTTCCACACCGTCATGGGCTTGTGGGTGACCTATCCTGCCAAGCAGGAGAATATTGAAGAAGGCGGTCCCAACTGGTGGAACTCCTCCAAGTTCCAGGTTGGAAATGGACCCTACATCCTCAAATCCCTCGAACCATTTGTTCGCGGTTACTTCACGCCCAATCCCCATTTCTGGGAAGGTGTTGGTCAGGTTGATATTGAATATAGCTATATCGTTGACTCTGCGGTTGCTTTCGAAGCCTACAAGAACAACGAATTCGATATCATCGGTTCAGCCGCCGAAGATCTGGCGACCATTGAAGCCGATTCGGCGTTGAGCGCTGAGCACTTGGTTTACCCGGGTTCCTGCACGATCGCTGTTATGTTCCACCAGTTGAAGGAACCGTTCAACGACAAGAAAGTGCGCGAAGCCTTTGCGTATGCTCTCGACCGCGATGCTTGGGTGAAAGATGTGGACGGCGGTCTTTCGTCCCCGACTCTGACTTGGATTCCGCAAGGTTATCCTGGTTACAAAGAAGGCGAGACCCGCTGGGGTTACGATCCTGATAAGGCTCGCCAGGCGATCGCTGAATCATCCTATGGCTCTGTCGCCGCATTGCCTCCGATTGAAGTGACCTTCTCAGACAGCCCGCGCAACCGCACCCGCCATGAATGGCTCGTTGCCAAGTGGCAGGAAGTGTTCGGACCGGACCTGAAGATCACCCTCAACCCGGTTGAGTCCACCACCTACACCGCGCTGACCAAGGATATTGCTACGGCTCCATTGGTCTTCCGTTTGGGTTGGTGCGCAGACTATCCCGATCCTCAGAACTGGTTGAGCGTGTACTGGAAGACCGGCGGTTTCGGTGAGCGCATCGGTTACTCGAACCCTGAGTTCGACAAACTCGTGAATGCCGCCGACGTTGAACTTGATCCTGCCAAGCGCGCTGAACTGTATCAGCAAGCTCAGGACCTGTTCATGGACGATGCCGCTGTCGCCATGATGTACAACACCATCAACCATTACCTCGTGAAGCCGTGGGTGAAGGGTATCAAGACTACCCCGCAAGACTCCGCATGGCCTGGTGATATTGATCCTATCAATATCACGATCGACACGTCGTTGATGCCGTAAGGATTAAGTATGTTCTGGCTGGCGTCAGTTTCTGACGCCAGCCAGAACATAAGACTGTAGAGGAGCGCTGTCATGATCGCTTATTTCCTCCGCCGTATTTTATGGCTTTTTCCGGTATTGCTTGTGGTATCGGTCATCACTTTTATACTCATGCACAACGCCCCCGGGGGACCATGGGACCGCGACCTCGAAGCCCGGCAGGTTGACCCCAACACGCAGGAATTATTGAACGAATATTATGGCTTGAATAAGCCGCTCTGGCGTCAATACGTCGCGTACTTGATCGGCGATTTCGACAAAGAAAACAAGTTTGTCTGCGGGATCATTTGCGGCAATATGGGTCCTTCTTATCGTGTGCGTGGGAGTTCCGTGCAGGATATTTTGTTTGCGCCGCCGGAAGGCAAAGCCTTTTGGTACAGCCGCTTCGGTTATTCAGCGCGCTTGGGTCTCATCGCGCTGACGATCGCCATCGCCATTGGCATACCGGTTGGAATGATGGCGGCTTTGGGACAGAACACATGGCGCGATTATCTGGGGTTGTTCATCGCTACGGGAGGAATATCAGTCCCTAGTTTTGTGATGGGTATTTTCCTCATTCTCATTTTTGGTTCGTGGCTTCATCTGGTCAGTATCGTCCCGCGCAGTTGGGACGAGTTCAAGGTGTGGATCTTGCCCTCTTTGGTGCTGGGCTTTAATACAACCGCGTATACTGCCCGCCTTACCCGCTCCTCCATGCTCGAGGTGATGCGTCAGGATTACATTCGCACCGCGCGCGCAAAGGGATTAGCGGAGCGGGTCGTGATCTTCATTCACATGCTGAAGAACGCGCTCATTCCGGTGATCACTATTTTGGGTCCCGCTCTCGCTGGTTTAGTGACCGGCTCCTTCATTATCGAGACCATGTTCGGGTTCCCCGGCATGGGCAGGGCGTATGTGCAGGCGATCACTCAGCGGGATTACTCGATGATCCTTGGCACTACGATCATTTTTGCCTTTCTCGTCGCGATCGCAAACCTGCTCGTGGACATGGTCTACGTGTTGATTGACCCTCGCATCAAACTGAATGATTAGGATGGCTTACTATGGCTGAAACTGTGAATGTACCCAACCAACAAATAAAATCTCTGGGGCAGGCAACCATGCGCCAAAGTCGAAGTTTGGGGAGAGACGCCTGGGAACGCTTGTTGCGTAATAAAGCCTCGGTGGCAGGTATGATCATTATCGTTTTCTTTGCGCTGGTAGCCATCTTCGCGTCTGTGATCGTGCCTCACAGCCCGATCCAGATCCATTCGGGCAAGAATTTTTTGCCTCCCGCCTGGGTGACGGACTTCAATGGCAAAGCCGGCGATCCTGATTATTTGCTTGGCACCGACACGCTTGGGCGAGACGTATTCAGCCGCGTCATCTACGGGGCGCGCGTGTCCATGGTAGTGGGTTTGATCCCCACTACGATCATTATGGTCATGGGCACGATCATTGGCATGATCGCCGGTTACTTTGGCGGACGCGTGGATAACCTGCTGATGCGCTTAACCGATGTGGTGTATGCTTTTCCCGATCTGTTATTCTTCATCATTGTGATGGTCTCTCTGCGCGACACCTTCATCGGTCAGATGCTAAATGGACTGGTGCTTCTCTTTATGGCTCTTGCGATCGTCAACTGGGTGGGTGTTGCCCGGCTTGTGCGCGGGCAAGTGTTGTCGCTTAAAGAAAAGGAATTTGTCGAAGCCGCCCGCTGTATCGGCGCGAAGGATGTGCGCATCATGTTCCGTCATATTCTTCCTAATAGTTTGGGGCCGTTGATCGTATTCGCCGCCTTCGCTTTTCCCGGCGCGATCATCACGGAGGCGATCCTTGGCTATCTTGGCTTGGGTCTTCGCCCGGCGACAGACCAGGCCGCTATCTTTATCACCAGTTGGGGAGGGCTTCTGTTAGACGGGCAGACCGCCATCAACGCGCAGCCTTTCATGCTTCTAACCCCCGCGATCTGCGTGGCGATCATTGTGCTTGCCTTTACTTTCCTCGGCGACGGGCTGCGCGACGCGCTCGATCCTCGCATGCGCGGCACTCAATAGATTGGCTGCTTGAACTCTCAAGATTATTTTTTGATTTTCAGAAAAAGATCAACTATCGAAAAACCCCTCTAGAGAGGGGTTTTTCGATAGTTCTTTAGAGTAGTTCTCAACAGATACTCATTTATTTTTTATAGTTCTACAGTGCTTTGGTTGACGCTCCTATGTAATGGGGTATAATCTTTTTGCTCTAGTATGACCCTCATGTATAGAGAGGAGGTGGAAGGAAGATATAAGACGTGATTGAAAGTTAAGTCTATGTTT
>CAYWCN010000012.1:0-12615 GCA_964456775.1 uncultured Anaerolinea sp.
GACCCACGCCGAATATGGCATTCCACGGCGTTTGCAAGCGCCAGTAGCCGGTATAGTTCCCTTCTACAGGCGGCGCGATGAGCGGAATACTGATCGAAACCTCAGTGCCCGGTGGAACGTTTTGAGGCAGAAAGTAATAGCTTGCTCCGCCCATGGCATCGCCGCTCCAGAAGATCAATTTATACGTGGTGTCCCACGTGCAAGTCCCTTCATTTCTGATCGTCCATGTTTTGGTGAATGCGTCACCCGGCTTGAACAGGGATTGATCCGGTGGATATTCGCTGATGAGGATGGCGTGAATACAATCCGAGTCGCCGGGCGCGGAAACGAGGGTTGGTCCTGCGGTGGGAGTGTCCGCCGCGGCGGCCGGAGTCAACGTCGGCGGGAGAGTTGGGAGGGGCGGCAACGGTGTATCCGTCGCAGACGCCTGTTGGTTTGCTTCCACGGTCTGCGCCACTGCGGTCGAGATAATCGATTCGTTTTGCGTTGATGGCGCGCATGCCGCGAGCATCAGAACGAGGCACATCAGCACAACCGAAATCTTATACGAACGAAGTTCGAACATTCAATCATCCTTTCTTTGGTTGGTTGATCAACAAAAGATTATACCTGTTATGAAAAGCGCCCGACCAATTCCGCCGGGCGCTCCCACTTCTTGTTTACGGACAACTAAAGTTTGCCCGCCCGAACTGCTGATGGTTGGGGTCGTCAATGTAAATATCCATCCAGAAGGATTGCCCGGGAGCCGAAACCGACCAGGTTGTGTTGACCGATTGCGAACCCGCCGCCGCATACACAATCGGCGGATGCGCCACGCCATCAATTGCGCCATCGCTGCGAATCCATTTGTAGGTCACATTGCCGGGTCCGTTGGCTGTAACGTTTGCCGTGATGGTAAAGTTCCCGCAGCTTCCGCTGACTGACATGCTAACGCTGTTGACGGCAAACGGTCCGCCGGAAACAACGCCAACCTTGATGTCCACATAAAACGATTTTCCCTGGGTTCCGCCCTGCACAGGAATTAATACTCCGCTCGCATTGCGGATTCGCCAATACCCGCGATAAGACCCGTTCGAAGAGGGGGCGGTCAAATTGACCGACACGTCCACTTCCTGTCCGGGCGCCACCGTTCCGATAGAGATCGGAGAAGCGCCGCTCATCGCGTCGCCGCTATCGAAGACCAACGCGTAACCGCTCCACGCGCATGTGCCGATGTTCCTCAAACGCCACGTTTTCGTAAACGTATCGCCCGCATCCACATTGGTTCCATCGGGGATGGTCACATCCTTTACGAACTGCGCCAAGTCGCAATTCGGGGTTGCCGAAGGCTGTGTGGTGGATGTGGCGAGAGGGATCGTCGCCGCAGGCTCCACTGTATTTGTCGGCGGCGCAGACGGCAGCGTCGGGGTGCTGAACGGCGTTGATTGATTCAACAACGCCTCCACCGTGAGAGCCGCGCTGGTCTGCACCACATCGGGCTGGTCGGTGGATGGCGCGTTCGAGGGCAGGTTGCATCCTGAAAGGGTCAGGATCACCGCAAATAAAACGCTTGAAAAAAACTTGATTCTGGACATGTGTTTCACCTCATGATCTCCGTCAATTGTACATGATTACAGACGGGCAGAAACTCCCCTTTGTTCCTAGATTTTTGTTGTTCGCGCACCGGTACTGTGATTGGACTCCCCCTCGCTTCGCGCCGACGGGTCAGGCTGGTTCGTGCACCCCAGCCATCAACAAGCCCAAGCGTTCGCGCGTCGCGTCTTTTCGGTCGATCGTTTCGACGATCTCCCCGCGATACATCACCGCGATACGATCCGAGAGCGACATGATCTCATCCAATTCGGCGGAGACGAGCAAGACCGCCACGCCGCGATCGCGCATGTTGATGATCTCCTTGTGGATGTATTCGATCGAGCCGACATCCAATCCGCGCGTCGGTTGCGACGCGATCAACAATTTGACCGGGCGGCTGAGTTCGCGCGCCACGATCACCTTCTGCTGATTCCCGCCGGAGAGTTTTCCCGCCGCTGTAAACGCGGAGGGCGTGCGCACATCATACGCCTTGATCAATTTTTGGGCATTGGCATCCACTTCCTTTTGCTGGATGACGATGCCCTTCGAAAAACGCGGCTGGTAATAATCGCATAACACGAGATTGTCTGCGATCGAATACGACAACACAAGACCATGCCGTTGGCGGTCTTCGGGAATATTCGCAAGCCCGGTCTCCGTGATCGGGCGCGGAGGTTTGCCGGTGAGATCGTGTCCCTCGATTGAGAAGCCTCCCCCTTCCGATAAGCGCAGCCCGCACAATGCCTCCGCAAGTTCGGTCTGACCGTTGCCTTGCACGCCGGCAACGCCAAGCACCTCGCCAGCGCGCACCGAGAACGAAACACCGCGCACGGCTTCGAGTCCGCGCACATCTTTCACGCGCAGATCGTTCACCACTAACACATCTTCTTTGGGCTGGGCGGGTTTTTTCTGCACCGTGAGGATCACTTCGCGCCCCACCATCATTTCGGCTAATTTGTGTTCGTCGCTGTCTTTGGGATTTGTCGTTCCGACCACGCGCCCGGTGCGCATCACGGTGATGCGGTCCGCGACGGCGAGCACTTCTTTCAATTTATGCGTAATGAAAATGATCGAAACGCCTTTGTTGTTGAGGTCGTGCATAATGCGGAAGAGGTCTTCAGCTTCCTGCGGGGTCAACACAGCGGTGGGTTCATCCAGGATCAGGATCTTTGCCTCGCGATATAACGCCTTGACGATCTCGACGCGTTGTTGGAGTCCGACGGGAAGGTCGCCCACGATCGCGTCTGGATCAACTTCAAGTCCGTATTGATGCGAGAGTTCCCGCACTTTTTGCGCCACTTCCGCGCGATCCAATTTGGCGAGCGGATTTTCATTCGGCACGGCGCGGTGGGAGGTCTCCTCGCCGAGCATGATGTTCTCCGTCACTGTGAAGACCGGGATAAGCATGAAGTGTTGATGCACCATGCCGATGCCGTGCTTGATCGCGTCGCGCGACGAGTTCAACTGCATCGGCACCCCTTCGACCTTGACCTCGCCCTCGTCGGGGTGATACAACCCGTAGAGGATGTTCACCAGCGTGGACTTGCCCGCGCCGTTTTCGCCGAGCAAGGCATGGATCTCGCCTTTGTACAGGTCAAAATCCACCTGGTCGTTGGCGAGCACGCCGGGAAATTTTTTCGTGATACCTTTGGCTTCGAGGACAATTTCGTGTTCTGTCATGTTATTTCTCGTACGGCGCGCCGTCTGCCGCGGGAGCGGTGGTGCGGCCGATGATCCCGGTCAGGATGATCATGGTCAAGATGTAGGGAATTAAACCGACGACGTAGGACTGTTGCAGGAACGCCCACTCAGGAGGGATGAGATCGCGGAACAATTGCATCTTGATCTGCAGCGCCTGCGACGCGCCGAACAAAAGGGATGCCACCCACGCGCCAATTGGAGTCCAGTTACCGAAGATCACCGCGGCAAGCGAGATGAAGCCGCGACCATTGGTGAGCAGAGGCTCGAAGGATGGAACCGATTCGATGGTGAAGTAGGCGCCAGCCAGCCCGGCGAGCGCGCCGCCGATCACCACGTTCGTATAGCGCATTTTGATCACATTGATTCCAACGGTATCTGCCGCTTTGGGATGTTCGCCCACAGCCCGCGTTCTTAATCCCCAGCGGGTGTTGAATAGCACGTAATGGGAAACGAATACAAGGATGATGGCAGTGATAGCGATGGGGCGTTGGTCAATGACCGATTCGATAGCGTTGACGATATCCACACAACCCGTTGACCCGCCGCACAAGGGACTCAAAAAATTTGCGATGGGGATATGGATGTTCAATAAATTACCCGGCGAGTTGGGGATCTGCCCGCCGAACACGCTTCCTTTGCCGAAGAAGAGTTGGCGGTTGAGGAAGCCGGTCAAGCCCACAGCGAGGATATTGATCACGGTCCCGCCGATGATCTGGTCTACTTTGTAAGTAATGGATAATACGGCGTGGAGCAATCCCATCAACGCTCCGGCGAGGATGGCGCATAACAGCCCAACGAGAATGCTGGGCCACTTGTCGAAACCAAAGACATGGAACATGTAGATCGCGCCCAGCCAGCCAAAGAAAGCGGCGGTCAACATCATCCCTTCGATGCCGATGTTGACCACGCCCGCCCGTTCGCAGAATACACCGGAGAGCGCGCCGAGCGTGAGCGGCGTGGCAACTGCGATGGTCGTCGCAAGCATGCTGGTGACCGTGAGGATCGGCGGAGATTTTGAGATGCCCACCATGACCACCGCGCCGAACAGCGCGACAATGATGAGAAAAATAAAAGCGAATCGTTTCCAGTCCATGTCGCTTGTTATCCTCCCCATCCGCGAGTAAGCACGACCCGCTCGCCTTCGGATTTGATGCGGTAGATGTAGCGGATGATCGCATCCGCCGCGACGAAGAGCAGGATCAATGCTTGCAGCATCGAGATCAAATCAACCGGCATTTGAGTGAGAAATTGCATACGTGTGGCTCCGTTGCGCATGGCGGCAAACAGGATGGAGGCAAGCACAACCCCCAGCGGATGCGATTTGCCCAAGAGAGCGATCGCAATGGCGTCGAAACCATATCCGATGGAAAACCCCAATTCGTGGCGGTAGTTCAACCCGGTCACTTCGATCGTGCCAGCCAAGCCCGCCAACATACCGGAGAGCGCCATGGTAACGATGAGGATGCGCTTGACGTTGATGCCCGCATATTTTGCCGCGTCGGGGTTTGCGCCGACCGTTCTTATTTCGAATCCGAGCGTTGTTTTGGTGAGTATCCACCAGACGAGATAGGCAACGACCAAAGCGAGCACGAAGCCCCAGTGCACGCGCAATCCGTCGAAAATCGGAGCGATGCGCGCGCTTTCCGCGATCAATGGCGTGCGGGCGATCACGTTGTTTGGATTTGGATCCTTCATCGGCCCGTTGAGCAGAAATGAGATCGAATTGAGCGCGATGTAATTCATCATGATCGTATTGATTACTTCGTGTCCCCCGGTGTATGCCTTTAGATAACCGACAATGCCTCCCCAAAAGGCTCCCGCTAATGCGCCCATGATAATAACAAGTGGAAGATGAATAATGGCGGGCAGGTCAAAGCCGAGCCATCCGGGTAACGCATAACCGATCAACGCGGCGGTTGTCGCGCCGAGCGCGAGTTGCCCTTCCGCGCCGATGTTGAATAAGCCTCCCTTGAACGCCAGCGCCACCGCGAGACCGGCAAAAATATACGGCGTTGCCCACACAGCGGTTTCGCTCAGCGCGCTTGCCGACCCGAATGAACCCTGGATCAATCCGTAATATGCGAGAAAAGGATTTCCACCCACGCTAAAGATAATGATCCCTCCCAAAACCACGGCAGTCAGAATCGACAGGGCTGGGATGAGCAGCGCATCCAGCGCCGACCTTGCAAAGCTTTTAGTGACCGCGTCCGATTTTGTTTCTGCCTGCATGAGGTCTCCAGTGTTGCGTGATGGTACTCGAATTATATCAACAAAAAGCGAACAAAAAGGGAAAGAGGCTCAGCCTCTTTCCCTTTTACGAACACTTGAAGATTTTGCTTACGGCTTGACGGGAGCAACACCGGTGGTGACTGCGCCGCTGAGCATGTCCGCGTTGAGTTTTTCCATCGCGGCTTTCACTTCAGCAGGCACTTCGCCGTCCAGATCGTGGAACTGGGCATAACCAACGGGCCCGAACACGTTTCCACTTTGGATGGTGCCATCCTTCGCGGCTTTGACCAGATCGAACACGCCCGGAGTGATCAGCTTCATCGCGCTGGAGAGCATGCGCGGGGCGGCTTCGGGCAGGGTCAGGTACTGATCGGAATCAACACCGATGGCGAACTTGCCAGCCTGAGCGGCGGCAGTGATCGCGCCGTTACCGGTGATACCGCCGCATCCGAAGATCGCGTCGGCACCCTGATCCATCATCGAGTTGGCGGTGGACGCGCCCCACTCGGGATCGGTAAAGGTCTTGTCGAAGCCCACGTCGCTGTGATACACAACGAACACTTCGGTGGTGGTGCCGTTCATGCCGTCGGCGTAGGCGGCGCCGGCTTTGTAGCCTTCACCATAGCGCCAAACGGGAGGAACCACATCGGTACCGCAGACGGCGCCGATCTTGTGGCTTTGGCTCATCATCGCGGCAAGCGCGCCGACGAGGAAGCCAGCCTGGTCTTCGGGGAAGTTCAACCCGGAAACACCGTTAACCGTTTCGGCTTGGAACTGGTCAACACCGATGAACTTGACATTGGGGTATGTCGCGGCGGCGGCATCGGTTGCTTCACCGAGAGCGAAACCAACGGTCACGATCACATCATAGCCGGCATCGCCGAAGGTGCCGATGTTCTTGGCATAATCTTTGGCATCCACCGTTTCGATGTATTGGATCTTCGCGCCCAATTCCTTCTCCGCGCGTTGAACGCCTTCCCACGCCGATTGGTTGAACGACTTGTCGTTGATCTTACCGACGTCCGTCACCAAGCCGACGCAGAACACGTCTGCGCTGGAGCAGTCTGCTTCTGCCGGGGCGCACGCGGGCAGAATCATGGCGGCGACCAAAAGCACCGCAAGCAAACCATACAGCTTCTTCATAGTTCTTCTCCTCTTCAAATTTTTATAAGGGTTATCGCAAACCCTTTTCAGCGCAAGTATACAATCACTTCAACCGTTCGACAAGACGAAGGTTAACGCATCCCGCCGCTTTCTCAACGTCTGGATCATCCAACGCGCGCGTCACAAACATGCGACATGGAAAAACGCTTCGCCCTACGAGTACGCCTGATTCTGACCCTCGGCATGCGCCTCCCCCCGGCGGACTCCCAGCATCAGCCACAACGCGATCGCCATGAACACCGGCGAAATGATCATGATGATGTTGTAGTTATTGTCTGCCAATTGCACCGCCCATCCGTTGAGATTTGGTCCCGCAATGGCAGAGAGCGTGGAGAATAAATAATACAACCCGGTGAACGTGCCGATGCGCGCCGCGCCGGTCAGATCCACCACCATCGGCAGGGAATTGATGTTGACGAACGCCCAGCCGATTCCGCCGAAGATCAACAGAACGCCCGCGAGAGTCAACATGCGCGCGCCGCCTTCCACGAGCGGAATCCCTACAAGCGGCAGAGGCGCGATCCCCGTCAACAACGCGTCAGCCGGCGTGATGTAGATCAGGATCAACATGAGGATCAACGTGATCAAGCCGATGGAAATCGTGACCCTGCGGCCTATTCGGCTTCCAAGAAACCCGGCAGGGATGGCGCACAGCACAAAGAACAACGGCAGGACCGAAAGCAACGTCGCGCCGTCTCCGGGTTCCAAGCCGAGTCGATTCCTGGCATAGAGTGTGAAGAAAGTTTCGATGGCAGAATAACCGATGAACCAGAAGAAGATGGCAAGCAAGAGGCGCAACCCGCTTTTCTCTTCATCGGCAAACACTTCTTTCAGGCTTTCCAACAAGCCGGGTTGTTGCTCTGTTTGTTCATATTCTTTCGGCTCTTCGATGAATAAATAAACCACCAGCGCCGCCAAGATAACTAATATGGATCCCATCCAAAATGGGAAGTTGGGACTCATCTTGTACAACAAACCGCCGGTCTGCAACGCGATGATGGAGCCGATCCCGCCCATGAAGTTGATGATCCCATTCGCTTGTGAGCGAAACGCGGAGGGGGTGATGTCCGGCATCAACGCCACCACCGGAGTCCGCCACAATGCCGCGCTGAGCAAGGTGGTGCTTGTGCAAGCCACAAACAGCGGGACGATGGACGCGAGCGGAATTAATCCAAACGCCAGCGCGGTGATCGGCGCGCCGATAATAATGAAGGGAATACGCCGTCCCAGCGGGGTTCGTATGCGATCAGACCACGCGCCGACTGGAGGCTGAATGAACAACGCCGCGATATTATCCAGCGTCATAAAGAAGCCGATGAGAATGGGCGCGACGTTAAATTTTTCAGAAAGGAAGATGGGGACGAACGCGTTGTACACTCCCCAAATGACGCTGACGCCGAAAAAACCAAAGCCGAGCAGGAAGATCTTGCCGTAGTTGAGCCGTGATGACATTGTTGCCTCCGAAAAGAAATTACTGCGTGCTACGTACTACGTAATACGCAGTACGCAATACGAAGCACGCCCTACTCATACCCAATGCCCCTCAAAAACTTCATATCTTCTTCTGTCAGATCTGTTTTCCCCAGCATATCTGGTCGCTTTTTGAACGTGCGGAGCAGGGACTGTTCCCTCCGCCATTGATCAATTTTGGCGTGATTGCCGCTTTGCAGAACTTCGGGAACTTTCCAGCCGCGAAATTCTGCCGGCTTGGTGTAGTGCGGATATTCGAGCAAGCCCATCGAGTGCGAGTCATCTTCCGCGCCGGTGGGGTCGCCTAACACGCCGGGGATGAGACGCGAAACCGCGTCAATTAGGATCAGCGCGGGAAGTTCGCCGCCGGTCAAGACATAATCGCCAATGGAAATTTCATCGGTGACGAGATGCTCGCGGATGCGTTCGTCCACGCCTTCGTAGCGCCCGCAGATCAAAGCGGCGCGTTCGTATTGCGACAATTCTTCGGCGACGCGCTGGCTGAAAACGCGTCCCTGCGGCGTAAGCAGAATGATTGGAACAGGCATCCCCTGAGTCTGAATCGTGTTTTGTCCCATCACCGATTCAACCGCTTCGAAGACCGGCTCCGGTTTCATCACCATCCCGCCGCCTCCGCCGTAGGGCGTGTCGTCGGTGACGTGATGTTTGTCGTGGGTGTACTCGCGGATGTTGTGGACGTTCACGCGGATCAATCCCCGCTCGCTCGCGCGCTTGAGGATGCTTGAGTCAAGATAGGGAATAAATACTTCGGGGAGAAGCGTGAAGACCTCGAACTGCATGCGGCGATTTTATCATCCTTAATGCCCCTTTATCTTTTCATGGTAATATGAAATTATGTATTTACAAAGAAAAACGAAGTGGAGCATGAACCGCCGCAAACGCCGCCCGAATATTTTCGGTTGGGCTGTGTTCGTTCTGGTGGTTGGTTTTGGCTATTACTTTAATGCCATGGTGCTTCCGAAGACCCAGAATCCTTTCGAGCCGACGCCGACGGCGACGCGTTCGCCGGAGGCGTATGTGGCGGAAGCCGAGACGCTTTTCAAGGATGGGAAATTTTTGCAATCCATTCAGACGTATCAAGAAGCGATCCGTTCCTCGCCGCGCGACCCGGCGTTGTATATTGCCATCGCGCGCGTGCAGATGTTGGCGGGTCAACCCAAGGAAGCGCAAGCCAACGCGGAGAACGCGCTGTTGCTCGACTCGAAAAACTCGACAGCCGTCGCCATCCGCGCGTGGTCGGCGGACGCGCAGGGAGAAAACGCTCAGGCGCTCACGTGGATCGAACAGGCTCTACAACTCGATCCGAATAACGGGCTTGCCCACGCATACTACACGGAAATTTTGATCAATTCGGGTTCGTTCGATAACACTACGAAGGCAATCGAAGAATCAAAGGTCGCGCTGGCTCTCGCGCCAGACACGATGGAGGCGCATCGCGCGCGCGGTCTCCTTTTGGAAGCCACGCAAAATTACGAGGAAGCAGTTACCGAATTCAAAGCCGCGTTGGCGATCAATGACGATGTGTCCGATCTCTGGATTTCGCTGGGGCTGAACTATCGCATTCTCGGCGTTTCGGATCAGGCGATTGACGCCTTCACCCGCGCCGATGTGCTAGACCCCGCCAACCCGACTCCAGACTTGTATATTTCGCGCACCTATGCCGGTAGCGGCGAATATGCCAAGGCATTGCAGTATGCGGAAACGGCTGTGAACAACAACCCGTTAGATCCGCGTTTGCACGGCAACTTTGGCGTGATGTATTATTACAATTTTCTATGGGAGCAGGCAGTCGCCGAATTACGGCTCGCAATTTTCGGCGGAACGCTTGAAGATGGGCAACAGGTCAAAGGTCTGCCGTTGACCGGGAACGATGTCCGCCTGGCGGAAATTTATTACACGTATTCTGTGGCGCTTGCCCGCACGGGTCAATGCGGCGAGGCGTTGCAGGTGGCGCAAGAGATCCAAAGCAAGATCCCCACGAATGAGGATGCGATGTTTGGAGCGAACAAAGCCATCGGCATCTGCGAAGAGAATCTTGCCAACCCGCCGGCAAGCACGTCCACGCCGGCAAGCGCGGAAGCGACGCCTGCCGCGCCTCCATCCACAACGGCTACGCCATGAACATTTCACCTCGTCGTCCGCTTTTCAGCCGCAAGCCGCAGTCGAATATCTATCGCATGTTCATTTGGGTGGTGATGCTCCTCGGCGGGATCTGGATTCTGCAACAGATCAGCAGCGGAGATATCAAACCGCTCTTTTTGCCCACGCCGACTCCTACGCGTTCGCCCGAATCGTTGATCTTGGAAGGGGAAGCCTACTTCAGCGCGGGAAACGTGGACGCGGCGATTCAAGCCTACCGTGCGGCTGTGGACGTGAACCCCGGCGACGCCCAAACGTGGGCAAAACTGGCGCGCATCCAAACGTATTCGTCCGCGTTCCTCATTACCAACGACCAGAAAAAAGCGCGTCTCACTGAGGCGCTCGAATCGGCGACCAAAGCCGTGGAACTTGCGCCAGATGACAGCACCGCGCACGCCATCCGCGCGTTTGCGTTGGATTGGAATGCCAACTCCTTCTTCCGCACGACCGAAGAGGTTCAAGGATTCCTGCGCGATGCGGAATCTGAGTCGCTGCTTGCGTTGCAGTTGGATAGTTCCAACACGTTGGCGTTGGTGTACTATGCCGAGGTGCTGCTTGACCAGCAAAAATGGGACCAGGCAGAGTTGACCATCAAGCAGGCGCTGGCGCAGGACGATTCGATCATGGACGTTCACCGCGTGTACGCGGCGGTGCTGGAAACTTTCGGTCAATACAACCTCGCCATCACCGAATGGGATAAGGCGATCGCCATCGAGCCGAACTTCACCTTCCTCTACATCCGCGCCGGCGCGAACTACCGCATCCTCGCGTTTGAAATTGCCAACAGACAAGGCGTGGAGCCGGCGCGTCCCACGTATGAAAAGTCGCTGGAGTATTTCGATAAAGCCGTGCGCATCAATGAACAGATCGGCGTGAAAGACCCGGGTCCGCATTTGTCCATTGCGCGGACGTATTCGCAATTGGGTGAATTTTTCATCGCCGCACAAAATGTGAAAAAAGCGCTCGAATATCAGCCGACTAATGCGGATATTTACGGGCAATTGGGAATCGTTTATTTCCGTTCACGCAATTACGAAGGTTCGATCTTTTCACTTAAATGCGCCACGTATGGATGTTCGGGAGAGGATTCTTGTATGGGTCGCGGGTTGGATAAATGCTACACTGATCCTGATCTCGCTCCTGAACTGCGCGAAGAACCATACGATGTCATCGGACTTCCCATCTCACCGAACACGATTGTCTATTACTACACCTATGGATCGGTCTTGTCCGCGTTGAGTCGTCCGAGGGATAATAAATGCGGCGAGGCGATGCGAGTGATGAACGATGTGCGGACTGAACTCCGCAACAACCCAGACAATTACGTCGATTCTCAGCAGACGATCCTCAACATCGTGCAGACGGGAGAAGTCGTCTGCGCGTCGCTGGCTGACGATGGCGTGCCAGTTCCCACAGTCACGAGTGAAGCGGGTGGGGGAGTCACTCCAACTCCGACGCCTTGACGCCCCCTCCGCCCTTCGGGCACCTCCCCCATTTTCCGACGAACCCCAGTCGGATTTTGGGGGAGGTTTGGGAGGGGGCATCAGAACTCCATAAGAATTTTTACAATCCCCTTGACTTGCCCTCTTGAAATGGGTATTATTGCGCTTAGCACTCAGTACTTGAGAGTGCTAATTTCTTGAATACTCTAAATTCCAATCAGGAGGCAGAAAGATGGCAAGCAAATTGAAGTTGAAGCCCCTTGGCGGACGCGTGATCGTTGAGCCGATCGAGCAGGAAGATATTACTGCCGGCGGCATCATCCTTCCCGAAACCGCAAAGGAAAAACCGCAGGAAGGCAAAATTCTTGCGGCGGGACCCGGCGAGCGCGATGAAGACGGCAAGCGCATCGCCATGGACGTCAAAGTGGGGGACCGTGTGCTGTACGCGAAATATTCCGGCACCGAAGTGAAAGTGGATGGCAAGAAACTGCTCATCCTCAAAGAGAACGATATTTTAGCCATCGTTGAAGGCTAATCGCTGATTGTCATTCTGAGCGAAGCGAAGAATCTCCCTCATGGTGAGCGAGACCCTTCGCCAAACAGCGGCTCAGGGTGACACCAAAATTTTGGAGGATTATTACTATGGCTGCTAAACAACTTGTCTTTTCAGAAGACGCCCGCCGCAAACTCAAGAACGGCATGAACATGGTCGCGAACGCGGTTGGCGCAACGCTCGGACCGAAGGGCCGCAACGTGGCGGTGGATCGCAAATTCGGCTCCCCGACCGTTACTCACGACGGTGTTTCCGTCGCGAAAGAGATCGAACTCGAAGATCCGTTCGAGAACATGGGCGCGCAACTTCTCAAAGAAGCCGCGT
>CAYWCN010000012.1:12715-56781 GCA_964456775.1 uncultured Anaerolinea sp.
GAACTCGAAGATCCGTTCGAGAACATGGGCGCGCAACTTCTCAAAGAAGCCGCGTCGAAGACCAACGACATCGCCGGCGACGGCACAACCACCTCGACCGTGCTGGCTCACGCCATCGTCAACGAAGGCTTGAAGGCGCTCGAGGCCGGTTACAACCCGATGCTTCTCAAGCACGGAATTTCCATGGCGACCGAAACCGTTGTGGAAGAACTCCGCAAAATGTCGGTGAAGATCGACACCAAAGGCGATATCGCCTCCGTCGCGACGAACTCCGCCGCAGACGAAGAGATCGGCGGTCTGATCGCCGATGTGATGGACAAAGTCGGCAAAGACGGCGTCATCACCGTGGAAGAATCCAAATCCATGCAATTCGAGCAGGAATTTGTCGAAGGCATGCAGTTCGACCGCGGCTACCTTTCGCCTTACTTCATCACCAGCGCGGACAAGATGGAAGCCATCATTTCCGACGCCTACGTGCTGATCAACGAGAAGAAAATTTCCGCCGCGCAGGACATTGTTCCCTTGCTCGAAAAACTCGTGCAGATCGGCAAGCGCGAACTCGTCATCATCGCCGAAGATATTGACGGCGAAGCGCTCGCCACACTCGTGTTGAACAAATTGCGCGGCATGTTGAACGTGCTTGCCATCAAAGCCCCCGGCTTCGGCGACCGCCGCAAAGCCATGTTGCAAGACATTGCCATCCTCACCGGTGGAACCGTGATCGCCGAAGAGACCGGTCGCAAACTCGAAACTGCCACACTGCAAGATTTGGGCCGCGCCGAGAAAGTCGTCTCCGACAAAGAGAACACCACCATCGTTGGCGGCAAAGGCAAGAAGGCAGACATCGAAGGCCGCATCAAGGAAATCCGCTCTGAGATCGACAAGAGCACCAGCGACTACGACAAGGAAAAACTTCAAGAACGCCTCGCCAAGTTGAGCGGCGGCGTCGCCATCATCCGCGTGGGCGCGGCGACCGAAACCGAAATGAAGGAAAGAAAGCATCGCGTCGAAGATGCGCTCTCCGCCGCGCGCGCCGCAGTGGAAGAAGGCATCGTCCCCGGCGGTGAGATTTCCCTCATCAACGCCGCAACCAAGTTGGATAAACTTGCGAAAGACAACGGCGACGAAGACAGCGAGATCCGCGTCGGCATCAACATCGTCAAGAAGGCGCTCGAAGCCCCGATCCGCAAACTCGCTTCCAACGCCGGGCAAGACGGCTCCGTCATCATTGACACCGTCCGCCGCACCGCCGCCGACAAGAAGAACAAGAACATCGGCTACAACGTGCTCACCAGCAAATACGTGGACATGATCGAAGCCGGCGTCATTGACCCGGTCAAAGTGGTGCGCGGCGCGCTCGAAAATGCCGCCTCCATCGCTTCGATGATCCTCACCACCGACGTGCTCATCACCGACATGCCCGAGAAGGAAAAACCCGCTCCCGCCATGCCGCCCGGTGGAATGGATTACTAAGAGTCAATCCGGAATGCGGACTTCAGTCCGCTTCGTGTGCGGACTCAAGTCCGCGCTCCGTACATTTATGCAGGGGCAGACGCGCAAGTCTGCCCCTGCATATTTAATTTATAATCGGGGGATAATGACTCAACTTCATCGCCGCAACTTCATCTGGATATTCCTCACCCTCGCGCTTGGACTCGCTTCGTGCGCTTCTCCCTCGACGGTTCAGCCTGTTTCAACTGCGACGCTTTCTCCCACTCGTACGCCTGAGCCCCCAACCTCCACACCTGAGCCTCTCGCGTTGACCGTCAACGACGAAGGCGTCACCCTCGTCGAATTCAACGCGGACGTGGCGGATTACATCAACGCGCAAGCCGCGCTCGGCGCCCCGGTCGAATCGGCGGCGGCGACCAGCGCGGTCATTGACGATCTCGTGGCGCAAATGCTCCTCGCGCAAGCCGCCCGCGCGGAGGGCTTTACCCTCGATGACGCCGCCTTGCAAGCGCGGATCGATTCGCTGACACAACAACTCGGCGGAGCGGACGCGCTCGAAGCGTGGAAAAAGGCTCACGGGTTCAGCGACCCAGCCTTCCAGTCCGCGTTGAAGCGCGCGGTCGAATCCGCCTGGATGCGTGACAAAATCATTTCATCCGTACCTGCCACGGCAGAGCAAGTCCACCTCCAGCAGATTTTGCTCTATAATGAAGACACGGCGCAAAGTTTTCTCCTGCAGTTGAACGGCGGAAGCGACTTTGACGACCTCGCCTTTAAAGCCGACCCGGTCACGCGCGGCGATCTCGGCTGGGTGCCGCGAGGCTATTTGCTCAACAAGGAGATCGAAGACGCCGCGTTCGACCTGGCAGTGGGCGAACATACCGATGTGATCGCCACAGATGTTGGATTTCACATTTTGAGAATTTTGGCGCGCGACCCGGCGCGTCCGCTTTCGCCTGACGCGCGGCTTGCGCTGCAGGAATTGGCATTGAAGAATTGGATCGAGCAGGAGCGGAGCGAGGCAACTATTGTGCTGGCTCCCTCGCCTTAGTATTTTTACACCGGAGCAATTTCGATGAGCGATGAATTTGATTTTGACGGAAAATCTTCCAGACCCCGCGGTAAAGGGATGCAGATGTGGGATATGTTATCCCTGTTGGCGTTGCTCGCCACCGGATGTCTTGTCCTGTATTTTGGATTGATCTTTGTCAACCCCGAATCGAGTCTCAATGTGCTTCCGCCCGGCGGAGCGGGATTTGGTCCCAAGCCTCCCACGGCGACGATGACAGAGATCCAACTTGCCGCCACGTGGACAGCCAGTCCCACCATCGCGTTCACGCCCAGCAACACGCCGCGCCCTACGTTTACCCCGTTTGCAACGGATACACCCATCTCGCTCTTCCCGCCGACTCGGACTCCCAAACCCACCCAAACGCCGAAGGCGCCGTTCAGCGCGTCTACCTCTCAAGTGGAAAGCACGTTGATCTACCCCGATCTTGCCTGCAATTGGGCGGGCATCGGCGGGACGGTTGTGGACGCAAAGAACAGTCCCATCATTGGGCAGGTGATCGTCCTGCGCGGATCGTTGGACGGCAAAAGCATCGAACAACAAACTGTCAGCGGGATCAACAAACCGTACGGCGAATCGGGCTTTGAGTTCGTGTTGGGGAACGCTCCGATTTCATCGTCCACGTTATATGTTCAACTTGTGGATCTGAACGGGCTTCCGCTTTCAGACAAGATCTCGGTGCCTACGTCTTCCGATTGCGCGAAGAACCTTGTGTTGGTGCGGTTCAAGAAAAATAAATAGTAGAACTTACGCAAAACTCCAAGACCAAGCCGCGAATTACACGAATTATCGCTAATTTTTAAACAATTCGCGTGAATTAGCGAAATTCGCGGCAAAAGACTTTGAACTGCGCAAGTCATGAACAACATACTTTGCGCAAGGGCGACATCAATGTCGCGTTACGGTAACCAAACCAAAAAAGAAGCGACCCATTGGGTCGCTTCTTTTTATACAGCCACATTCCAGTGTTCGTATTTCGAGTTTCTCGCGTAGACGGCGTCCTCGTACAACGTCCGCAATTTCGAGGCGACGGGTCCCATCTCGCCTCTGCCGATGGGGCGATGATCCACTTTGGTGATGCCGGTGATGCCCGCCGCAGTTCCGCTAAAGAACATCTCCTCGGCGGCGAAGACTTCCGTGCGGTCAATGGATCGCTCGACCACATCAATTCCCAATTCGCGGCGGGCGAGTTCGATCACGGTCTTGCGCGTGATGCCTTCGAGGATATTGTCTGTCACGGGCGGAGTGACCAGCACGCCGTCGCGCACCATGAACACGTTCATCGCCGAACCTTCCGAAACGTGTCCATTGTTATCCAGCACAAGCGCTTCATCGAAGCCTGAGCGCACCGCGTCCGATTTGATGAGCGCCGAGTTGGCGTACGCGCCCGCCACTTTTCCGCGCGCGGGGATGACGTTATCGTCAATGCGCCGCCATGAAGAAAAGGTCACATGCGCGTTTGAATCGTTCTTCACATATTTTTCATACGCCATGACGAAGATACAAAAATCATCGTTCACATCGTGGAGCCGAACGCCGATGCCCAAGTCTGCTTTGTAAAAGGTGGGACGAAAATAAATGTCTTGTTTCCAGCTGTCCGTCCGCAAAAGATCGAGCGTGATCTGGATCAGACTCTCTTCGTCATAACTCGTCTGCATCGCCATCATCTTCGCGGAGTGCAACAGCCTGCGGAAATGGTCATAGGGACGAAAAACGAAGAGACGTTTCTTCTCTTCGTTCCAATATGCCCGCATACCTCCGAACACCGATGTGCCATACAGGAATGCGTGTGCGGCAATACTCACTTTTGCTTCTGATAGGGGGATGATCTTACCCTCAAAATATGCGTGCTTCGAGAGATCCATGAGCGCCTCCAAAAATGGGATTGGGACCGACTCTTACGCGCGGATTATACCTGAGGACTCCGAATCAATCGCCCTTACGGCTGATTCAAATTCGGCGGGTTTGATTCGACGGGTTGGCTTTTCCCGCTCTTGACATACGGCGGAATCCCGATAAAATCCAATTCGATAACTATCGAATTGGATTAAGCGAGCGAAACCATGAATGCCCAGCCCGAAGTTTTGGATTTTGTCAAAGCGATGTCGTCCGCTGAACGCTTGCGCGTGATCGGAGCGCTGGCGCATGGACGCGCTACGCAAGGCGAGATTGCCGAACAATTGCACGTCCCGGTGCGAGACGTGTTCCAGCATCTGTCTTTTCTTGTTCGCGCGGGCATTGTCCGCGAAACGGATGGGATGTACGAATTAGACGAGAAGGCTGTCGAGTCACTGGCGCGGGGACAGTTGAAAGATAGCCGCCCGCGATACGAAGAACAACCCGAGGATGTCCGCAGGGTGTTTAAGGCGTATCTCAATGCGGATGGAACGATTAAGGAATTCCCGCTTGAAACGAAAAAGTTGCTTATCCTGTTGAACTTTGTCGTGGATGTTTTCGCCTTCGATGCAAATTACACGGAAAAGGAAGTGAACACGATCCTGCGCCGCTTTCATGTGGATGTGGCATCCCTGCGCCGCGACCTTGTGGATCACGGTCTCATGGCTCGTGAAAGCGACGGGTCGAAGTATTGGAGAGTTAAAGATGGACAATAAGAAATCACGGCGAGAACTCAATCGCGAATACGCGGAGCGCGTCAAGCCCTCTGGCGTGTATCAAGTGAAAAACCTTGCCAATGGAAAAGTTTTGCTTGGAAGCAGTTTGAATTTGGAGGGACCGCTGAACCGGCATCGATTCATGCTGAAGGTCGGCAGCCATACCAACAAGGCTCTCCAAAGCGATTGGAATGAACTGGGCGCTGAAAAGTTTGCCTTTGAAATATTGGAAGAGGTAAAACGAAAGGATGATCCGAATTTTAATCTGGATGATGAGTTAACCATCCTGGAGATAATCTGGCTGGAGAAACTCCAACCGTTTGGCGAGCGAGGCTATAACCTCAACGAAAGGATCCGCGAGGCTTGAAAACATCATGAGCGAAGAACTTGTCACATTTTTCAAAGCATTAGCGGATGCGAACCGACTCAAGATCGTCGGTCTGCTGGCGGAAAAGTCATACAGTGTGGAGGAACTTGCCGCGTTGTTGAATCTCAAACCCTCTACGGTGTCGCATCATTTGGCGCGGCTCGCCGAGGCGGGGTTGGTCACCTCGCGCGCTGAAAGTTATTACACTGTCTATCAATTAGACCGGAAGATGCTGGAAGCAAGATCGCGGAGCATGTTCTCGCAAGCCGAACTTTCAACCGTCGTCGCGGACGTGGATGCGGATGCCTACGATAAGAAGGTGATCAAAGATTATTCCCGCCGCGATGGAACGTTGAAGGCATTTCCGTCACAACGCAAGAAATTTGACGCCATCCTTCGTTACGTCGTGCAAGCGTTCGACGTGGGGAAGCGTTACAGCGAAAAACGCGTCAACGAAATTCTCTCGCGTTATCATGAAGATACCGCTACTTTGCGGCGTGAATTAGTAGGATTGGGCTTGATGAAGCGCGAAGGCGGCGGGGGAGAGTATTGGCGGGTGTAGAACCGTTAACCGCTAAGTCCGCAAAGAGCGCCAAGTTTTTTCTTTTTCTTCGCGACCTTAGCGATCTTCGCGGTTAAATTTTTACTTTCGTTCCAATTGTTCCCGGTTGACCAACCCTTTTTGCCAGGCGTACACCGCCACCTGTGTCCGGTCGGCGAGATGCAGTTTGCTGAGGATGTTGCTGACATGTCCCTTCACGGTGTTTTCGCTGATGACGAGTTTCTCCGCGATCTGGCTGTTGGTCATGCCGTTGGCGATCAAACGGAGCACATCCAGTTCGCGCTCGGTGAGTTCAGTGAAGAGCGGATGTTCCTCACCGTTCTCACTGCGGATGTTTTGCAAGACGCGCGCCGCCACCAGCGGATGCAAGGTGACTTCTTTTTGCGCCGCGCGGTGCAACGCCTCGACAAGTTTTTCCATTTTCATGTCTTTCAATATGTAGGAGATCGCGCCCGCCTTCAACGCCGGGAAAATGTGCGCGTCTTCATGGTAGGAGGTGAGCACGACCACCTGCGTGCGCGGGCTGATCTGCTTGATGCGCCGCGTCGTTTCGACCCCGTCCATGCCGGGCATGATGAGGTCGAGCAGGACGATATCGGGGATATGATCCGAGACGAGTTTGAGCGCCGCCTCGCCCGAAGCCGCCTCCGCGACCACCTGAAATTCTTTTACTGTTTCGATATACGAGCGGATGCCGTTCCTCACCACTTCATGATCGTCAACGATAATGACGCTGATACGGTTATCATGCTTTGAGCCCATGATTCTCTCCTTCTAATTTTTGATTGGCGCTTGAATTAGGATGCGGGTGCCATGCCCTGGCGCGCTTTGGATCTGCAGCGTGCCGTGGATACTGCTTACGCGTTCGCGGATGGATCGCAAACCCATGCCGTAGGATTTTGTGCTGACGTCGAATCCGCAGCCGTCGTCGGAAAGCGACAGTTGGATTGAGTCGCTATTGTACACGAGGGAGATGTCTACGCGGCGGGCGCGGCTGTGACGCGCCACATTTGCCAGCGCCTCCTGGGTCACGCGGTATAACGCTTGTTCGGTTTCCAGCGGCAGGCGGCGGTCATTGCGGTTGATAAGTTGTACCGCGGTATCGTTGCGGTTTTCCCATTCGTAGATGTAGTCGCGCAAGGCTGGCGCCAGCCCTTTCTCTTGGAGCGCGATCGGATAAATTTCCTGCACGAGGAAGGTCAGTTCTTGTATCACATCGCTGACCAGGTTCTCTGCCTCGTTCAAGTGCAAGGAGACCGTGTTCCCATTGCCGTTGAGGATGCCGCGGGCGGTGCCAAGTTGGGCGAGCGCGGCAAATGCTTTTTGTTTCGCCGAATCGTGCAGGTCGCGCGCGAGGCGGTTGCGTTCCTCCATCACTGCCAGATCCTTGGTCTGTTCGAAGAGTTCCATGTTTGCGATCGAAAGCGAGGCGCGCTGGGTGAGCGCGGAAAACAGGCGCGTGGTGTCGTCGCCGATCAGGTTGGGCTTTGTAAAACCGATGTTGAACACGCCCACGATCTTGTGATCTACGATGATGGGGAGGTGGACAAAGGAACGGATGCCCTCGCCGATGATCGCCTCGCGGATATCGTCGCGCAAGTCGTCCAATTCGATCTGCCTCACCACGGCAGGCTGGCCCGTTTCAAGGACCCTGCCCACAATGCCCTCGCCTTTTGTGAATTCGAGCCGCTTGAGGGTCTCAGGTGAAAATCCGCGGCTGACGCGCGGCACAACCTTGGTATGTTTTTCATCCCAGGCAAAGACCACACTGCGGTCGGCGTTCAACGTTTCCACTGCCACATCCACGAGCGTTTGATAGACTTGTTGCAGGCTTACATTGCGAAGGATGCGCTCGTCCGCTTGGTAGAGGGCTTGGATCTCCTGATTTTTTAATTCGAGCGCGTTGGTGCGTTCGCGCACGAGGCGTTCCAACTGACGGTTGCGGTCCTGAATGTTTTTTGTCCGCAGGCGGACTCCGCCGACGACGGCGAACACAGCCGCAAGTCCGAGCAAGATGCGGAACCAGGTCGTCTGCCAAAATGGCGGGATGACCGTCACAGAGACGCGGGTGGGAGCTTCACTCCAGACGCCGTCGCTGTTGGCGGCTTTCAACAGCAACGTGTAATTGCCGCCGGGCAGGTTTGTGTAGCGCCCGTTGCGCTTGGTGCCGATGAAATGCCAGTTGGTGTCGAACCCTTCGAGGGTGTAGGCGTATTGATTCTTGCCCGGCTGGTTGTAACTCAGCGCGGCGAATTCGAACTCGAACGAATTTTGCGGATACGTGAGTTTGATGTTTTTCAGGGTTTCCACGCTGGTGTCGGTGGCGAGGGATTGATCCTCTTGGTTCAACGAGGTCAGCGCGATGGGCGGAAGATATTGACTGTCTGTGATGTTGAGCGGGTTGAAGACGGTCAGTCCGCTCACGCCGCCGAAATAGAATTCGCCATCCATGCCTTTCGCGTACGCGCTGGAGTTGAACTCGTTGCTTTGCAAGCCGTCGCCTGTGTCGAAGTTGCGGAAAATTTCCGTATCCGGGTCGAAGCGGGAGATGCCGAAGTTGGTGCTCATCCAAAGCCTGCCGAGGTCGTCTTCGAGGATGCCGTAGATAAACCCGTTCGGTAGTCCGTCTTTTTCCACATAATGCTTGAACGAATCGGTCGCAGGTTGGTACAGGTTCAGCCCGGCGCCTCCCGTGCCGATCCAAAGTCGTCCTTTGGAATCCTGATGAATGGAAAGGACTGAATCGCTGTTCAGGCTGTCTCTATCTTCAGGGTCGTAATGATATTGCGTGAAGGTCTCTGTTTGCGGATCGAAGCGGTTCAAGCCCGAATCGGACGTGCCGATCCACAAAAATCCATCTTTGTCTTCGATGATCGCAAAGGGCTTGATCCCGCTGAGCGAATGACTGTCCTTTGCGTCGGGTTTATAGTGGATGAATTTTCTGGTGATCCGGTCGAAGCGATCCAACCCGGCCGACGTGCCCACCCAAAGCCTGCCCCGGCTGTCTTCGTAGATCGAATAGATCACGTTGGCGCCGATGCTGTTGGGGTTATCGGGATCGTGGCGGAAGTGTTGAAAGTTGTTGTTGGCTTTGTCGAAACGGTCGAGTCCTTGATCGGTGCCGATCCACAAGATTCCCTGATGATCCTCCAATAACGAGATCACCCAATTCGAGCCGAGGCTGTTCGCGTTTTCAGGGTCCGACAAGAAGCGGATATTCTTGCCGGTCTGCCAGTCGAATCGATTCAGGCCTTCGCCGAGGGTTCCGATCCATGCGTACCCGTCTCTGCCCGCGTAAATGGGAAAAATGAAATTACTGCTCAAACTTGCCGGGGCGTTCGGGTTGTAGCGGTAATAGGCAAACGAATTACGCGCGCGATCATATTTATTCACGCCGGCGCCATAGGTCCCAAACCAAAGCACGCCGCCGCGATCCTCATAGATCGAGGTGATGACATTGCTGCTCAAACTTCTTGAAAAAGACGGATCGTTCTGATAGTGGATGAAACGCGTGGGATCTTTAGCCAGCCGGTCGAGCCCGTTGTCAGTGCCGATCCACAAATTCCCGGCGGCATCCGTCATCAACACGTTGATCGTATCGTGGATGAGGCTCGACGGGTCGCCGTCGCGATGAATAAACGAGGTGAACTTACCGTTATCCGGGTTGAACCGGTTGAGTCCTTTTTTCGTGCCGATCCACAGATCGCCGTCATCCGCCTCTGTGATGGCGTTGACGCGGTTACTGCTGATGGTGGCGGGTTGGTTTTCGACGGATTGATAGATCGTGAACAGGCTTACCGTAGAGTCAAAGCGGATCAGCCCGCTGTCGGTAGTGCCGATCCAAATTCTGCCGAGCGAGTCCTGAAAAAGCGAAGTGATCACGCGGCTGCTGATCTTTTTTGTTTGGATGCCGTTCAGCGGCGTGTTTGCGGCCGGGTCGGGAGGCACAGGAGCGATGTTTTCCGTCGTGGCTGGGTCAATGTAGGAATAATGAACGAATGTGCCTGTGACAATATTGAATCGATCCAATCCGTTCGTTGTGCCGACCCACAATTGATTTTTATTATCCACCAACAGCGCCACGACATGGTTATCAATCAGGCTGGTCTCGTCGCCTTTGACGTGTTGGTAGCGGACGAACTCATCGGTCAACGGGTCGTAGCGGTTCAAGCCTCCGAGCCGCGTGCCGATCCACAGGTAGCCGTTCTGGTCTTCGGTGATGGCGTTGATCCAGCCGTCGCTGATGCTGTGGTCGTTATCGGGATCGTGTTTATACACCTTGAAGTTATAGCCGTCGTAGCGGTTCAGTCCATCCTCGGTCCCGAACCAGAGGAAACCGCGGCTATCCTGAAAGGTGACGTGCACCGAACTCTGGGATAGCCCCTCTTCGATTCCTATCGTGTCGAAGCGGAGGACGCAATTGCAGATCTCGGTGAGCGACTCTTCGGCGACCCGGTTCGAGACGGGGGGGCGGCTGGTCGCGGCCGCGTCAGCCTTGTCCTGCGCCTGATCGAAGGGCTCCAGCACGGATTGAGGCGTTTGCATCCCACTACAGGAAGCCTGAAGGAGGAGGATAAACACCCACACGATTTGACCGAGGTAGCGAGTCTGTTTGTTGCGCATAAACCGATTATAGACCTATCTGATGAGTTGTGTCTTCAATTTTATTCGCCTGGGGAGGGCTTTCAATACCCCTCGGTGGAGGGGTATTTCCAGGCGCGGATTCAGTGCAAGGGTTACGTGAGACGCACTTCGCGGGGGAACACAAACCATTCACAAGTTGTATCGGAAATACGAGTGAAGACGGATGCTTGAATTGACTGCGGTAGGTATCATGCGGTTGCTTTCAAAATATCTCCTCATAGAGAAAGCACCGTTGGCGAGAGGCGGAAGCTGGTCTACGCAGCCGGTTTCCGCCTCGCTGATTATGTTCCAGAAGGAGGTGGCTCGTCACAACAACACTGAAGGATCTTTAGCCCGTTCACTATATTTTCTTTTAGGAGAGAAGAGTATGAAAACTAACAAGTTGTACTACGCGCTGAGTCTGCTTGTGGCGCTCAGCATGGCGCTTGCCGCATGCGCCCCGCAACAAGCGACAGCGACTCAGGCTCCGACAGAACCGCCCGCCGCGGCAACCGACGCGCCGGCTGCCACAGCCGCGCCGACCGAAGAACCCGCAATGCCGCATACAGAACGTCACGGCGGCTGGCTCGACGAGATCGATGTTTCGGTCGTGGACGGCGCGTCTGCCATTTCGCAGATCCAAGCCGGAGCGATCGACTTTTTCTCGTTCAACCTCGCTTCCAATGTGTATCCTCAGATTCAGGCGGCGGGCTTGTCCTCCACTCAATCCCTCGGCGGATACTACGGGATCAGCCTCAACCCGGCAGTATTCACGGATACTACGAAGTTGAATCCATTTTCGAATCGCAAGATCCGCGAGTCGTTGAACTGGCTGCTGGATCGAAATTATTTGAACCAGGAGATCTATGCGGGCGGTTCTCTGCCTCGCCTTTTGCCAATCACCACGGAGCTGGTCGAATACACCAACCTGATCGACACCGCGCGCGCGTTGGAAAGCAAATATGCCTACAATGCGGAACGCGCGAAGGCTGTAGTTGACGCCGAAATGACAGCTATGGGAGCCACGCTTGGCTCGGATGGCAAATGGCAATTCAACGGCGCGCCAGTGGTGTTGACCTTCCTCATCCGTTCCGACGGCGATGGCACGCGCAAGCCGATGGGCGACTACGTGTCGAACCAATTGGAAAGCGTCGGCTTTACCGTCGATCGCCAATACAAGAAATCCTCCGAAGCCTTCCCGATCTGGCAAGGCACAACGGCGGCTGACGGACTGTGGAGTCTCTACACCGCCGGGTACGGCGTTTCGGGCTTGGGCTCGTTGCGCGACGAAAGCGGCAACATTCAACAAAGTTACCTGAACACGAGCATCCAGGCGAGCGAGCCGTTCATCTCGAATGTTTCCGACCCTGAATTCCAAAAACTCGGCGACGATCTCGCGCAAGGTAATTACGATTCAAAAGAAGAACGCGATTCCATGATGGCGCGCGCTCTCGAACTTTCACTCGAAGATTCGTTGTTCGTCTGGTTGATCGACCAGAAGACCTATGCGCCGTACGCCAACAACGTGCAGGTGACTTTCGATCTTGCCACAGGACCTGAATCGACGAATGTGGGTCCGTACAACCTGCGCTTCATAGACAAAGAAGGCGGCGTAATGAAGGTCGGCACGAACGACCTCTTCACCCAGCCTTGGAACACCGTAGCCGGCAGCAACTGGATCTGGGACGCGAATATCATGCGCGCCACCACGATGGGAACATCGAATGCGGGCGGCGGCGGCGGTCTGATGGCTGACCCGTATACCGGTTTAGCCTATCCCCAGCGCATCGCCAGCGCCGAGTTGGTCTACAAGGAAGGACTGCCGATTCATCCAAACTTGGATTGGCTGAAAGTAACCGCCGTGCCTCAGGTGGACGTCCCTGAAGATGCGTGGGTGGATTGGGATGCCGCGCAACAACGCTTCATCACCGCGGGTGAAAAATTCCCCGATGGTCTCACTGCCAATACGAAGAGCGTGGTGGTCTACCCCGATGATCTATTCGAAACGGTCAAGTGGCATGATGGAAGCCCGATCTCGGTTGGCGATTTTGTGATGAACATGATCGAAGGCTTTGACCCGGGCAAACCGGAAAGCGCCATCTACGACGAATCGCTCGCGCTTTCGATCGATGCCGGTCTCGTTGCCTTCAAAGGCTACCGCATCACCTCCACCAACCCGTTGACCATTGAAGCGTACTCCGATGCCTATGTCAATGACGCGGAGTTGAACGTCACGCCGTTGTGGCCCCAGTCTGCATTTGGGTTGAGCGGCGAGAACAGCTGGCAGATCCTCGCGATCTCGAATTTGGCGGAAGCCGCCGGTGAACTTGCCTATACCCAGACCAAGGCGGATGACTTGCAGGTTGAAAACACCAGCTGGGTTGGCGGACCAAGCCTTGAGATCCTGAACAAATATCTCGATCAAGCCGCGGGCGAATCCTATATTCCGTTCGCGCCCACGATGAGCGAGTTTGTCACAAAAGAAGAGGCTGACTTGCGCTATGCCAATTTGAAGAAGTGGTATGAAGAGCACGGTCACTTCTGGGTTGGCACCGGTCCGTACTATCTGGATCAAGTCTTCACCACCGAGAAGTCGCTTGTGTTGAAGAACTTTGCCGACTTCCCCGATCTTGCCGACCGCTGGGCTCAGTTCAGCGAGCCGAAGCGGGCGACGACCCTGCTCGATGGGCCGGGGCAGGTCAAAGTCGGAGGCGAAGCGGTCTTTGATGTCGCCATCAATTTCAACGACCAGCCGTATCTGCTTTCCGATATCGCGCGCGTGAAATACATCCTGTACGATACAACCGGCGCGGTGGTGTCTGTGGGCGATGCGACACCGGTCGCTGATGGACAGTATCAAGTCGCGTTGAGCGCGGAAGAAACGGCAAAACTGCCGACCGGCTCCGCGAGACTCGAAGTGGCGGTGGTGCCGATTCCTGTCGCCATCCCATCCTTCACCTCGTTGGATTTTGTAGCGGTTCCGTAATCGCGCCGCACTGAAACTGCACAGGGGCATCCTCCATGATGCCCCTGTGCAGACCTATTCCCTGAGAGGTTGCCATGGCAGTTGTAACTCAACCTGTTTCCGACCATTCGGCTGCGCCGAAGGTTTCCGCCCGCAACAGCACGATCCTGCGCGTGTCGCGTTATGTCGTCGTGCGTTTGTTGACGCTGTTCGTTACCGTCGTCATCGGGATCTATCTGACCATCATGATCGCCAATATGGGCGGGTATGTGGATACCATCATGCGCGGCGAGATCCGCGACCATGTTACGCAAATGATCATCAACACCCCCGCGTATCAGAGCATGGACCCTGAAGTGCGGAAAAAATTGATCCAGGATACCATCGCCTCCGAGGAGGAGCGCAAGGGACTCAACGTTCCGATCGCGATCCGTAATTTCCGTTATCTCTCGAACGCGCTCACGTTGGACTTGGGACGCGCCAGCAACATGACCAGCGATTCGGGCTCGAAAACGGTGCGCCTGATCCTGCTTGAACGCCTGCCTCCGACTTTGCTGTTGATGGGCATCTCGCAGTTATTCCTGTTCTTCTCCAGCATTTTGCTCGCCCTGAATCTCTCGCGCGGCTACGGAAATTTTTGGGACAAACTTGTGATTGCCCTATCTCCCACCTCTGCCGTGCCGCCGTGGTTCTACGGCATTTTTCTCATCCTCATCTTTGCCTCGCTGTTGAAAATGCTTCCGTTTGGCGGCATGGTGGATTCGCCTCCGCCGTCCAACCCGTTCGATTACTCGCTGAGCCTGCTCAAGCATTTGGCTTTGCCCGCCTTTTCGCTCGTGCTGAGTTCGTTCTTCCTCAGCATCTACAACTACCGCACCTTCTTCCTCATCTATTCCAGCGAAGATTATGTGGATATGGCAAAGGCAAAAGGTCTGCCTTCGCGCGATGTGGAACGCAAATATATTTTGCGGCCCACTTTGCCCAACATTATCACGAACTTTGCCCTGCTCATTATCACATTGTGGACGGGCGCAACGATCACCGAATCCGTTTTCCTCTGGCCCGGTCTGGGGCGCACGTTGTTTCAGGCGATCGGTTTGTACGATATTCCCATCATCGTCGGCTCGACGATCATTTACGCCTATATGCTTGCCATGACGGTCTTTCTGCTCGATTTCGTGTACGCGCTGGTTGACCCGCGCGTGAAGGTGGGAGGTTGATGTGACCGCGTTGAAAGGGCTTACCAAGCAAGTGTTCTATTATCCATCCGCGGTGATGGGTCTCTTCGTGATCGCGCTGCTCGTCGCCACCGCCGTCTACGCGATGATCAAGATCCCCTACAACGAAGCGATTCGTCTGTGGCGCGGCGGCGAGGACGTTTGGTACCAGAACCCGAAATTTGCCGCGCCCGCATGGATCAATTATTTTTCAAGCAAGAAGTATGCCGAGTCCTTCGTAGCCAGAACCGAGGATGGAAGCCTTGCCAGCGAATTCACGCCGGGCGCCGAAGGCACAGGCACATTGCTTGCCAAATACACTTTCGATTTCGCCTACGACACGTATCCGCAAGACATGATCCTGTACTTCACGTCTACCTATTCGGAGAAACAACCGTTCATCTCGCTCGAATGGCTGACCCCCGATGGGCGCACGATACGGATCGCGAACATGGGGATCAGCAAAGAATCCACGTATCGTTTTGCGCAGGATGAGAAACTCAAACTCCGCCTCAAAACGCAGGATATCATCGCCTCGCTCTTTTCGGACCCTCAAACTGGTTCGCTGATGAAGGGGCAGTATCAACTCCTCATCACCGGCACCACCTTCGAACCCGATTCGCGGATCAACGCCGAGTTTGTTTTTCACGGTCAAGTCTACGGGCTGGCAGGCACCGATCAAGAGCGACGCGACCTGGTCGTGCCGCTGCTCTGGGGCGCGCCGATCGCGTTGATGTTCGGCTTGATCGCGTCGCTGGGCTCGTCCGTCCTCACGATGATCATTGCGGCGGTCGGGACGTGGTACGCGGGCTGGGTGGATGAATTGATCCAACGCATCACCGAGATCAATCTCGTGCTTCCGTTCCTTTCCATCTTGATCATGATCGGCACGTTCTACTCGCGCAGTATTTGGGTCATCCTCGGCGCGACGATCGCGTTGAGCATCTTCACGGGCGCGATCAAAAGTTTCCGCTCGATATTCCTGCAAGTGAAAGAGTCCATGTACATCGAAGCGGCGCGCGCGTATGGCGCGAGCGGATCGCGCATCGTCTTCTTCTACCTGATTCCCCGCATGATTCCCCTGCTGATCCCCGGACTGGTCTCCTCTGTACCAGCCTTTGTGTTCCTCGAAGCCTCGCTCGCCGTGCTGGGGCTTGGCGACCCCGTCCTGCCGACGTGGGGCAAGATCATTCAAGATGCCAACTCGAACGGCGCGCTCTATCGCGGTTACTACTATTGGATCCTTGAACCCACCGTGTTGCTGATGATCACAGGTTTGGGCTTTGCCATGCTCGGCTTTGCGTTAGACCGCATCTTCAATCCTAAATTACGGGAAGTGTAACCGTGCAAACATCCCCGACAAAATTACTCCAGATCGAGAAACTGAAATTGCATTTCAAAACCCGCGCCGGCGCGGTGCAGGCAGTGGACGGTGTTAACTTTGAATTGGACTCCAACCGCGCGGTGGTGATCCTCGGCGAATCGGGCTGCGGCAAGAGTTCGCTTGCCAAAGCCATGCTGCGCATCCTGCCGCGCAATTTGGAGGTATACGAGGGACAAGTCTTTTTGTTGGGCGAAGATGTGATGAAATTCGATGAAGAGGAATTTCGCAAGAACGTCCGCTGGGTGGGCATCTCGCTTGTCCCGCAAGCCGCGATGAACTCGCTCAACCCCGTGATGCGAGTCGGCGAGCAGGTTGCCGAGCCAGCCATCATTCATTTAGGCGTCAACAAATCCGAGGCGATGGGACTCGTCCGCAAGATGTTTCAACACGTGGGCGTGCCGCTCGATTTTGTGGACCGCTATCCCTTCGAGTTGAGCGGCGGGATGAGGCAACGCGTCGCGCTCGCCATGGCGCTTGTCACCAGCCCCAACCTGATCGTCCTGGACGAACCGACCTCCGCCCTCGACTTGCTCACGCAAGCCAACATCATGAACGTGCTGAAACGCATCAAACATGAGCTTGGCACGTCTTTCATTTTGATCACGCACGATATTGCCACCTCCAGCGAACTGGCGGACGAAGTTGCCATCATGTACGCCGGTCAGATCGTGGAGACGGGACACGCGCGCGACTTTTTCCCCGCGCCGCTTCATCCGTACTCGCAGATGTTGATGGCAAGCGTGCCGCGCCTGCACAGCGAGTCAGACCCGATGTTCATCACCGGTCAGCCGCCGAGTTTGTTGAATCCGCCCAGCGGATGCCGCTTCGCGGCCCGCTGTCCGTATCGCTTCGAGAAATGCGACGAAGAGCCTCCCATGTTCGGCAAGAACGGACGCAAGGTCAAATGTTGGTTGCACGCATAAATTCATACAAGTCATCTTGAACGTAGGATTAACAATGCCCGCACTCGCCGCATATGACGTTCTTTACAACTTCAAAGATATTCACAAGGTCATCCTTAACCTCGCCGATGATTTGAGCGACGAACAATTGAACTGGAAACCGCAGGGCTATAGCACCTCCATCGGTTTTCATCTGTGGCATCTGGCGCGCGAATCGGATTATCTCAGAGCCGCAATTCTCGAGCATTATCCGCAGATCGGATCGGATTTCGGCGACGCCCGCCAGATCTGGGAACGGGAGAGCCTGGCGCAGAAATGGGGCTTCCCGGAAGGTCAATATGAAACCGTCGGCACAGGCATGAGCGACGAGATCGCGGCGAGCCTGCCCATTCCGAAAAAAGAGGAACTGCTTGAGTATCTGCGCCGTTCATATCAGGCAGTGGAAGAGTTCGTAGAATTGTTCGATGACCGTTTTGCGAGCCTTGAGAATATGGATGAAGACCTCAAACAGAAGGTACACAATGTTCGGTTAAATATTCTTGTCTTTTTCTCGCACGATTGCCGCCACCTTGGCATGATGGAATGTTTGAAGGGTCTACAGACCGGCTTTGGTTCGGCAACCGAGAAAAGAAAACAATAAAGGAGAAAACAATTTCAATGGACGATTTATTCATCGCTTTGTTCTGGACGGGTCCCGTCGGGTTGGGTGTGTTTTTTGCGGGTGTGGGTGTGCTTCTTTGGGGCATCAGTGAATTCCGTTCGCGAAAGTAGCGCGTAAAACAGAAAAGAGAGTAGAAGGAATCATCTATGATCACGGAATTGCGCGAGGTGAAAATGAAAGCATCAAACATGGAAGCGCCTGAACCCCTGCTCTCGATTCGAGATCTGCACGTGTGGTACGAATTGCGTCGATTCGGTTTCGGTCACGCGGGGTACGTCAAAGCCGTGGACGGCGTCAGTTTCGATATGGCGGAAGGGGAAACTGTAGCAGTTGTCGGTGAGAGCGGATGCGGGAAGTCCAGTTTGATGAAGACCATCCTGGGGTTGAATATCCCCACGAGCGGCGAGGTCGTATTCGATGAGGAGAATTTATCCGAACTGGGCGCGAATGGTTTGCGCCAGTATCGCTTCAAGATCGGGTATGTGCAGCAAGACCCCTATGGCGCGTTGCCGCCGTTCATCAATGTGCAAAGGATTCTGGAGGAGCCGCTCATCATCAGCGGCATGAAAAATAAAGAGGAACGGCTTGAACGAATCCGCAGCGCGATGGTCGAGGTGAAACTGCATCCTGTGGATGATTTCCTGCCGAAGTTCCCGCACATGTTGAGCGGCGGACAACAGCAACGCATCGTGATCGCGCGCGCGATGCTGCGTAACCCGAAGTTGATCGTCGCCGATGAACCTGTTTCGATGCTGGACGCCTCGGTGCGCGTTGAGATCTTGAAACTGATGCACGTCCTGCAAGAGTCGCATGGACTTTCGGTGATCTATATTACGCACGATCTCTCGACGGTGAAATATTTTTCGGCGCGGATCTTTGTGATGTACGCGGGCAACTTGATCGAGAAGGCAGACACGCGCCGCCTCCTCGAAAATCCGCTTCATCCATATACGCACGCGTTGCTCGCCGCCACCTCCGACCCTGATTTTCGCAATGCCGAATCGTTCAAGGAATTGCCGCCCGGCGAGCCGCCGAGTTTGGTGCACCCGCCCAAAGGATGCCGCTTCCATCCGCGCTGCGCCAAAGCCATCGCGGGATTATGCGATGAAAAAGAACCGACGGAATTTGAACCCGAGCCGAATCATTTTGTGGCTTGCTGGTTGTATCAATGAATTTACCGCGAAGAACGCTAAGAACGCCAAGAAAAAATAAAAGCATTTCTTCGCGGACTTTGCGCTCTTAGCGGTTCAAAAAAATATCCTTTATGAAAAATCCCCGCTTCCTTCTCAGTCTTGGTGTGACGCTCATGATTCTCGGCATTGTCCTGCCGTTTTTGATGATCGTCCACGTGTTGGAATCCACTTTCTTTTTGAACTTCTTTTCATGGGGCGCATCGGTGACAGGGCTTATGTTCGGGACAGTCGGCTTTGCCCTACATTCGCGCATGAGAAAAAATTAGCACCAAAAAAGCGATGCGGTTCATTCCGCATCGCTTTTTTGGTGTCAGTTCCTCTTATTTCAACGCGCGGATGAATGTGATCACCTGCCAGATCTGTTCATCCTTTAGGATTCCCTTCCAACCGACCATGGAACTGCCGGGGACGCCGGCGCTCACGCGCCAGAACAGGTAGTCATCGCCTACGGTTGGCGCGAACTCGGCTAAATTTTTTGGCTTGGGATTAAGCGCGGCGCCCGCAGGACCGTCGCCGTGCCCCTGGGGTCCATGGCAGGATTCACAATAGCCTTTGAAAATTTTTGCGCCTTCAGGCGCCGCCTCTGCGCCGAGCGGATTGGTCAGGCCCGCATATTCGGAAGGGATAGGTTCAGGCGTGCCGGTGACTTGTGTGTCAGCGCTTTTGCTTGCGCAGGATGTGACTGTCAGCAAAGTTAGGATGGCAAATAGAAGAAATGATCTTTTCATGCGCGTAATTCCTTTTCGTCTTGCGCGCGGAAGCGATGGATGAAATACACTCCCAGCGCGAATAATCCAACGGCGGTGGCTTGATGAAGTTGAGCCAGGACGATGTTCACGAACGATACGATGGTCAGGATGCCGAGCGTGATCTGCAGCGCGACCGCCGCGACCAGCCACAACAATCCGTTCCTGGTCTCGACGTGATAGTTTTCTTTCCGCGCCTGGTTGTACATGACGAGCGCGGCGATCAGCACGGCAAAGGCAAACCAGCGATGGATGAACACGATGGTCTGCGGCGTTTCAACTAGATCCACGATCGAAATAAAAAGATTCGGCGGGATGAGTTTTCCAAACATCAGGGGCCACGTGCTTGAAACATGACCCGCCTTCAGCCCGGCGGTCATGCCGCCGTAGCTGATCTGCAGGATCAACAGGACAAAATAAGTGAGCGCGAGTTTAGACGGTGAAGACCATTTTATTTTCTTGCCCGGTGCGCGGAAGCCGTATTTGTGTCCGAAAGCCGTCCACAACGCGAGACCAAGCAAACTCAGCGCGAGCAGGAGGTGGATCGTCAAATTGAAGTGGCTCACGGCGGGGCGGTCGTTGAGTCCGCTGGCGACCATGATCCAGCCTGCGAAGGCTTGCGAGATGAACAACAACCCCATCACGAAGTAGATGCCGAATTCTTTGAAGGGTATCCTTTTTGTGAAGAGAAAATAAAACACAGGGATGGCGTAGACAAGCCCAGCCATGCGCGCGATGAAGCGGTGGATCCACTCGACCCAGAAAATATATTGATACTGTTCGAGCGTCATGTTGAAGTTGATCTGTTTGAACTCGGGCGATTGCTGGTACTTGGCAAATTCCTCCTGCCAGGCGGCTTGGCTGAGCGGGGGAACGGTCCCGCTGATGGGATTCCATTCGACGATGGAGAGACCCGAGCGCGTGAGGCGGACGAATCCGCCGAAGACGACGAGGAACGCGACGACTGCCGCGAAGATGAAAAGCCAATGTTTCACAGCGCGGTTTTGAGTGTGAGGCATGCTTGCCCCTCCAATGAGAATTTTATAAAGCGAGGTATGCCGAGCGGTTTGCTTTACGGGTGGCGATTATAGCCTCAACGTGTGAGAGGCTGATTAAGCGAAGACCGTCCCGCAGGGTTCTTTGAAAACCATAGTTTGTGCAACCCAACCTGCGGACGTTTTTGAAGCGAAAAAAATCCCGCCTCATTTGCTGGGCGGGATTAGTTCACTGTTGGATCTGACTCAACAATTGGCGATATTGCTCTGCGTTTGGGGGGTTGAGCAATAAAATTTGATTTACCACCACCATCGCTTCTTCTTTCTTTCCGTTGTTCAAAAGCGAATCGGCGAGGGTGTCGAGTTGTTTGACGGCATCTTCGACTCGCCCGGCTTGTTGATAGGCTCCCGCCAGCGCGCGTTTGAGGATGGGCTCGTCGGGTCGTTCGGTGAGCACCTCTTCAAGGAACGTGACCATTTGCGTATCGCGGTTGTTCGACTGCAAATACGAAAGATAACTTTCGATCTCGGCGTTTGCCTGCGCGGGCTGACCCAGTTTGAAGCTGAGATCAATTAGACTTTTGCGAACAGCCTCATCGTCGGGGCGAAGCGTGCGGATCTGTTCGTAGACGCGGATGGCTTGCTTCCAGTCCAGCCTCTGCATATCAATATCTGCCATGCGCTGAAGGATGTGGACGTTCCACGTGCGGTCGGCGTTCGATTGCTGGACGACGCGCAATGCGGTGGTAAATGTTTTGCGCGCCATGTCGAGTTCGGCGAGGCGGTAATAAATGTCGGCGAGTTCGAGGTATTCGCGGATGGCGTCGTCCACCTGCCCGCGCGAGACGAGTTGGTCAATGAGTTTCGTGCGCGCAGACATGTCCATGGGCGCGAGTTGCACCACGCGGCGCAGCATCTTTGCAGACTGCGCCGACTCGCCGCGCACGCTGTATGCCTGCGCCACAGTCATAAATTTTGCGATGGCTTCCGGCGTGTGTTCCTCGCGCACGAGCAGATCGCCCATCAATGTGTGGAGCGGCAGATACGTGGGCGCGGAGGCGAGCGCGTAATACGCTTCTTCCATGGCGGTGCGGAGTTGACCTCCGCGCGCCAGTTGATGCACATGGTTGATCGCCTCAAGCACCGCGCTCGATTGCGCCTGCATGATCACCTCTGCGAGAGGCATGGGCATTTCGCTTTCGTTCGTGCGCATCATTTCTTCGCGCGCCTTGTGCAGATGATCGCGCCAATTTTTGCGCATGAGCATATCGTTGATGTTGCCGCACAGGCGTTTGAGGGCTTCCTCCTCGGTGACGGATGCCTGTGCTTCGATCAGCGGTTCGTACATCTGACGGATCTCGTCAGCCTGTTCGGACGGGGCGACGGCGGCGTCGGCGATCTTCAACGCTTCGAGATATTCAATGGATGCGGGAGCGAGTCGTCCCAACTTTTGGTTGATCTGCCCCATCAGCAGACGCGCCCCCAGAGCGAAGTCGTTATGTTTGACGGCGTTCTGCAATTGGCGCAGAGCCGATTCGTGCCGGTCGATCTTCGAGCGGATCAACCCCAGGTCGAAAAATAATGCGGGATGATTGAAGCCCGCTTCGAGCGCGTGTTCAAGTTCTTCCGCGGCTTGCGCGTCGTTGCCTTTGGTCTGCGCGTCGATCGCCTGACCGAGATGCAGGACCACTTTCGTCTGTTCGGATTGCTGCATCGAAAGTTGACCGGTGCCGCGCATGAGCGCTTGCAGTCCGCGGCGCTGTTGAACGGACGCGCCATCGTCGCTGGAGTATTCAAACAGAAGTTCGGCGAGACGCGTCAGCGCGTTCTGCCGCGCTTCCGCAATGGGGTCGAGTCCCGAGTCGGCTTCTTTCTTGCGCGTGTCCAATTGTTTGACCTGCGCCATCGCAATGGGACCCGTCCCGCCTTTGGGTCTTAACGGTTTGGGAAGCAGTTGTCCCGAACGGAGGAGCGTCTGCGCTTGTCTTGCCTCGGGGCTTTCGGGCAGGATCTGCAGCGCCTTGTTGACCAGTTCGTTGGTCTTTTCCATGTTGCCCGTGCGTTGGACAAGGCTCGCCACGCTGATGTATTCAATGACCGACTGGGGCTTGTGCCCGAGGCGTTCATGCGCGAGCGCGAGGCGCGAATGCGCCACCAAATTCTCCGGGTCAAGCGTGGTGACGCGCACCCAGTTCTCGATGGCTTTGTCCACGTCGCGCTGGTTGAGGAAGAGTTCGGCGGCGCGCATGGCGGCGTCGACGCCTTCTTTCAGGTGACCGGTGCGCTCGAGCAGTTGGGCGAGTTTTTCCATCGGCACCGGGTCTTGCGGCGCGATCTGCGCCACGCGTGTGTACGTGCGCAGAGCCTCGTCGAATTCGCCGAGTTGGAACAACGCCAGCCCGAGGCTGTTCAACGCCTTGGGCTGGTCGGGGATTTCCTGCAGGGCTTTGCGATACGCCGACGCGGCTTTATTCCACTCCTGATCCCACGCGGCGGAATGTCCCTCGTTCATCGCTTTTTGGAAGATGTCTTCGTTTCCGGGCATGTCGCAATTATACCGTAGGGAATATGTATCTCTCCCCTTACAAATGGATTATTATTTTCGCTGTCATGGTTGCGCTGACGGTTCGTCTTTCGTTCACCGTGTCGAAGCGATGGGGCGTCGCTTAGTTGCCGACTGCCCGTTTGGAGATGCGAGTATAATGAAAATACTCAAGACAGGAGAAACCTATGTTGACAAGCGTTCAAGGAGTGTATCGCAAGGGACGGATTCAATTGACACAAAAGCCGAAGAATATCGGCGATGATACCGTCGTCATCGTGACGTTTCTTGATTCCAAGCCAATTGACTTGCGCAAGCGCGGCATTACCAAGGTGAAGGCTCGCAAGTTGCGCGCGCAGTTGGCAACCTTTGCAGAGGATTGGGAAAGCCCCGAGATGAGCGCGTATGACAACTACCCAGTTAAAGCCTGAACGCGGTGATGTGATTTTGGTCCTGTTCCCGCACGCCGATCTGCGGACGGCGAAACCGCGCCCTGCATTAGTAGTCCAGGCAGATGAGTTGGGAACAGATTTGCCCCAAGTCATTGTGGCGATGATCACCAGTAAAACCTTTCGCGCCAAACATCCCAGCCGTGTGTTCGTGGAATTGGCATCGTTGGAAGGGGAAAAGTCGGGCTTGTTGACTGACTCGGTGGTGATGACCGATAATCTGGCAACCATTGCCTACAATGTTGTAGATCGTGTCATTGGGAAACTGCCGATGAGAACAATTGACAAGGCATTGAAACACACGCTTGGTTTGTAAAGCGGTCATTCATACAAAACGGTCTCACGGACGTTGCGCCGGAGACCGTTTTCATTTTGCTTCTGCCCCTCCCTGATTTATATCGTCTTCATCTCACCCCAATTCGCGCCATACCTCGCCTCGGTCGAGAGAGGAATGTCCAACGGATACGCATCCGCCATCGTCTCTTTCACGACCTTCGCCGTTTTTTCCAATTCGTCTTTCGGGCATTCCAACACGAGTTCATCGTGCACTTGCAAGAGCATCTTTCCGCTCAACTTTGCTTTTTTCAACGCCGGCGGAATTTTCAACATGGCGATCTTCATGATGTCTGCCGCCGTCCCTTGGATCGGCGCGTTGATGGCTTCGCGTTCCTCGCGCGCTTTCAACTGCGGGTTGGTCCTGCCTTGCAACGCGGGGAAATATCTTCGGCGCCCGAGAAGCGTTTCGACGTATCCCTGTTGCGCGGCTTGCTTGCGGATGCCGTCCAGATATTTTTTCACGCCGGGGAATTTTGTGAAATAGGCTTTGACGAAGTTCTCCGCCTCTGCCAGCGTGAGGTCGGTGCCGCGCATTAGACCGAACGCGGACATGCCGTAGATCAGACCGAAGTTGATCGCCTTCGCGTGACGGCGCATGTCCTTAGTCACCGCGTCGAGCGCGACGTTGTAAATTGCCGCGGCTGTGGTGGCATGGATGTCCTCGTCGGCGCGGAAGGCGGCGAGCATCCCTTCATCCTGAGCCATGTGCGCCACGATGCGTAACTCGATCTGCGAATAATCCACCGAGATGAGCCAGTTTCCCCTGCCGGCAATGAATCCATTGCGGACCCGGCGTCCCGTCTCAGTGCGAATCGGGATGTTCTGCAAGTTCGGGTTGTTGGAGGAGAGTCGCCCGGTCACCGCGCCAATCTGACTGTACGAAGTGTGCACGCGATTCGTCTTTGGATTAATTGCGACAGGCAACGCGTCCACGTATGTTGATTTGATCTTCGAGAGTTCGCGCTGTTCGAGCACCCAATCCACAACGGGGTGCTTGCCGCTTAATTCTTCGAGAACCCCTGCCGCCGTGGAGTAATGTCCGCTGGCGGTTTTGTTGTTTTTATCGGGCGGTTCGAGCCTGAGAGTTTTGAACAACACATCCGAAAGTTGTTGCGTGGAGTTGATGTTGAATTGCTTACCGACCGAATCGAATACCTGCTTTTCGATCGCGCTCAATCGCTTGGTGAGGTCCTTCGACATCTCTTCAAAAAATGGAAGATCGAGCGAGATGCCTGTCATCTCCATGTCTGCGAGGACGGGCGTGAGCGGCATGTCAATTTCTTCGAGAAGTTTTTCGCCGTTCACTCGTTTCAACTCTTTTTCTTCGAGCGGCATCAATCGCAACGTTGTTTCGGCATCCGCTACCGCGTACGGCGCAACGGACTCGATCGCCACATCCGCCATGCTGATCTGCTTCTTGCCTTTGCCGATCAATGCTTCGATGTGAGTCATCTCCTCGCCGAGTTTCACAAAGGCGAGATTCTTCAAGCCGAGACTGCGCGATGATGGGTCAACGATGAATTCGGCGAGCATCGTGTCGAATGTGAGCGGGGAGACGGTGAGTCCGTGCTGAGCAAGGACGATGTAATCGTATTTTGCGTTGTGCGCCACTTTCCCGATTTTCGGATTCGTCATCGGCGCTTCGAGTGCGGCGACAACTTTCTTCAGCGGGAGATTTGTCCCTGTGTTGTGACCGATGGGGATGTAATATCCTTCGCCTTCATTGATCGCCAGCGAAATGCCGACAATGTCCGCGCGCATCTCTTCGGTTGAAGTTGTTTCAGTGTCGAACGAAATGACCTTCGCCTTATTCAATGCTTTGACGAGATCATCCAGTTTCTTTTCAGTGTCAATGATGTTGACGGTGATATTCGATTCCACTTTGGGAGAGACAACCACCTGAGGCTCATTCGCAAACATGGACATCTGTCCACTTGCATTCGCGCTGACCGGAGGTCTGAGCGAAGCGTCAGCGGAGACGAAGACCGAAGCGGATGATGTTGATTGCCCCGTCAATTTTTCGAGCGTCTTCAACAACGTGCGGAATTCCATCTCGGTAAAAAACGCTTGAATCGCAGGGACGTTCAAGTCGCGCGCCTTCGCGTGCTCGAGATCGAGTTTGATGTTCAAATCCGTTTTGATCTGCGCGAGCGTGTAACTGAGATAGGCGTTCTCTTTGTTGGCTTCGAGTTTTGTTTTCCAGCGCGGCTCGACCTTGTCAATGTTATTGTAGATGCCGTCGAGTGTTTTGTATTTTTCAAGCAAGGCAATGGCGGTCTTTTCGCCGACTCCCGCCACGCCGGGGATGTTATCGGATTTGTCGCCGACGAGCGCTTTGTAGTCCACCACTTGTTTGGGCGGCACGCCGAGTTTTTTGACCACATCTTCATCTTTGATGTAGGTCTGGTCGTCGCCCGCGAGGTAGACCGCCGTGCGTTTGTTGACGAGTTGCAGAAGGTCGCGGTCACCGGTGACGATCTTTACGCCGAGTCCCTGCTCGGCGGCGATGCGCGCAACCGAGCCAAGCACATCGTCCGCTTCGTAGCCTTCGAGTTCGAGGCGCGGAATGTTGAACGCGTCCACCATCTCGCGGATGCGCTTGATCTGCGGACGCAAATCATCGGGCATCTTGTCGCGTGTCCCTTTGTAGTCAGGGAAAATTTCATCGCGGAACGTTTTGCCCACATCGAATGCGACGGCGAGATATTCGGGCTGTTCCTGTTCGATGATGCGAAGCAGTTCGCGCGCGAATCCGTAGATCCCGGCGGTGGGTTCGCCCTTCGACGTTTGCCAGCGTTGACTCCCGCCGACAGCCGTCAAGGCGAAGTACATTCGATAAGCAAGCGCGTGTCCGTCAATGAGGTAGAGGGTGGGGGGCATTTTAGTTTCTCGTAGGGGCGGGGTCTCCCCGCCCTGAAATTAGTTGATGAGGGGAATTAGAGAATTGGAGACTAGAGACTGGAGATTGGGGGACTTGGCTATGTTTGGTTCGATTTCGTTTCATGGTTTTTTTCAAAAGGGAATAATCCCGAAGGGATGGAAGGATTCTAGAACCAAGATAAACAACACCCAAATCCCGAAGGGATGACATGATTCTTTGTGTGATTGAGGTGTGACAATAAAAAACAAAACGCAGAGTGATTATACTCTGCGCCCGGTATTTTTAGAACACAATTTCCAAGAATCATTCGCGGGGATTAGCGTAGATTAGTGGGATTATTTCCTCGGCGGGTCGGAATATCCCTGCCGCGTGCGGGTTTCTTTGATGTAATTCTTCACCAATTGCGGCGGATGCGGCTGTGTGCCGCCCATGATGAGATAGCCCGGCGCCCAAAAATCGCCGGAGGGATTTTCTTTTTTCAAACGCGGGAACTCGGCAAATATTTTTTCCGAGGTCTGTTGGCGCATGATGCGCATGAGATAGCCGGGCGAAGCGGAGGGCGGAACATTCGTCACCCATTGCATATATTCCGGGCGCACGGCGAGAAATTCCAACCGCCAGCCGAACGCGATGCAAATTTGCGGAAGCCATTCCGACAGCCGGTCCGAAACATCGCCGGTGAGATAGTGCGAACTAAAACGCGGCACGAGCAAACACGCATAGGTCAAATTATATAAGCCGGGCGAGATCGGTTCGAGCATCACGCGGCTTGCCACTTCGGTGATCGAGTGCGGGCGGGTTTCGTCTAATTCGCCGGGCATGGGTTGGCGCACGGGCGTTGCGGGGCGCGGGCGCGATTTCGACGGCATGGTCGCGTCGAAATCCAGCGCCGCATGCTCCACTGTCTCTTCAAGGCTTTGATTCGTCACGAGCAATTCGTCCACGCGCACGGCGGGCGAACTCTCGCGGCTGTATTGAGTCGAACGGGCGGGAGCGGATGGACGCGTCCCGAAAAGATCCGGCTGCGCTGGGTAAACAGCCGCATCGGGAGTCGGAGGCGGGACGTCCGAGAGAATATCCGAGATCGAAGGGACGTCTTCTTCGTAGCCGTCATCCGTAAATTGAGTCGGCGCTTCATACGACGCGGATTGCTGTTTCGCCAGCGGCGGCATCGGTTCAGCCTCAGCCTCCGAAAGCGACAGCGAGTCGGCCAGTTTGCCAGCCTGCGAGCGGATGGTGCTGAACGGCGTTTCGGCGTCGAAGACGAGGGCAAGCACAACGTCGTCGGCGAGGCGCGTGGCGTAAAGCATGTGCTCGGCTTTGGTGGCTTCGAGCCGCAAGAAGCGGAGCAGGTCGCTTCCCTTTTGCCCATCCCAGTGACGCGTGACCAGCATGGCGAGTTCGTTCGCGGCGTTCTGTTCGAGTCCGCCGGCGTATGCCCACATGCGGTCGTTGCGGGTGATGAGCGCGGCTTGCGCGGACGATTCAAGCGTGAGGCGCGTGAGGTGCTGGGCGGCTTTGGTCACGTCTTGGAGCCACGGCAGGGCGGGGTCGCTGGCTTGTGAATCGGCGGGGCGCGAGATGGGTTTGGAGAGGGGAGTCGAGTCTTGGTTTAGCATGGTGATCAGGTCCGGTACATAATGCGGTTTGCGCAGGAGAGTCCACGGGCGGAGTTCGTCGAGCGCGGGCGGGATGTCTTCTTCCGAGAAGAGAGCCAGCCGCAAGGTCGGTTTGAGCGAGCGCAAGGCGCTTCCGATCTCTGCGACGGCGCGTTCGCCGAGGTTGAGGTCGAGCAAGGCAACGGAGGGATTCGTCTCGTCTGCCCGCACCACGGCTTCGGATTTTCTTCCGACCACATGGACGCCAAAACTTTCTTGCACGAGCCCCTTTAGCAATATTCGCGCAAGGCTGGCGTCGGCTGTGACGAGCAGGAGGTTTTTCGCCATTGTTTTACCGCGAAGGCGCGAAGAAAGTGATTCGTTTTTGCCTTCGTTGAATAAAGTGTATCACGGCGGGGGCGATGGGGCAAGCGGGGCAATTGGGGGAGGTTTACGGTTTTGGAGGGAGGGTTGGAGACTGGAGATTAGAGACTGGAGACTTGTCCTGAGCATTGTCGAAGGGTTGGGCGTTCGTTTTGTAGGAGCCTGTCGCCGAGTCCGTTGTAGGCATAGGTGGCGGTCTGTCCGCCGCTGATGGAGGTCAGCCTGTTGGCATCGTCTTAGACATAGGTAAAGTGACAACCGGACTACTTTTTAAGAAGAGAGTAAAGGTAGGTGACTGCCATCTACGAGACGATTGTCACACTACACTAATTCAATCTCACAATGTAATGAATCGAAATTATGGCCATAGATTTTCAGGTGTCTCCAGGCAAGTCGTATTATCGGGGTTCTTAAACGTTTCGTAAAATGAAGTTACATTCATACCAGTCGCCTGGTCCAATGGGATTGGATAAGGCATATTCTGTGTATCTAATAATTGTTCTATCGCCTCAGTCGATGTCATTGGCTTATCAGCTGACCAAATGTAGACAAACGGAGAATACATATCATCAAAACAATTCTCTATTTTTTCTCCAACAGTATTTGGGTCTCCCCCGCTATACTCCAGCAACAGCCCCAATTTGCCATAGAACAGCTCAATTTGATAAGGCTGACTTCCATCTTCATCATGTCGAAAGGTTCTAAGAAACACTTCGTCAGGAGGTCCATACACAGTGAGGAAGTTACTCAAATAGAGGGAAGGCATCCAGTCATAGACATATACATAAATTTCACTGACCATATTGTCTTCAACCACATAAGTATGATCAAGTGTCCCTTTGTCGGGTGGTATTGGCAGGTATACATATGCATAACTGCTATTTTCATCCTTATAGATATTTGTAAAGGTTTCAAGAAAACGCGTAGCATCCTGCCATGAAGTTTTTCCGGGAGTAATTCCCCACCAGCATGGCAAACGGCAACCAGCGTTGTTTTCGAGCAAATCTTGCAATTGTTGATAAGCATCCTCAGGAGATAAGGTAGGCAAAGGCGTACTCGTGTGAGTTGGAGTGATAACTACTTCCGTAGAAGTTACAGTAGGGAAAACTAGTTCAATCGTTTGTGTGGCTGGCGTGGTTGCAGGAGGATGCGCGGCAGAGCATCCTCCCAAAAACACTAATAAGACGCCCATCTGACATATGTATGATCTTACATTTATCATTTTATTTGTTTCCAATTGTCAAATCAACGTCCAGCAACCCGTTTTACCCACGCCGGCATATTGGCATTCATCATGTCAGCACGAGATTTCCCGTCGCGATGCAATGAGCCATCTGGATTCACTTGCCATTGATTAAATACCCAGCCAAGAAATTGATCTGCAAATTCCTCTGGGTCTTCACCCGATAAGCTTTGTTGCCAAATAATTTGGTTTTGTAAGCTGGCAAAACCATAACTTGGCCCGGTTGTACCTGATGGTCCATTAAATGTTTGTCTATCGGGGTAATCAGCATGATCACTTCGCCAGTCAGTTAATTCAGTGTAAACATCAATTGCTCCGCCTGTTTTGTTATACAAAAGCCACTTAAATGCATGACCTAGCTCGTGTACAACTAAATTTCTACGTTTAATAGCAGATGTGTCAGACATTCCAGCAAATTGGATGTAATGAGCACCCTTTGTATATCCAGCATGATCAGTTCCCAAGCAATCGTTGCAACCTCCCATCTGGAACTTCATATATCCAAATGTTACCAACCATGCGTAAGCTGGACTCCCACCCAAAATACCAGCAAATTTGCGGGCGACTGCTTTTACGCCATCGATAGCCGCAGTTTTATCCTCGGCGATCCATGACCTTCCTGATTCCGTAAAGTTGATGTTGTATATTTCTTCGGGAGGAACAGTGGAATTACAGAAAATACCATCTGGGCCACAATTACCACAATTGAATGCAGCAAGGATACTGGTGTTAATCGAAGAGGGAGTATATTGAGGCAAAGCTTGGCTTATGATCTGTGAAATACCTAATGGATAATGTCCACTAGGATCTGTGAGGTTTACAGGATTCCCCTCCACATACTCCCACCGATTCAACGACAGCGGACGGTTGTAATCCCCCATCCACGTATCGCGCGTGAGGAAGCGTCCATCGTTGGGACTGTAATATCTCGCCCGCAGGTACACCATCCCGCTGGGATCGGTCCACTCGCCGGTGAATCCGTAACTGGTTTGCGCGCTTCCCGCCGTCTGCGCAAGGTTGCCGTAGGGCTCGTATGCGTTCGCGAGGGTGACTTGTCCGCTGGCATCGGTCAATTGGCGCATGGATGGACGAAACGTCAGTAAGGACGTTCTACTTGCAGGTCAGGCAGGGGACGAAAATGTTTGTCGTTCAAGGTGCAGACAATCAGCCCGTAGTGATGAGCGCTTGCTCCGATCAGGCAATCGAGAAATCCGATTCCCTGACTCAAGTGAAATGTGCGATACCATTCCCATGCGGTGAGCGAGATCGCGCCGGAGATTTGAATCATCGGGTAGTTTGCCAGTTCTTTTTCCACCATATCTTGTTCGCGGCGATTGCGACAACCTGCCAGCAACTCGGCGGCAGTGACCATCGAGTACGCCAGATCGTTCGACGCGGATTTGTTCAACCACTCTTTGCAAATTTCATGCCCGCGCAGGTAGTCCACAAAAATGGACGTGTCCAGCAGGCGGGTTGGTTGATCAGCCACCGCGCCTCTGCTCGATATTCTGTCGAAGCGTCTCGGCGAAGGAGGCGGGGTCGCCGGCTTCGGGATAATCTGCCCAGATGCCAAAGGCAACGTGCGCGCCCGATGAAGCAGATTTCAACACCGGCTGACCGCGAAATTGGAGGTATTCGATGAATTGCGCGACCTCCACCAACGAGTCTTTGGTGAGCAAATCCAACTGGCGAAAAATATATTCTTTTGTCGTTTGTGTGGATAACATAACTGCCTCCAGAGGGAATTTTAGCACACTTCACTGTGACCAACTTGCTGTGCGAGGCGGGGTGGGGGAATGGAAGATTAGAGATTAGAGACTGGAGACTTGTCCTGAGCATTGTCGAAGGATCGAGGTCGAGGGTTTAATTTACACTGTTTTGCGAGAGGCGATAATCAATTTACGTAAATCAATAAGGTTGTTACACCAATTCTATGAGATTATTTCCATTGATTCATACGAACATCCAACGATGTAAGAGTATTTGCAAACTGTTCAAGGTTTAGCGTCTCACCATCAAGGTTTGCAAGCACTAGGGAAATAGCATTTTTGTGGCGCTGCAAGTATCTGCAAACAAGGAAAGGTTTCTCATTAATGGTTTGATTAAGACAACCAAATTTAAATGGATCACTATCATCTTGAGGCTGAAAAGACCAACCTTCAGGAGGGATTAATTTATCAGTTGAGAACCATTTGTCTTCCCATTTTGGATATTCATTTTCAGCATCCAAATCGGTTTCATAAACCGCAAGTTGATGAGTAACAAGAATGTGAGATTCTTTTGGGTTAGGCGAGCCAACATAAGCAACTTTAATGTCTTGCGCGTTAGGCACTTCGTCAAAATACACACCTCCTCTAGTCCATCCTTTTGGTAAATCCTGTGGCATCATAGGCAAATTCGATGGAAAATCGTCTCCAGATTTATCTTTGGCTGAAGAACATCCCGCTAGCATCATGAAAACAATCAAAACAGTGAACGCTTTAAATACTCTACACAACATTTTGTCTCCAACTTACTTTATCAATCTTACATCACACCTACGTCAACTAAATTTCCGTTCATATCGTAATAGTTCTCACCATTCTGTGATGTTTGGGGTTATTGAGTTAGATTGTGGCATATTCATAGATGGCGCAAAGATTTTTCTCTGATCCAGTATAAGAAAGTTGAACCAATTTTCAGAAGTAGCGTCAGTTGGAATGCTTATATTATTCCGCAAAAGTATATTTCTGGACCATAAACAGACCTTGTTACCTAACGGGTCACTGAAAGGATCAAGTCTTACTTGCTCGTCAAAATTCCAACAATGACCTAATGGATCAATTCGGTTTATGGGATTCCCCTCCACATACCCCCACCGATTCAACGACAGCGGACGGTTGTAATCCCCCATCCACGTATCGCGCGTAAGGAAGCGTCCATCGTTCGGCATGTAATACCTCGCCCGCAGATACACCATCCTGCTGGGGTCGGTGAACTCGCCGGTGAATCCGTAACTGGTTTGCGCTTATTCTTCCTGCGGCTCGCCAAAAGCGACGACGACGATATGTTGGTTCAACAATTGCGGCGTGGATGAATTTTTTCCCGGCACGATCTGTCCGAGCGAATAGCCTCCCGCGATTGGCACATCGGCGCCGAGAATTTCGCGCATGGCATTCACTTCTGTGCCGGGGTTTGACCTGAGAAGCATCTCCCACGCCAGGTCAACGAAGGCGAGGGCGAACACAGGCTTCGCGCCGTCGAGCGCTTTCAATGCTTGTTGCGCGGCAGACTGCGCGGCGGCTTCACACGAGACGCGGCTTCCGACGAGCAGATACGCATCCACGCCATCGCGCACGGGAGCATTGAGACGGAAACTGCCGTCCGCTTCCACTCGGATGGGCGAGCGGATCACCAGTTGGTCGCCTTGTTCCACTCCCAGCGGATACAACCGCGCCAAATGACTCAGCGGAGGGAACGCCCAATCACGCGCAGGGTAACCGAACAATTGCGCGTACGATTCCGATGCGGGTCTGCCGTCCAACGTGCGGAGCCAGAAGCCGCGCGAACGCGTGATGCGGAATTGACTGCCGATGGGATTCCATCCGTGCGCCGCGCCGATGCCGATGCGGAAGTCGCCGCGCAAAAATGCCGCAGTGAGCGCCCCGGTTCCCGTCTGCGGACCAGCCAACTGGTAGGAATGACCCGTGTGCAAATCTCCCGCCGAGAGCGCGCCGGCCACCGGCAATCCAAGTTCGGAGAATGTGTTGCACAATTGGTCAGCGTCGCCGTTGAAGCCGTCTGCAAAAAAGAGCAGGGCGCGGTTGTCGGCGTGTTCCGATGCGGTGCGCAAGATCTTTGCGCCGGTCTCGCGCGCGCTTTGCGCGTACCCCGGCAGCCAGTGAGTCTCTGCTTGAATGTCACCGGCAAGCAAAACAACCACCACCGAATTTGGATGCACGCCGTCGGAGGTAAGCCCGGCGGGACTGCTGAAGCCGATGAGCGGGGTATCGCCCAACAAGCCGGAGACGCCGCTGACGATCTCGCGCGCGGCGTATTGATGCGAAGCGATGACCAAGCCGAATCGCGGCGTGACCGGTCCCAGCCGGTTCAACGCCTGATGGGTTGCCTGCAATCCCGCTTCGCGCCCATTCAGCGCGTGCGCCTGCCCAAATGCCACATGGAGGGTCATGGTTACGAGATCCCTTCCGCGATGGGAACGGTGAAATGGAACGACGTGCCTTTCCTGAATTCACTTTCGAACCAGATGCGCCCGCCCTGCATTTCAACGAGACTCTTGGTGATGTTCAAGCCCAAGCCTGTGCCGGGCGATTCGCGCGCCTTCATATCGTCGGATCGGAAAAATTTTGTGAAGATCTTGGCTTGGTCTTCGTCGCTGATGCCGATGCCGTTATCCTGCACCCAAATATGCACGACTTGCTTCGCGCCTTCGGAATCCCAGTGATTGTCCGATGCCGCCGCGCCGATGTAGACACGACCGCCTTCGGTGGTGTATTTGTTCGCGTTGCTCACGAGGTTAGTGAGAACTTGTCCCACGCGGATTCGGTCTGCCCACACTTTCGGCAATTCCGCCGGCATGTTGAGTTCGATCTCTTGATGTTTTTCATCCACTTGCCGCTTCGTCGAACGGATGACATCTTCCACCACTTCGCGCAGATCTATCGGGGCAAAATCCAGCCGCAAACGCCCGGCTTCGATCTTTGCCTGATCGTTGAGGTCCGAAACCAGCGCCGACATGCGCTCCACGTTCGAGCGGATCGTGCCGAGGAAGTTCGTCTGCATCTCGTTGATCTGTCCCACCGTTCCCGAGGCAAGCAATTCCGAATACCCTTTGATGGAAGTCATCGGGTTCTTCAATTCGTGCGCCACCAGCGAAACGAATTCGCTCTTTGAGCTGTTCGCCCTTTGCACTTCATCGTACAGTTGCGCGTTGTAAATGGCGATGGCGGCGTTGTCGCTCAGGCGGTTGAGGAAGCCGAGGTTGCCCTGCGAGTCGCTCGTGGATTCAAGCAGGATCAATCCGATGACGCCCGCTTCGCGCCGGATCGGGACGATGATCTGGGTATGCGCGCCGGGGAAGATTCCCTTACTCCCGTTCGCCAGCAGGGAGACCTGACTCGGCTGACCGGATTGGATCGCCGACCGGACAGCGGGAAAGTCCAGCGTGGCGCGTGTGACGGAGGCGTTGGCGAGCAGGTCTTCGTAGCCATCCTGCGCCATGATGCGCAAGTCGTCTTCCTCCAACATGCCGATCAAGCCCGCTTCCGCGCCGGATTGCCTCATCGCCCATTCGAGTGTGATGCGCATGGCGCGGTCTACTTCGAGGCTGGCGTTCAATTCGCGCACGATGCGACCCATGATCGAAAGTTCTTCCACGCGCGCCGACAGTTCCTGGTCGGTGAGGGCGAGCAAGCGCGCATTCTCGATGGCGACCGCCGCTTGACCGGCGAAGGCTGTCAACAAATTTTGATCGTCCATCACGAATGGAAGCCCATCTTTGCGGTTGATCACTTCGATGACGCCAAGCACCCGGTCTTTGATCTGCATCGGCACAGCGAGCAGTGACCGCGAGATGAAGCCGGTTTGTTTATCTGCCGCGTCGAAGCGCACGGAGGAACGTTGTCCGTCGTTTTCGATGACCGGCGCGCGGGTTTGCACGGCGCGGCCGACGATTCCTGTTCCGGCGGGGATGCGTTGTCCGAGGAGGTTGCCAGCCACAGGTCCGACCGTGACGCGGAATTCCAGTTCGCCGGTCTGGTCGTCCATCAGGAATAACGTCCCGGCGTCGCAGTTCAAAATGTTGACCGCGTTCTCAAGGATGTATTGAAGAAGCGGTTCCTGTTCCAGCGTGGAGGTGAGTTGCCGCGTGATCTCGTTCAGCGTGGTGAGCTGGTACGCGCGTTGTTGCGTTTCTTCCAGCAGGCGGGCTTTGACGATGGCGCCGACGGTTTGATCGGCGATGGCTTGCAGGAGGTCGAGTTGCGCGCGCGTGTAGGTGACGGAAGCGTCGCGGCTCCCAACGCTCAACGCGCCGATGGTTTCCGCGCCCGCGTTGAGCGGCACGCCCATCCACGCATAGACGCCGGGCGAGGAAGGCGTAATGTTGCGAGCCTGACATTCGCGGCTGTAATCTTGCGTGAGGATCGTTCGTCCGCGGCGGATAATCTCTTGCCCCAACCCGAAGTTGGCTGGGAGGGGTTTGTTCTCTCGGCTCGGCACGCGCTCGCGTTCATCCACGCAGAAGCCGTAATAAAAATAGTTCGCGGCTTTGTTGGTGAGCGTGATGTGGAAATGCGTGGAGGGGATGATCTGGGTGGCTTGCGCGAAGATCAACTCCAGCACGTCGTCGAAGGTGAGGGTGATGTTCACGCCTTGCGAGACGCGCGTCAACGCGTTCATTTCTTGCACGCGGCGTTCGAGGTCTAACACGGTTTGCACGCGCGCGATGGCGACGGATGCCTGATCGGCGAGGTTTTCGAGGAAGTCAAGGTCGCGCGGGATGTAGGCATTCCCGGAACGCGGCGCGCCGAGCGCCAGCCATCCAACCGGTTGACCTTCGCCCGGCAGAGCGACGAAAAGCCGCGCGGTGAGAAGCGCAAGACGCGCTTCATCGCTTTTGAAACCGGCGGGCGGGTTGATCGAATCGAGATAGAGCGGAATTTTTTCCTGTTGAAAATAGCGGACGATCGGGCTGTTGGACGTGAAGCGGATGTCGCTGGTGGGGCGGCGGTCGGCATCCGGCAATGCGGAGTATTGATCGTTCAACGAATCGTAGGTGTAGATGTGAAGCCGGTCGGGCATGAGACTGCTGGCGATCTGCTGTCTCAACGCGCTGCCGATGGAATCCAATTCGAGCGCGCTGGTGAGGTCGTGACTGAACGTTCGCAAACGTTCTTCGTACGCGCGCGACCCGCGGAAGAATGTGCTGTCTACAAAAGTTTGAAGCCGCGTCCGCAATGGGTCGAGGAACACGGCAACGAGAAACACCAACGCGCCGATGAGGAATGGGTTGGTGGATGGCATGGCGTTCGCAAAGATCAATCCCAGTCCGCTGACCATCAATCCATACACGGCGATGACGAGCCCGGTCAAAATGGAGTAAACGATTCCCTGCCGGAACCAGTAATCTGTGCGGATGAGGCGGTAGCGCAGGATGACGAATCCGTTGGCGATGGGGAAGATGACGAGGAACAGAAGCAGATACGGATTAAACGCGGGTATCCCCAACGGCGTGAGCAGAAGCCAGACCGCGACAGGTCCGAATGCAAACAATGAGCCGGTCAGGATCGTGCGCGCCTGACTCTTCACCACCGGCGAGGAGGAGAGGAAGCCGCGATAGCCGAGCATCACGAAGTAGAACAACGCGGACAACCCGGTGAACACATAGATGGATTGCCACGCGCCGATGTAATCTGTGGGGCGCGCAAAATTGAACAAGGTTCCAAAGGCGTTGATCGCAAGGAAAACCGCGACGAAGAATCCGGCATAACGCAGGTATGGGCGGCCGATGACCGCGCGCGCCTCTTGAGGAAAGACGAGGGCAAGGTCTATCAGCGCGCCGCCTGCCATCGCGACGGCGAACGTCCACAGGCTGGTGAATTGGTGTGTGGTGTAGAGGTTGAAGAGCGTGCCGATCGCAATTCCGAGCGATGAGGCGAGCATGGAGAAGGCGCGTCCAGCCGCCTCGGTGCGTCGGAACCCGAAGATCCAAAGTCCAACTAAAATGAAGACCGCGCCGATCACCATGGGGAGGATGAAATAGGCGAAGCGGTCTTCGGCGGGGAAGGCTTGCAGAGTCACCTGGGTGGTGATGATCCCCTTTTCGGAATCGTTGAATTGGAGGGTAACCGTTTGACCCGTCTGTAAAGAAGCGAGGGCGTTGTCCAAGTCGTCCGCGCTGGCGACGCTCTGTCCGTTGATCCCCATCAATTGATCGCCGAGCGAAAATCCCTGACGATACAATTCCCACTGCTCGCCGTCCACGGTGGTATCGGAATTGTTAAGCACCATGGTGTGTTCAAAGAAGCCGCCGGGGAACGGCTGGCTCAACCACTTCAACCCGTAGATGATGGACAATGCAAAGACCACCACCGCGACGCCCTGATAGATCAGGACGAGCGCCTGGAGGGTTTGGTTGATCAGTCTGTTGATGTTCCAACGTCTATTCATTTGAGTGCTTGAAATTTTACTCCACCTACCCCCCAAATCTATGGTACTTTCATAACAAAGAAGAAAGGAAACACATTCGTAGAAATCGTCCCGCAGGTTCCTCCTGAGTGGTCAATGAAGGATCAGAACCTGCGGGACGTTGGCGCTTACTGACTAAATATCCAGATTGCGCACTGCCTTCGCGTGGGTTTGGATGAACTTTCGGCGGGGGTCCACTGCGTCGCCCATCAGCATGTCGAACGTGCGGTCCGACTCCGCCGCATCCTCGATAGTGACAAGGAGCAGTGTGCGGTTCTCAGGGTTCATCGTCGTCTCCCACAATTGCGCGGGGTTCATTTCGCCGAGACCTTTATACCGCTGAAGGTTCGCCTTCTCGCCCAACTCTTTGAGCGTCTTATCTTTTTCTTTATCCGAGTAGGCATACTTCACTTGATTCTTGTGCGCGATGCGATAGAGGGGCGGCTGAGCGATGTACAAATGACCGTCTTCAATTAACTTCGGCATGTAGCGGAAGAAGAACGTCAGCAAGAGCGTGCGGATGTGACTGCCGTCCACATCGGCATCCGTCATGATGATCACGCGCCCATAACGCAGACCCTCGATGTCGAAATTATCGCCGATGCCGGTGCCCAGCGCGGAGATGAGCGCCTTGATCTCGTTGCTCGATAGGATTTTATCCAAACGCGCTCGCTCGGTGTTCATGATCTTTCCGCGCAGAGGCAGGATGGCTTGGAAGTGCCGGTCACGCCCCTGTTTGGCTGATCCGCCTGCGGAATCACCTTCCACGATGTACAGTTCGGTCTTCGATGAGTCGCGTTCGGAGCAATCCGCGAGTTTGCCGGGCAAGGTCAGCGACTCAAGCGCGGACTTGCGGATGACGAGATCGCGCGCCTTGCGAGCCGCGTCGCGCGCCCGCGCCGAGGTGAGACACTTCGCAACGATGGCTCTCGCCGCTTGCGGATTTTCCTCGAGGAACGTGCCGAACGCGTCGCCGACAACTTGCGTGACGTACGTCTGCACTTCGGGGTTCATCAACTTAACCTTCGTCTGCGATTCGAATTGCGGACCCGGATGTTTCACCGAAACGATGGCCGTCAAACCTTCGCGCGTGTCGTCTCCGGAGAAATTCGGGTCGGAATCTTTGAGCAGTCCGCTTTTGCGCGCGTAATCGTTGATCACACGCGTCAACGAGGAGCGCAGACCGGTGAGATGTGTCCCGCCGTCAATCGTGTTGATGGTGTTTGCGAATGAATACACCGACTCGGTGAACGCGTCCGTGTATTGGATCGCGGCTTCGACGCCGATGTTTTCAATCTCTTTTTCCACATACACAACAGGATGTAGATTCTCGCGGTTGCGATTCAAATACCGCACGAACGAAGTGATGCCGCCCTCGAAGTAGAACGTCATCTCGCGGTCGTTGCGTTCGTCTACAAATTTAATTGTCACGCCGCGCGTGACGAACGCCATTTCGCGGAAGCGTTGCACGAGCGTGTCGAAGCGATAGTCAATATCTTCGGTGAAGATCTGCTTGTCGAAGCGGAAGGTCTGCTTGGTGCCGCTTTCGTCTTTATCAATCTTGCCGACCTGCTTGATCGCGCCTTGCGGCACGCCGCGTTTGTATTCCTGCCGCCACAACTTTCCGTCGCGGCGGATATCGGTGGTCATCCATTCGGAGAGCGCGTTCACCGCGCTGACGCCCACGCCGTGCAAACCGCCGGAGACTTTGTATCCGCCGCCGCCGAATTTGCCGCCCGCGCCGATGACCGTCATCACCACGTCCACGGTTTCCATCGGCTTGCCCTTCGCGTCTTTCTTGGAAGGATGCGGACCGACCGGGATACCGCGTCCGTTATCCTCGATGGTCACACTGCTGTCTGCATGGATGGTGATGTCTATGGATGTGCAGAACCCGGCGAGCGCTTCGTCAATTGCGTTGTCCACTACCTCGTAGACGAGGTGATGCAAGGCTTTGATGTCTGTGCCGCCCACGTACATGCCCGGGCGTTTGCGCACATGCTCGATGCCCTCTAATGCCTGAATAGAGCCGACATCGTATCCTGTATCTTTTTTCTTTGCCACTACTGCCTCCGAATCTTATTTGTCAAACTGATGTCGTTCGTAACGCAGTTCAACTGCGTCACGAACGAGAACTTGTGAAAAACTCCGGAATGCGGACTTTAGTCCGCTTTCCGATATTTGGACGAACTTCTTATGCCTGTTGCGTCGGCGCGCCTTGTTTTTGCTGCATCTGAGTGAATACAGTTTGAAGCCACGCGTTCATATCGCGGTAATAAACGAAACTTGCCGCTAGCAATGTGGCGCTGATGAACGCGTGACCTGAAATACCCACGAGTTTCATCCACGAGTCGTTTTCCGGCACGCTCCACAGAAAATTCAACCCTTGGGAGAGCAGAATGGAAGTGAAGACGAACAGTCCGCTGGTGGGGAGGGTGAAGCGCGTCAGGCGCATGCTGGAATACAGTGAATACAGCGCGTTCTGTTTGCGCGCAAAGATTCCGTGCGGCATAAAAAAGAATGGGACGATCAGCCAGTACGAGAAAAACAAGATCACAAAGAGCAATCCGTTCGCCAGCGTGGCATTGAAAAAACCGACGACACTAACGACGATCACAACGGGAATGAAAATGAACAGAAGACAGAGCGTCCAAATAATGGAAAGGACGACGGTCTGAAGGATCGCGCGGAAGATGCCAATGCCCGCGTCCGATTTGCCTAACGCCGCCATCGAAACCCAGCGGAAGTAAAAACTTCCGCCCACCCAGCCGGCGAGGATGAGCAAGCCTGTCCAGCCGAGCAATGCCCAATAGGATTCGAGATCGATCACCTCGCGCAAACCGAGAGGCGTGCGCATGGCTGAATCCGCAGGGATGGTGAAAGCCTCAAGGCTCGGGATGCCGACGGGAAATGTGCGGATCCAACCCAGCCAGTTGAAACGGCTGAAAACCCCTACCGTGTCGGTGAGGTTTTTCAACTCTTCCGCAGGCACCGGGCGCGATTTCAGCATTTCGATCGCTCCCAGAACCATCGAAGAATAAAGTTTGCCGGGGCTTAACCGCATTCCCAGCCATAAAAACACATCCAACAGGATAGGCGGGAGGATCAGCCACACGCGCATGGAAACGATATCGAATCCTGCGCGTAACGAGTTGATAATGCCGGGCGGCGGCGGAAGGTTTTCCAGTTTTTCAGCGTTCATGGACGCTTGATTCTACCATACCGATTCGCATTGGCAGGCTTCCCTCGCACGGGTTAAAATGTAGCCATGGACGCGCAGACCCATTTTCCGGATACGAACCGCATCGGCGTGCTTACCTCCACCGTGTTGCTTGCGCTGGCGCTCACGCGTATCGTCCGCGTGCCGGAATTCAACCTCGAAATGCAACTGCCCGGCTTTTTTCTATCCCTGCCGCTCAATCTGACCACGGTGATGAGCCTACTCACGGCAGGATTAACCGCCACCGGCATGGACTGGCTCTTGCGCGGACATCCCTCCTTAAATGGAAGACCGACATTACAGTGGTGGATATTGCCGACTCTTACCGCGTTCGTCGTCAGCATCTTCCTCTCGGTTCTTCCCGACGGGTCGGCTTGGTCGCTCGGCTTCGCCGTCGGCGGGATCTTCCTCCTTTTAGTTTTTCTCGCCGAATACATTGTGGTCGATCCCGGCGCGCCGAACTACGATCTCTCGCTTGCCGGACTCACAGCAATTTCATACGGACTCTTTTTCATCCTCGCCGTGGCGTTGCGCTACGGCGACCTGCGCTTATACCAAACGACCCCCGCGTTGTTCTTATCCGCGACGTTTGCCAGCCTGCGGATTTTACGCCTGAGGCTCAGTCACTGGGAGTATGCCTGGTCGCTTGGCATTGCATTTGTCTGCGCGCAGATCGCCGCTGGTTTGCATTACTGGCCCCTCTCATCCATCCAATTCGGGTTGATGCTCATCGGTCCGCTCTATGGGTTGACGAATCTCGCGATCAATTTAAATGAAGAGTTGCCCGCGCGCCGCGCCATACTCGAACCGGCAGTCGCTACTGTGTTATGCTGGGGACTCGCGATCGTCCTGCGATGAATCTGTCGAAGACTTTCGAGGTTATAGAATGGAGCAACCCTCAATGCGATTGAGTGTTTTCCTACCTAGACCACTCCCGGAGGAATGAAATGCAAATCTTGCTTGATATTATCGCAGTGATCATCGGTTATCTTTTGGGTTCGATCCCGGTGGGATTGTTGATCGTGAAAGCCACAACCGGTAAAGACCTGCGCGAAGTGGCAAGCGGACGCACCGGCGGCACGAACGCGTTCCGCGCGGCGGGATTCGGAGTTGGGTTAGCCACCGCTCTGCTCGATGCGGCAAAAGCGGCAATCGCAGTGTGGATCGCGCGGACGTTAGACCCGGATGCAAGTCTCATCCCTGTACTGGCTGGTCTTGCCGCGATCCTTGGGCATAACTATTCCATCTTTCTGGCGGAGCGTGATGAAAGCGGACGCTTGCGTTTTCGCGGCGGGGCTGGCGCCATGCCCGCGCTGGGCGGCGCAATGGGGCTGTGGGCTTGGACGTTTCCCTTCGTGTTCGTCATCGGCGCGTTGGTCTTGTTCACGTTGGGGATGGCATCCGTCGCCACATTGACGGTGGGACTGGCGATCATCGTCCTCTTCGCCGTCCGCGCTTCGATGGACCTCATGCCGTGGGTCAACGTTTTGTATGGGCTGATCGCCGAGTTACTGTTGATCTGGGCGCTGCGTCCGAACATTCAGAAGATCTTTGCGGGCAACGAACGCGTGATCAGCATCAGTCTTGCGGGCTGGTTGCGCGCAAGGAAAGAAAATCACGAAGCGGCAGGGGGAAGCAAAGATTCAAAGTGATCTGGAATGAACAGGGCGGCTTTCGAAACAAGCAATTCGTCATAATTCAGAAATTGGCAAGGTCAAAGATCATTGCCGCGAATTTCGCTAATTCACGCGAATGGTTGAAAATTAGCGACAATTCGCGTAATTCGCGGCTAAAGAAGATTGTATTCACACTTGGAGCAAACCATGATTCAACCTCTACAAGGAATCCGAATCCTTGACCTCACGCGACTCTTACCGGGTCCGTTCATCACGCAATTGCTCACAGACATGGGCGCGGAAGTGATCAAGATCGAAACACCGACTGTGGGAGATTACTCTCGCCTCGCTCCGCCCGAAATGGGATTGGGCGGCTTATTCGAAATGATCAATCAGGGGAAGAAAAGCATTGCCGTCAACTATCGCAACCCGCGCGGGCGCGACGCATTCCTCAAACTTGTCGCCACAGCCGACGTGGTCATCGAAAGTTTTCGCCCTGGCACAGCCGAACGAATGAAAATAGATTACGAAACATTGCGAGTCGTCAAACCCGACCTAATTTATTGCGCGCTCTCCGGGTATGGGCAAACGGGTCCGTATGCTAAACGCGCGGGTCACGACCTGAATTACGCGGCGATCAGCGGCGCGTTAGCGCTCAATGCAATGGAAGGCAAACCTCCGCAGGTGTATGGATTAACTGTCGCCGATCTCAGCGGCGCGATGATGGCAGGCTTGGGAATCCTCGGCGCGATTGTGGGCAGGCAAAAAAATGGCGAGGGCGCGTATCTCGATGTGGCATTGCTCGACGGCATCCTCTCGTGGATGATTCCGATGGCGGGAGCGGCATATTTCAACGGCATCC
>CAYWCN010000013.1:0-53141 GCA_964456775.1 uncultured Anaerolinea sp.
GATTAGTGGAATAACCATGAGCGAAATAAAATATTCATCTGCCGAATTAATGATCATCAACGCCGCGCGATTGTTGCGCGATGGCGACGTTGTGTTCGTGGGAGTCGGTCAACCAAATCTCGCGTGCAATCTCGCAAAACGCACTCACGCTCCAAACCTTGTGATGATCTACGAAGCGGGCGTGATCGGCGCGGAGCCTGCGCGTCTGCCTCTGTCCATCGGCGACCCAACCCTCGTGAGCGGTGCGTTATCCGTTGTGAGCATGTACGATATTTTCACCAACTACCTCCAGCGCGGCAACGTGGACGTCGGCTTCATGGGCGGCGCGCAAATTGATAAATACGGCAACATCAACGCCACCGTCATCGGCGGATACGAAAATCCAAAAGTGCGTTTGCCCGGCTCAGGCGGCTCGCAAGAGATCGCGGCGTGGGCGAACCGCTGTTACATCATGACTCCTCATCAGAAACGCCGCTTCCCCGAAAAAGTGGAGTTCATGACCTCGGCAGGATTCATCGGCGGGCGCGGCGACCGCGAGAAGGCTGGTCTGCGCGGCGGAGGGATGCTCGCCGTCGTCACCGACATCGGCATCCTGGAGCCGGATGAATCAGGCGAGATGATGCTCACGCAATTGCACCCAGGCAAAACGTCGGAAGAAGCGAGGGCGAACACCGGCTGGGATTTGAAATCCGCTTCGCTCGTCGGGACGACTGATCCAGTCACCGCGAACGAACTCCGCATCCTGCGCGACGAACTCGACCCAACGAACATCTACTTGAAAGGCGGCGGATGAACTTTAATTCCATCTTTCTCACGGGCGACGGTTCGCGCCTGCGCGCAGGGTGGCGGTTGTTGATCCAGACCGCCATGATGTTGGCTGGCTTTTCTTGTTTCGGCATTCCAATCATCGTTATTTATTATTTTTTCGATCCATCATCGGCATTTACAGGCAAACTAACGCCTGCCCTGCTTCTGCTTTCTACGGTTGTTGAAACTTTCGCATTTACGACTTCCATCTTTTTGGCGAGACGATTCCTCGATAAGCAGCCTATCGAAAGTCTTGGGCTGAAAGTCAATTGGCAAGCGTTATTCGATGTGTTGGCAGGCATTGGCATCACGTTCGCGCAAATGGGATTGATCTACGTTGTCATGCGCTCGCTCGGCTGGATAACTTTCAAAGGCTTCGCATGGGACGTTGATTCTCTCGGGCAGGTGATCGGGAATACATTGATCTTTCTCTTCGTGTTTCTTCTCGTCGGATGGAACGAAGAACTTCTCTCGCGCGGCTACCATTTGCAAACCCTCGCCAGCGGACTCAACTTGTTCTGGGGCGTGGCGATCTCCTCCACGGTGTTCGGTTTTCTGCACATTTTCAACCCGGGCTCCAGCTGGGTGGCGGTTCTCGGCATCACCCTCGCCGGGTTTTATTTCGCGTTCGCCTACCTCCGCGCCAAACAACTCTGGCTCCCCATCGGGATTCACATCGGCTGGAATTTTTTCGAGGGCGTTGTATTCGGCTTCCCCGTCTCAGGCTTGGACATTTATCCGCTGACGCGAATCGTCGTCACTGGTCCCGAGTTGTGGACAGGCGGCAAGTTCGGTCCCGAAGCGGGGTTGATCGTACTGCCATCGTTGGTAGTGGGCGGAATTTTGATCTACTTGTTTACGCGAAATCGCTCTTCCTAGAAGAAGACGTTTCTCAAATTTCCCTTCAAGAATCCAGTACCAATGTCTCAATTTATCATGAAATAGCATTTCAAGTTAAGAAGCGCTCATCATTGTGTGATATAAGGCTTCTGATATTTCTGGAACAAGATTTGCTTTGCGGTCGTTTGAACCAAGCAGAAGCGTAACGCGCCTGTCGGCAAAAAGGAACGCCGATGAAGGAATTACGTCAGACCGCATAGAGCCTATAGGAGAACCATGAATCAAAAGAACATATTGCGCATCGCTATTCTCTTCGTCCTGATCCTCACGGCATGCGCCGCGCCAACAAGCGAGCCTACAGTTGAACCGACTACCGGTCCCGATCTTGCATTGACCGTCACCGCCCAGGCGCAACTGCTTCAAGCATTGACGCAAACCGCGCTTGCCCCCACATCCACGCCGGAGCCGACCTTCACATCTGCCCCTGTGTTCACAGCGACGCCGTCCATAGTTTATGTCATCGTCAGCGCGAACACGAATTGCCGCTCGGGTCCCGGAGACGGATACGAGGTCACCGGCGCGTTGAACGCCGGTTTACAGGCGGAAGTTGTCGGGAAGAGTTCAGCCACCAATTATTGGATCATCAAGAACCCCACCAAGCCGGGCACCTGCTGGCTTTGGGGAGAATACGCAACCATTCTTGGAGATGCTGCGAGTGTACAAGAGGTTGACACGCCGCCTACAGCTATCCCTCCTGCGGCATCATCGCTTGTCATCGACCGGGTCATTGTGCGACTCGACGCATCCTCCGGCGGTTTGATCGCTTATCTGGACGTCTATTACTACGATGCTGAGGGCGACGCAAATCTAGTTGATTTTCAACTGATAAGCACATCGGTGCAAGTATCTGGACAGATCAAAGATGTAGCCATCACCCCGTCTGCCAAGCAAAAAAACGGAAGTGTCGTCACCGGTCAATGGGCATGCGGCTCGAAACAATACGATGTGGCGATTGGCGTGATCATTCACGACCAGGCTGGTCACTCAAGTAATTTGGTCGGGGTCAATTTTTCGTGCAATAAGAATTGAGTGTGAAATAAAAAACCTCGGAGTTTTTGAAAAACTCCGAGGTTTCGTTTGTGTTGAACAAGTGACTGTCCCATTGAAGGTGACAGTTACTTACGATCTACAAAAGACCTCGGGGTTTTTGAAAACTCCGAGGTCTTTGATTCGTCTCAAATCGATTACGGACCTATCCAGCGAAGGACAAGACGGTCAATTCCAGCCACCTGATCACTCACATCATTTTTTATAACGAGCGTGTTTCTTCCCTGCTCAAGTCGTACGATGAGCTGAAGATCTGCCCATTTAATCACTGTATCATCAAAAGTTTTAAAAGTTGTTATAAGAATCGGGACAGGATTGCCATTCACATACAAATTTTGATAACCCGGATCACGGTATTCGGCATTATTCGTATATTTTTCATAACGGATTATTAGTTCATACTGACCAGCTGCCATTTCGGTAATAGTGAACTTTACAGAAGCTCCCCATGCCCCCAACCAGTATGCTTGATTGGATGCTGATACTGCTGTTTGATCACGGACAGGGAAACCTCCGCTACTCATTTCTCCATGTTCCGCCTCGATGCTCTCGGACGTAAGGAGTTTTGGTGTTGACGTGGGCGGAGGTGGTAGCGTTAAAGTTGGCGAAAGAGGAGCACTTGTAGGCGGAGACTGCGTACTGGTAGCCGGGGCAATGGTTGGTTCAACTTGAACATTCGATTGTCTGGTCGGTTCAGGAACATTATTTCCCTGCTCGTCAACAGTTGGTTGAACCTCGACTGTCGGCGTCGTTTGCTCTGTTAGATATTGGAAGAAAGGAAGCGCAACCGTCCCCATACAAGAGATGAACGCAACCGCAACGGCGGTTATCAACCCGATCTTTGCGATGCTAATTTCGGTCTTTCCAGTTTGCGTGCTTTCAGATTCCTTTTTGCTCATGATATTTTCTCCCATTGAGGGATGATGGTTGATTCCCATCATCCCTCAACCTAGATCGATCACTGATCTCGATCGCGGCACTACTCTTCCACGATCACCCAAGTCGTGCCGTCGAATGCGCCCCGCCTGCCCTCACATTCATCGTTCTTGCTTTCTTCGGTGAGCTCGAAGTGCAGATTCGTCCCATCGAAGGTGTAGCGGAAACTCATGGGCGATTTGCCGCAGTTGAAGTTGTTCGTTTCCTCGATGTACAGGTCGCCTTTGACGCTGTAGGTTCCCCAGACTTCATGGGCGCCGTAGTAGAAGTTGTTCCATGTACCATCTTCGTGGAAATCGAACCCCTCGAGCAGGGCTTCGGGATTTGCGAACCTGCCGGTAGGAAAGTTCGCCGAAGGCTTACTGGCGCAGGCTTGCAACACCAAGGCGGCAAGCATCAGTACTGCGACCAAGAGCGAAAACTTTTTGTTGTTCATTTTGATTCTCCTTGAATTGAACGATTTGAAATTTGCGCGCGATTTCATGTCCGCACTGTAGCATTTTGAAATTTCAATTTCAAGGGTTTTTGGGCTTCCTATCGCTTTTTATATAACTTTCACACGGATTTCACGACCGATATAAAAAACGATATAAACCTGTTTGCTTCTTGTACTTGACCCATCGCTCGGCTATACTTTTATTATGTGACCTTGCCTAGAACGTCCCGCAGGTTTCGTTGCAGAACACATTGGGTTTCACTGAACCTGCGGGACGGTTAACAGCATCAGGTATTAACTGAGGAGCAGTCATGGAACAGGAACAATCCTTCGGTTTGTACGTTCGGCAACGGCGCCGCGAGATGGACCTCACGCAGGAGGAGTTGGCGCGGCGCGTTGGTTGCGCGGCGATCACACTGCGAAAGATCGAGGCGGATGACTTGCGCGCGTCTGTTCAAATTGCCGAGAGACTCGCTATGGCGCTGGCAGTTCCACTGGAGGAAAGAGCCGGTTTCGTCCGCTGGGCGCGCTCTGTCAAACCTGCCGCGTCTGACCTGCCGCCGGTGACGCCTCCTCCAGCCATCGAAGAGATCGGGCGCGAAGACCTGACCGGACGCGCCATCCGCGGGTACGCGCTGTCGGAGCGGATCGGCATGGGCGGCATGGGAAGCGTCTATCGGGCGGTACAGCCGAACGTCGAACGCGAAGTGGCGGTCAAGATCATTCTGCCGGCGTATGCCAATCACCCCGATTTCATCCGCCGCTTCGAGACCGAAGCGCAGCTTGTGGCGCGGCTCGAACATCCGCATATCGTTCCACTCTATGATTATTGGCGCGAGCCGAATGTGGCGTATCTTGTGATGCGGCTTTTACGCGGCGGGAATATTCAGAGCCGTCTTGAACAAGGCGCGATCTCAATTGAAAGCACGCTCAAAATGTTCGAGCAGATCTGTTCCGCGTTGAATTCAGCCCACCGCATCGGGATCATCCATCGCGACCTAAAGCCCGCCAATATCTTGCTCGACGATGATTCGAATACCTATCTTGCCGATTTTGGGATCGCCAAAAACCTCGGCAACCCCGATATCGAAAACCTCACCAGCCTTGATGTAATGGTCGGCTCGCCGATGTACATGTCGCCGGAGCAAATTCGATCACACTCGATCAGACCGCAGACCGACATTTACTGTCTGGGCGTGATGCTGTACGAGATGTTGACAGGTACCGTCCCATTTGCGGGTCCGACGCCCTTCGACCTGATCCAACAACACATCAATACACCCATGCCCCCGCTTTCGGCGCACAGGGCTGGGCTTCCCGCCGCGTTGGATACTGTCATTGCAAAAGCGACCGCGAAAGACCCTGAAGACCGTTACACCGACGCGCTGTCTTTTTTGCATGAATTTCACAATGCCGTCGGAAAGTCAGCGGGCATACAACCAGCGGTGATCGCCTATGAGGAAGAAGAGATCGATGGCGAGATCGTCAATCCGTTCAAAGGCTTGCGCGCCTTCAGTGAATCAGATTCAGAAAACTTCTTCGGGCGCGAATCGTTGGTTCAGCAATTGCTGGCGCGGCTCGGCGAGGGCGGAGACTTACATCGCTTTCTGGCGGTGATCGGTCCCAGCGGGAGCGGCAAATCGTCGGTGGTGCGGGCAGGCTTGATTCCCGCATTGAGGCGCGGCGGTCTGCCCGGTTCTGAGAACTGGTTCATCGTGGACATGCTGCCGGGAAAAAATCCGTTTGAGGAATTGGAAGCCTCGTTATTGCGCGTGGCGGTTAACCCTCCCGAAAGTTTGTTGACTCAATTGAAAGATGGAAATCGCGGCTTGCTTCGAGCGGTTCATCGCATTCTACCCGCGGACGATTCAATCGAGTTGGTTTTAGTGGTTGACCAATTCGAAGAAGTGTTCACGCTGATCGAGGATGAAGCCGAACGCGCGTTGTTCCTCGATGCCATCGCTACTGCTGTGCTGGATGAACGCAGCCGCCTGCGCGTGATCCTCACATTGCGCGCGGACTTCACAGACAAGCCGCTGCGCTACGTGGATTTCGGCGAGATGATGAACCGGCGCTTTGAATTTGTCCTGCCATTGACGGCGGACGAGGTCGAGCAAGCGGTTGCCGGTCCCACACAGCGCGTCGGTCTCAGACTGGAAAAGGGACTCGTTTCGACGATCATTCGTGACACTGGAAATCAACCCGGCGCGCTTCCGTTATTGCAGTACGCGCTCTCTGAGTTGTTCGAACAGCGCGAGGGACGCACGCTCACCAACAAAACCTACCGCGAGATCGGCGGCGTTCTTGGCGCGTTAGGTCGGAGCGCGCAAGCGATCTATGCGTGGCTCGATGAATCTGGAAAATCGGCAACACGGCAGTTATTCCTGCGACTCGTTACACTGGGCGAAGGGACAGAAGACACGCGTCGCAGGGTCTTGCGCAAGGAACTAGACGATCTCACTGTGGATCATCAACAACTATCCACCGTGATCGATCATTACGGCAAGGCGCGATTGCTGACTTTTGACCGCGACCCGATCACGCGCGGCGCGACGGTTGAAGTGGCGCATGAAGCGCTCTTGCGCGAATGGGCAGACCTGCGCGAATGGCTTGCAGAAAGCCGAAATGATATCCGCTTACAAAGACAACTCTCGAATGCGGCAACCGAATGGCTGAATACCAACAACGATAAGAGCTTTTTGCTCACCGGAACGCGGCTGGAACAATTCGAAAACTGGGCGGCGAACACTACTGTTGCGATCACACAGAACGACCGCGCATTTCTCGATGCAGGTATTCGCGAAAGAGATCGGCTCGAAGCAGAGGAACGTGCGCGTCAGCAACGCGAACTGGAAGCCGCGCAAAAACTGGCAGAGACCGAAAGGCAACGCGCCGAAGAACAAACTCATTCAGCGGGACAATTACGCAAACGCGCCGTCTATCTGACAGGCGCATTGGTGGTCGCGTTGATCCTTGGCGCGGCGGCGATCCTGTTCGGGCGGCAGGCACAGGCGTCCAACCGCGAAGCAACCTCCCGTGAGTTGGCAGCGGCTTCGATCCTGAATCTCAATGCCGATCCCGAACTCAGCGTCCTGTTGGCGTTGGAAGCGTTGGATTCGTCGAGAACGATCGAAGCGGAAGATGCCCTGCATCGCGCCGTGCAAACATCGCGGATCGAAATGGTGATACAAGCCAGCACGCCCGGTAATCCATGGAACGTGGAGATCAGCCCGGATGGCAAATATCTGTTGGCTGGAGCCGATGGTTTTTCAAAAGTATACGATGCCAGGACCGGCGAATTGGTGTTTGAAGCGCCCGGTTATTTCTCAGTCTTTAGCCCGGATCGCAAGAAGGTGGCGGCTGGGTATGACGACGGCATTCACTTTTGGGATGTGCCGACCGGCAGGGAGATCGTCCTCTCGAGTCGAATCTATTATGAGGGCATCACATTTGAGTACAGCCCGGACGGTAAACGCATCCTGACTTCTGACTTCGGCGGCGTTCCTGTCATTTGGGATGTAGAGACGGGACAAAAATTAGTCGAATTCATCGGTCATACTGCCAGCGCTCGTTTTGTTTACTTCAGCCCGGATGGAACCCGCGTCATTTCGTTTGGCGATGACGGCACAACAAGAGTATGGCACGCCGGAACAGGGGAACAACTATTGGAATTGCACGGGCAAGGCGTGGACGGAACCGGCGCGTTCAGCCCCGACTCAAAATTGATCGCCACCACAGGCGGGTCGGGCTATTCCGACATCATCATTTGGGACGCCGAGACCGGCGAAAAACGATCCACCATCGTCGGTCATGCTAACTGGATCAACCACCTCGAATTCAGCCCAGACGGCAAATGGATCGCCTCCGCCAGCTCAGACCGCACCGCAAAGATCTTCGATGTTACAACGGGACGTGAAATCGTAACCTTTGCCGGTCACACCGAGCCGGTGATCGAAGTTGATTTCAGCCCGGACGGCACACGACTCGCGACCAGCAGTACCGATGGAACCTTACGAGTGTGGAACATCATCCGCCGCGAGGTATTTTCTTCGCGCACATCCACCAACTCGGACGGACAACTGGCATATAACTCGGATGGAACACTACTCGCAGCCAGCGCTGAGAATGGAACGGTCAACGTATGGGATACAAATACCGGAGAGATCATCCACGCTCTGCCCTCTCCTGAAAAACTGGTATACGATCTGTCGTTCAGCCCCGACGGAGAAAAACTCGCTGCCGCCTACGAAGATTCCACTGTTCGAATATGGAGTCTGTCGAGCGGTTCGATGCTGGATGAATTACAAAAACATACGGCAGCCGTTAATGGAGTGGCGTTCAATCACAACGGCACACGCCTGATCACTGTCGGTGAAGATTACAAGGCGGTTCTTTGGGATGTCTCAGTCTCCCCGCCCGTAGAAATTTATACCCAGTTCTTTCCGGTTGCGGTCCGCACTGCCGCTTTCAGCCCGGATGATAAGTACCTGGCGTTGGGCATTTACAACAACACTGTGCAGATCCTTGATTCGGTCACAGGCAAAACGATCATCACTCTGCGCGGGCATACCGCTTCGCCATCTGCAATTGCCTTCAGTCCGGATGGATCGCGAATCGCAACATCCAGCCTCGACGACACCGCAAAGGTCTGGGATGTAAAAACCGGTTCAGAACTCCTGACGTTGAGCGGGCACGCCAGCCAGGTCATGTCCATCGCCTTTAGTCCAGACGCGCAACACCTCGCCACCGCCAGCCGCGACGGCACCGCCAGGCTTTGGGATGCAACAACAGGAAAACAACTCAACACCTTTGTCAGCGGCGGCTTGGGTTTGTGGGATATCGCCTTCCACCCCAATGGAAAACTGCTTGCCATCGGCGAAGATAACGGCGTTTATGTTTATCTCTTGGAATTGGATGACCTGATCACACTCGCCAAATCTCGCCTCACGCGAGGTCTGACCATTGACGAATGCACAAAGTATCTGCATAAAAGCCCGTCTGAATGCGGAGCGCCGCCAAGCGCGCCAACTGCCACGCCCATCCCCCCAACTGATTCAGGCAGGGTATGTCAGGTAACCGGAACGAACGGGCTAACCGGCGTTGGCTTTGACGAGGCAATATTCCGAGGCATGCAAAATTCCAATACGGAGTTTGGCTGGGATCTAAAAGTCCTCGAATCCGGGGAAATGATCGATTTTCAAAAACACATCGCGGAATTCCAGCGCGGCGATTGCGACCTGATCATTGGCACGTCCGAAATAGCGGACGCCATATATGCCGCGGCTGAGCAAGACCCGGAGCAGAAATATCTTGTGATTGAATTTCCGTTCGATCCGCCGCTGGACAATCTGAGAACGCAATTGTACGCAACCGATCAAGCGGCATTCCTGGCAGGCTACCTCGCGGCATCGCAATCAAAAACCGGCAAGGTCGGCACTTTCGGCGGCGCGGATATTCCTCCCGTAACCGATTTTATGGACGGCTTCGCCCTCGGCATGGAATATTTCAACGAGAAAAACGGAACTCATGTGGAAGTCCTTGGCTGGGATCCGCATAAACACGAAGGGATTTTTGCGGGATGTTTCAACTGCGAACAAACAGGCAGAGACATCGCGCAACAGTTATTGGACCAGGGCGCAGATATTATCTTTCCGGTGGCAGGTTATGACCCGGGCGTGGGAGCCGCCAAGGCAATTATGCCGCATGGAGAGGCATATCTCATCGGTGTGGATTTCGATTGGGCAGGCGGGCTTCCAGAATATCAAGACATCGTCCTTACCAGTATCTTGAAAAACTACGAACCAACCGTGGAGTTGACCGTGAAATCGATCATTGATGATGAATTCACGGGCGGAGTACACTTCGGCGGGCTGGAAACCGGCGAAGTCGGGCTGGCTCCCTTCTATCAGTTCGACGCACTCATCACCAATGAACTCAAAGCCGAGCTGGAACAGATCAAGGCAGATATCATTGCGGGAAAAATTCCAACAAAGCCGTAAATAAAACAAAAAGCCTCGCGGATATTCAGTCTGCGAGGCTTAATCGTTGGCTGGAGAAGTTAGCGGATCATCCACGCCAAAATGCCCAAGATCGTCGCAAGAAGAAGGAGCATCTTTGGCAAACCGCGTAGAATACTCAGGCGCGGCGAGCCAGATCGGTAAAAAGCCTGGCTTCGTTGCCCTTCATCCAGCAATTCTTTCACTTTCTCCTTACCTCTTGTTTCAAAAAAGAATTGGTTCATGGCACATTCTCCTTATCGCGAGCACGATGGGTAAGCCGAAAGCAAGTAGAGCAACCCGCCGTCTACGCCTGTAGGACCGTCTTCCGTATAGGTCACCCACGCGTTCCTCTCAGGCACATATTCACTGTGGATCGAATCACGGGACGGCAAACTGACACATTCTGTGGCAGACCCCGTCGAACCAGGTTTGGAAGAGATGTAGTTCGTGGCGGCTGCTTCTCTAACCGTGAGCGCAATGACCGCAATCAATGCGATCACGACAAACAGATTGAACAAACGATTCGATTTCATTTTGGTCTCCTTGATTAGCGTGAGTTTGGTTTGAGCGCCAATCTATGAGAAAATCATAGCAACCAAGCGCCTGCCCTTCTTGCCATTTCCTGCCAAAATTCTCCAAAACACTAGAAATCGTGCTATTCTTCCTATTGCAAGCACAGAAGTATTCTTGAGAAGAGGTACGAATGTCCGCTTCTATCCCCGATAACACACTGGAAAGATTCACCACATTTGGCGACCTGCTCCGCTTCCTCAGACGGCGCGCCGGAGTCACTCAGATGGAACTGGCGATTGCCGTCGGCTACAGCGACGGGCAGATCAGCCGCCTCGAACAAAACCTGCGCCTGCCGGACATCCCCACGATCGAGGCTCGTTTCGTCTCTGCCCTTGATCTCAAGCATGAACCCAAAGCCCTCGCGCGTTTGCTCGATCTTGCCTCCAATGTACGCCGAGAGGACGCGCCGGGTCTTGGGCTTTGCCCTTACAAAGGATTGAATTACTTCGACGAAACCGATGCTGACCTATTTGTAGGACGCGAAGATTTGACCTCCAAACTGGTCGAGCGCGTCATTTCCCTGACCTCAACCGGACTCCCACGCATGGAAAGATTCCTCGCTGTTGTCGGCGCTTCGGGGAGCGGCAAATCTTCTCTCGTGCGTGCAGGGATAATTCCCGCCTTGCGCTGGAATAAAAAATCCACCGACTGGCAAATACATGTATTTACGCCGACCGCTCATCCGCTGGAAAGTCTGGCAATCAGCCTCACGCGCGAAAATTCATCTATTACTCAAACTGCTGCATTAATAGACGATCTCGCACGCGATAGGCGCAGTCTGCACTTGTTTGCGAAGCGCAAATTAGAGTTGAATAACAATGCCCGCCTCTTGCTGGTTGTAGACCAATTCGAGGAAGTATTTGCGCTCTGCCGCTCGGAGGAGGAAAAAACATCCTTTATCGGCAATCTGCTCGCGGCGGCGTCCGAAGCGAACGGTCCGGTGATCATCCTCCTTGCATTACGCGCAGATTTTTACGCCCATTGCGCGAATTACATCCACTTGCGCGAGGCGTTGGCGCAGAATCAGGAATATATCGGCGCGATGAACGATGCGGAATTGAGGCACGCCATCGAAGAGCCTGCCCAACGCGGTCGTTGGGAAATTGAATCCGGGTTGACCGACCTCCTTTTGCATGATGTCGGTCATGAACCAGGCGCGTTGCCATTACTTTCACACGCGTTGATGGAAACATGGCACAGGCGGCGCGCTCGCACCATGACGATGAGCGGTTATGCTTCGTCGGGAGGCGTGCGCGGCGCTATTGCTGAAACAGCCGAAGCGGTGTTCGCGGACCGATTTACGCATGAGCAACAAGACGTTGCCCGCCGCATTTTTCTTCGGTTGACCGAATTGGGCGATGAAACTTCCACCGGCGATACACGTCGCCGCGCAAACTTAAGTGAGTTAATTTTAAAACCCGAAGATAAAGATACAACCCAAATTGTGTTGAAGACTTTGGCGGACGCCCGCCTGATTACCACCAGTGAAGATTCTGTTGAAGTATCGCATGAGGCATTGATCCGTGAATGGCCCACCTTACGAGGCTGGCTCGAAGACAATCGCGAGGGGTTACGCCTGCACAGGCACCTCACCGAGTCCGCGCAGGAATGGGACGAAATGGATCGTGAACCCAGTATGTTGTATCGCGGCGCGCGATTGACTCAGGTACAGGAATGGGCGATGCCTCATCGAGATGAAATGAACGCGCTCGAACGCGAATTTCTGGGGGCGTCCATTGAAACCCGTGAACGCGAAGCGATGGAACGCGAAGCGCAGCGCCAGCGCGAACTCCAAACGGCGCAGAAACTCGCAGAATCGCAAAGACAACGCGCCGAAGAACAAACGGGGTTTGCAAAACAATTGAGCAAACGCGCGCTGTATCTCACAACTGCATTCATCGTCGCTTTATTGATGGCATTCACAGCATTGTATTTTGGTTCGCAAGCGCGTCAGACCGCCATCACTGCACAAAACGATAAGCGCATCGCTACATCTCGTGAATTAGCCGCAGCATCGCTCAACAATCTGGATGTAGATCCCGAACGGAGCATACTGCTGGCTTTGCAATCCATCTCAACAACACGCGATGCGAATGGAATCGTTCTTCCCGAATCGTTGGAGGCATTACATCGCGCCATCGTGTCATCTCCAATACGAATGACACTGACCGGTCATCAGACCAGAGTGTTTTCGGTGGACTACAGACCCGACGGGAAGCAACTCGCCACGATTGGGGATGACGGAACAGTTATCCTATGGGATGCCAAGACAGGCAGCGAACAATTCCGTATGATCGGTTCGACCGTTCCCAGCGACCTGTTCACAGAGCAACGCCTTGTGTACAGTCCGGATGGAAATCTCCTTGCCGCGTGCGATAGCGACCAGATCAAAGTATATGATCCGGTGTCGGGCAGACTGATCAGGGCGCTTTCAGGACATAAGGGAGATTCCGTATCTGTTGACTTCAGCCTTGACGGGAAATACATCGCTTCGGGCGGAGCGGATACCACTGTGCGGATCTGGGATGCCGGTAGCGGAAAATTGATCCATGTTTTGAACGGTCATTCCCTCGAAGTTGGCGGATTGGCTTTTAGTCCTGAGGGGAAATACCTTTTGAGTTCCAGTGAGGATGGTACGTTGATCATTTGGGATGTAGCAACCGGCGAGTTGTTGCGGACGCTACCGGAGTTTACGATCTTTAAAGCGAGGTTCAGTTCGGATGGAACGAGGGTCGCCGTCGCAACCGCTAATGGATTACAGGTTTGGAATTACACATCTGGTGAACCCATGAGTTTCGATGAGGACCAGGCAATACTTACGATTTCTGATGGGGCATCCGGTATATTTAGTCCAGATGGGAGACAGATAGCGGCTATGAGTTTTGGTGTAGCCAGCGGGAATTCGGTCAAGGTCTGGGATGCCGCAACGGGACAGGAATTATTTACCTTGCTAGGCCACACCGATTGGATCGGAGGGTTGGCTTTCAGTCCCGATGGTAAAGAGTTGGCAAGCACAAGTTTGGATGGAACCGTTCGGCTATGGAGCGCTGAGCCGGGACGTGAAATTGCCACGGCTGTCGGTCCGGGCGCGGGCTACGGGTTCCGGGTCACTTCTAGTCCAAGTGGTAATGAATTCGCGACAAATGGAGGCGATGGCACTGCAACAATTTGGAACGCAGAAACGGGCGAATCCCGGCTAACTCTCAGAGGACATGAGCAGGAGGTTTTGAATATTGCGTTCAGTCCGGATGGCAAATATATTGCTACAGGAAGTGACGATGCTACCGCTATCGTATGGGATGCAGTTAGTGGAAAAAAGCTCCTTACTCTTTTAGGTCACGAGGCTGGGGTGCGCGATATCACATTCAGCCCAGACGGGAAGTTGATAGCCACTGGCAGTTTTGATGGCACCGCTCGAATCTGGGACACAGCCACAGGCAAAGAACTGCTAAATATCGCCGGACATGAAGGCATCGTGCCTGGTGTAGCATTTAGCCCCGATGGAACACGCCTGGCAACGGCAAGCACAGATGCCACGTCAAAGATTTGGGACGTGAGAACTGGTAAGTTAGTATTTACACTTGTTGGACATACGTCTGGCGTCGTAGATATAGCCTATAGTCCTGATGGAGAGCAGATCGCTACAGCAAGCAGTGATTCAACAGCAAAGATCTGGGACGCAACAACAGGCAGAGAATTGCTGACCCTAACTGGGCATAGCGCGGAACTCAGGCCTGTTGCGTTCAGCTCGGATGGAAAATTTCTTACAACAGGCAGTGGCGATAACACAGCCAAAATATGGGATGTTGAAAGCGGCGATGAAATTTTGACTCTACCGGGCAGCGAAGGCGGGGTATATGGAGTTGCTTTCAGCAGTTTGGATAACGGCGCTCATCTCATCGTCGCCAGCAATGATGGGGTCGTACGGGTATTCACTCTCGACATTGACGAACTTCTGACGCTGGCACAAACTCGGATCACACGTCCATTCACCACAGCAGAGTGCCAAAAATATCTGCACACAGATACCTGCCCAGGCAAGCCATGAATAAAACAGCCTCGCGGACACTTTCTCCACGAGGCTGTACTGCTTACTGATCACTCTTTACTTGCAACTGACTAAGTTCCCTCTTCCCACGAATTCAAATAGTGCGACTGTTCGGCGGTGAGATTATCTATCTTCACGCCCATGGCTTCGAGTTTGAGGCGGGCGATCTCGTGATCTATTTCAGCGGGCACGGAATAGACCTTCTTCTCCAACTTATCCGCATTCTTCGCCATGAACTCGGCGGACAAGGCTTGGTTGGCGAAAGACATGTCCATGACCGAAGCAGGATGCCCTTCGGCAGAGGCGAGGTTGATGAGTCGTCCTTCGCCGAGGATGTTGATCTTGCGTCCGTCTTTCGTTGTGTATTGATCCACGAACGGGCGGACGAGGTTGGGCTTGCCAACACTCATCTTCTCCAGCGCGGGGATGTTGATCTCCACGTTGAAGTGACCCGAGTTGGAAACGATCGCGCCGTCTTTCATCGTCTTGAAGTGCGCTTCATCAATGACGTTGAGATCGCCTGTGACGGTGCAAAAGAAATCGCCGATCTTCGCGGCGTCGCTCATTGGCATTACTTGAAAACCATCCATCACCGCTTCGAGCGCCTTCATCGGGTCCACTTCGGTGACGACGACCAACGCGCCCATGCCGCGCGCGCGTGACGCAAGACCGCGTCCGCACCAGCCGTAGCCTGCCACCACAAAAACTTTGCCTGCGAGCAAAACGTTCGTCGCGCGGATGATGCCGTCAATGGTGGACTGACCCGTGCCATAGCGGTTATCAAAGAAGTGTTTGGTCATCGCATCGTTCACCGCGATGACGGGGAACTTCAACACGTTATCTTTTTCCATCGCCTTCAAACGGATGACGCCTGTGGTTGTTTCTTCGGTGCCGCCGATCACGCCTTTGAGCATTTCCTTGCGCTCATCGTCGGAGAGACCTTTTGCCCAACTCGCTAATGAAGGTTCGAGTTTTTCAAAGCGACCCATCTCGATGAAGAACAGCGACGAGACCAAGTCTGCGCCATCGTCCATCGTCATGTGCGGTTTGTGTTCGAGCGCGGCGCGGATGTGTTTAAAGTATGTGACTTTATCCTCGCCCTTGATCGCGAACGTGGGAATCTCGAACTGATTCACCAACGCCGCGGCGACATCGTCCTGCGTGGACAGCGGGTTCGACGCAGTGAGAACAATGTCCGCGCCGCCGTCTTGCAATGCGACCATGAGATTCGCGGTCTCGGTCGTCACGTGCAGACATGCCGACACGCGCAAACCCTTGAGCGGCTTCTCCTTTTTGAATCGCTCGCGGATCTGTCGCAGGACGGGCATCTCGCGCTCTGCCCAGTCCATGCGGCGGCGTCCGCCTTCGGCTTGATTGATGTCTTTGATATCGTAATTACTCATTTGTTGCTCCTTCTGGATTGCGGACTTGAGTCCGCTTTTGGTAAGTTAGCGGACTCAAGTCCGCGCTCCGTTTTTATAACAACCCATCCATCTTCCCGCCGTCTTCAAAATGCTTTCTAAATCGCTCAATAAAATCTTTCCGCGAATACGAATGACTCTGCGGACCTTTCTGCTCCAAACAATAGACTGCCGCGAGCGAACCGATCTCGCCGCACAACTTCCAGTCGAAGCCGCGCGAGTAGCCCGCGAGGAATCCGCCTCGGAACGCGTCGCCGACTCCCGTCGGATCCACGATCTCTTTCTCAGGGACGGTTGGGATGTGCACCGATTCGCCGCCCATGTATAAATCCGCGCCATCTTTGCCGCGCGTGATCACCAGCACTTTCACGTGATCCAGCATTTGGTCAAGACTCCAGCCTGTCTTCTTGGAGATCAACCCAAATTCATAATCGTTACAGAACAGGAAGTGCGCGCCTTCCATATCGTTGATCAACTCGGCGCCTTCGAGACGGAGCACCTGCTGTCCAGGATCGTATAGATACTTTAATCCCAAGCCTCTGGCTTCCGCGCAGAATTTCGTCATCGCGTCCGGCGCGTTCGGGGAAACGACGATCAGGTCTGGCTTGCTGGGCAGGTCGTTGAGAGATTGCGTGGAAGCGACCCCCATCGCGCCGGGATAAAACGAGGCGATCTGGGCGGAGGCGTTATCGGTTGTCGCAAAAAATGAGGCGGTGAACAAGCCGGGGACGACCTTCATCAACGAGGTGTTGACCCCTTTTGATTCGAGCCATGCGCGGTATTCTTCAAAATCTTCCCCAACTGTTGCCATGACTCGCGGTTGTTCCCCGAGCAAAGCCATGGTGTAGGCAATGTTCGGCGACACCCCGCCGCGCTGTTTCGACATCGAGTCTACGAGAAACGATAAACTGATCGAACCTAATCGCTCAGGGAGAATTTGTTCTTTGAAATGACCTGGGAAGGTCATCAAGTAATCGTAGGCAACTGAACCGGTGAGAAGGATGTCCATAGATTCTGCTCGGCACGCCGTCCTCGGCGTGTATCCTTTCGCCGAGGACGGCGAAAGGAGCGTGTGGTATTCGCATCAAAAGGCGTGACGCGGGTTGCGTCACGCCAATGTCAACGGGCGGAAGTTTATCACGTGAGGCGGGGATTGTCTAGAAAACAGGATTACAAATTTCCAATTTAATAGCCGCCCCCGAAACGGTTTTGCAAAGCCTGATAACTTTGGAAGGCAAGGATCGCAAACAAGAGCGCGGTATACATGCTGCGGAATAACACGAAACCCGCCAACGCCATGAGTCCGCCCGCGATCACAGACAGCCAAAGCGATTTGCGCACGCCGCCCATCGGATCATACAAAAGCAAAATATTGCGCGCCACCTGACCGCCGTCCAACGGGTAGATTGGCAATAGATTTATCAAGCCCCAAAAAACATTGACCCACAGGAACAAGGTGGCGAACAGGCTGGGAATGGTCCCGCCAAACGGAATGATCGCGTTATAGGGAATGGGAATCAAGCCAAACAACCAATTGACAAGAATCTCGCCGCCCGACAAGTTGGCGACGACAACGACCAATCCAGCCAGCAAGAAACCCGCGCCGGGTCCAGCCAGCGAGATCAAAATCTGCTGAACGGGACCGATGGCAACGCTTGCGTATCCACTCCCCCACTGCGACATTTCAGGGATGGTCAAGCCGCCAGAAAAATGGAGCAGGATCTGCGAACGCAAACCATACCAGCGAAACGCAAAAGCATGACCCAATTCATGGATGAGGATGGAAACGAAAACAACAAGAATCCAAATCACGATCTGAAGCAGGTCGCCGCTTGAACCCAGCAGGAGCGCGATGAGCCAAAACAGCGGATGCACGCGCACGGGGATGCCCGCAATGGAAAAGCGGAGGTCGTAACGGCTTGCAAGAGTAGGTTGAAAAAAGGACATTATTCTCCCAACACAACTTTCTTCAAACTTTCCACAAACGGCGGATATGCGATTCCGTTCTCAGTCACAATGGCTGTGACCAGACGATTCGGCGTCACATCGAAGGCGATGTTCCGTGCTTTGGCGTTCTTCGGAGCGACGCGCTCGCCTTTGAATTCCAAGCCCAGCACTTCTTCGGGATCGCGTTCTTCGATTGGGATTTGATCTCCGTGTGAAAGCGAGAGGTCAACTGTTGAAGTTGGCACGACGGGATAGAAAGGCACGCCGTTGTCTTTCGCGGCGAGGGCAAGCATGTACGTGCCGATCTTGTTCGCCACATCGCCGTTCGCGGCGGTTCGGTCTGAGCCGACAAAACATTTCTGCGCTTTGCCTGCTTTGAGGAAATATCCCGCCGTGTTATCGCTGATGATTTCGTACGGGATGCCATATTGTTCGAGTTCCCATGCGGTGAGACGCGCTCCCTGCAAACGCGGACGAGTCTCATCCACCAGCACGTGAATCTTTTTCCCTTGTTCGTGCGCGGTGCGGATGACGCCGAGCGCGGTGCCCCAGTCCACTGCGGCGAGGGCGCCCGTGTTGCAGTGATGGATGATCGTGTCGCCATCGTTGATCAACGTCGCGCCATGTTCTGCCATGCGCTTGTTGATCTCCACATCTTCATCGGCGATGCGTTGCGCTTCGTCGAGGATGAATTGGCGAAGCGAATCGGCAGACGGAGACTGGAGACTGGAGACTTTACTCATTACTCGATCAATAGCCCATGCAAGATTCACTGCGGTGGGACGCGAAGCCTTCAAGGTGGACGCGGCGGCTTCCAAATCGGCGAGCAGACTGCCCGTCGAAGTGGAAGCGGATTCGAATCCCGCGAGCGCGAGTCCGAAAGCGGCAGTCGCTCCGATGGCGGGCGCGCCGCGTACGACCATATCCGTGATCGCTTGCGCAACTGCTTTGTGGTCGCTAAATGAAACAACTTCGAAACGCGCGGGCAAGATCCGCTGGTCTATCATTTTGACTTGGTTGTCTTCCCAGAATACGGTTCTCATGGGGGACATTTTACCCGTAAATTCCTCTTGCAAAAACCTTAACAGCAGGGACAATCCGTGCAATAATACGGCGTTTGAAAAATTTAAAATTTGCAGGAGGACCAATGTTCACAAAAAAGCGCGCGTTGTTCTTTCTGACCTTCATGGTCATAGTTTCACTGGCGATCGTTTCATGCGGACCAGCATCACAACCGACGGAGGGACCCGCAGCGCCGACGGGTTCGGAAAAAAGTATCACCATCGTCATCGCCGAAGACCCGCCATCCTTCAACCCGATGGTCGCGGATACGGGATACGACGCGCTGGTGATGGAGCTCGTTCTGCTCGGCATGGCAGACATTGACCCGAACGGAAATGTTTTTCCCGAACTCGCCGCAGAATTACCGACCGTTGATAACGGCGGCGTAACGATCAATGAAGACGAGGGGACAATGGCAGTCACGTGGACAATGCGCGAAGATATTCAATGGAGCGACGGCACGCCCGTCACTGCCGACGATGTGTTGTTCACGTGGAATGCGATTTCAGACCCGGTCAATGGCACGTGGATTCCCGGCATTGATTACGTGGATTCGGTCGAGCAGTTGGGCAAGTATTCATTCGTCGTCAACTACAACACCATTTACCCCGGTTATCTGACACAATTCGGCGGCGAGCAACTCGCCATTTGGCCCGCGCATTACTGCGACATCGAGCAGGGATTCCTCGCGTGGGATTGCGGACGCGAGCCGTTGAGCGACGGTCCCTTCGTGTTAAATGATTGGGTGCAAGGCGACCACATGACCTTCCACAAGAACGAAAATTATTACGACGCGCCGAAGCCCGAACTCGATCAGGTCATCGTGCAGATCGTCCCGGACGATGCCGTGCGCAAGACGATGATGTTGAACGGCGACGCGGACATTGACATGTGGATCAACGTCAACACCGCGAAAGACCTCGAGGGATCGGAAAAAGCAAAAGTAAGCCAGAGTCCGATTGACCGCTGGGTGATGCGTCTGTATTTCAATCTCGCGGCAAAAGGGACGGTGGACCCGGTCGCGTCTCCTCATCCGATCCTGTCAGACGTCAACGTGCGGAAAGCGATTCGTTCCGCCGTGGATGTTGATACCATCACCTCCGAAATTTTCCACGGGCTGGCAACCCCCACATGGACAGAGTTCTTCCGCGCGCCATATCAATGCGATGTGCCGCGTCCCGCGTTCGACCCGGAAGGCGCGAAGGCGATGCTCGAAAAAGCAGGCTGGACCGATTCAGACGGCGACGGTGTCCGCGAATGTCACGGCTGTACGACCGGCGCGCCTGAAGGCTACAAAATGGAAATGGAGTTCATCACCTACGCTGAATTCGGCGAGCCGCTCGAATTGACTCAACAACTCATCGCGGAAGAACTCGGCGACATCGGTATCAAGATGAACATCAGTGTTGTCGAGGGCAGTATCCTGTGGGATCAAGCCGAGAACGGCGGCATCGAACAAAGCGGCAACTTCGACATTGATATTTGGGACGATGGTTACGCCGGCGTTGACCCCACCGACTACGTCTGGGAATTGTATTCGCAAGAGGCTCTCGTGCCGGGCGGCGGATACAACGTGATGCGCTACGACAACCCCGAAGTAGACGCGCTGATTGACGAAGCATACACGCTCGATGAAGCCTCGCGCAAAGAAACGTTCTGCAAAATCGCCGACCACATCAACGAAGATGTGCCGCTCGTCCATCTCTTCACCACACCGAACCTCGAAGCCTACTCCGCGCGGCTTGTTGGCGTGCAGTCCACCGTCAACGACCTGGTGACGTGGAATATCTCGGACTGGGTTTTGAAATAACAACACGATCTTTTCCTGCCGCGAATTTACGCGGATTTTCGCGAATTTGATTCCAAAAAGTTCGCGTCAATTCGCGTAATTCGCGGCTAAGGTTTTGTATCCTCTTCATGTATACGGTCTTCGCGGTTAGACATTCTCGGACTATTCGACTACGTAACTACCGAACTAGATGACCACCTATATCATTCGCCGCCTCATTCAAACGGTTGGCTTGCTCTTCCTCCTCAGCGTGATCCTCTTCACGCTGGTCAACGTCGCGCCAGGCGGACCCATCACCGCGTATGCGGGCAGGCGTCCGCACCCCGAACGGATCGAACAACTCAAACGACAGTTCGGACTCGACCAGCCGCTCCCCCTCCAATACGTCTATTGGCTCGTCGGCAACGACTGGACAAAAATTGATTCCAACGGCGACGGCATCAAAGATGAAGCCGGCTCACGCAAAGGAATCCTGCGCGGCGATTTCGGTCTTTCCTACCGCACGCGCAAACCCGCGCTGGACGAAATTGCGTCGCGCCTCCCCAACACCATCTACCTCATGTCCATCACCATGCTGGTCGCGCTCATCATCGCCATCCCGCTCGGCATCTACTCCGCCATCAAACAATATTCCCTCTTCGATTTTTTCGCCACAACATTTTCCTTCGCAGGTCAAGCCATCCCAGAATTTTGGCTGGGGCTTCTGCTCATCATCATTTTCTACGCGTGGTTAAAAAATCCGTGGACAGGAGAACCCCTTTTACCCGCCGGCGGCATCTCCTCCCTAGACGGCGGATTCTCCCTCTCCGACCGACTCGCCCATCTGGTTCTCCCGGTTCTTACCGGGACGTTGGGCTGGGTCGCCTGGTACTCGCGTTTTCTCCGTTCGAGCATGCTCGAAATCCTCCCGCTGAATTATCTCAAAGCGGCAAGAGCGCGCGGCATGACCGAACGCAACGTCATCTTCAAGCACGCGCTCAGCAACGCGCTGATTCCCATCGTCACTTTGCTCGCGCTCGACCTGCCGTATATCTTCACCGGCGCGGTGTTGATCGAATCCATTTTTGCCTGGCCCGGCATGGGACGCCTCTACTACCAATCCGCCGTTGACCGTGATTATCCGCTCCTGCTCGCCGTCCTCATCATCGGCGCGGCATTCATCATCTTCTGCAACCTGTTCGCGGATATTTTGTATGCATATCTTGATCCGAGGGTGAGGTATGAATAATTCATCTTGCAACCGTAGGGGCGACCCGCCCAGCGAAAGTAAAAATACTTTCATCGTTCCTGACGGGTCGCCCCTACTATCACATAAAAATAAATGAGCCTCCAACCCACCAACCTCTCCTCCACCATCTGGAAACGATTCACCCGTCATCGCGCCGCGATCGTGGGCATGGTCATCATCAGCATCATCATCGTTCTGTGCGTGTTTGCTTTCGTTTCACCGTTCGACTCTGAAAAATCGAACCTAGCGGAGAAATATCTCCCGCCATCATCAACCTATCTCCTCGGCACCGACGCGCTCGGGCGCGACCTGCTCACGCGCATCCTCTACGGCGGACGAATCTCGCTAGCCGTCGGCGGAATCGCAGTCGCCATCTCACTCCTCATCGGAGTCCCTGTCGGCGCGTTGGCTGGCTACTACGGCGGCAAAATTGACACCGTCCTCATGCGCATCACCGACGCGTTCCTATCACTTCCCTCTTTCCTCGTTTTGATCTTGCTCGCGGCGATCTTACGCGAAGTGGAACTCCCCGTCTTTCAACGCAACAGCGTGTTGACCATCAGCCTCGTCATCGGCATCCTCTCGTGGATGACCTTTGCCCGCCTCGTCCGCGCCGCCTTCCTCACCCTGCGCGAAATGGACTACGTCTCCGCCGCGCGCGCCCTCGGCTCATCAGACGGACGCATCATGCTCGGTCACATCCTCCCCAACGGGATCGGCGTCGTCATCGTCGAAGCGACTCTGCAACTTGGATACGCCATCATCCAAGAAGCAGGCTTGAGCTTCCTCAACTTCGGCATCCAGCAACCGACTCCCTCGTGGGGCAACCTCATTTACACGGCGCAGGATCACTTCACCCAATATCCGTGGCTCGCGATCTTCCCAGGCATAGCGATCTTCCTCACCATCATCTCCGTCAACTACATCGGCGACGGTCTCCGCGACGCATTCGATCCATATAAAGTGATGGAGAAGGTTGGGGAAATTACATAATTCTCGGAAGGGCGGCTCCATTCCTTATCTCCTTGCATACGCGCTGGACTTCTTCAAATTAGGGTAGAATCAAAACCGAGGTGAATTATGCACAGCCTTACTTTACATGCTCGCGTTGGGCGAGATGGCATTCTCAAACTGGAAACCCCCATCGGCATGACAGATGCCGAGTTGGAGGTTACTCTCATTGTTCACGCAGTGAATGAACCACGCCCCACAACAGAATGGCCCCCGAACTTTTTCACAGAAATTCTTGGTCGCTGGGAAGGAACTCCACTAATACGCGAACCACAAGGAACATACGAAACTCGTAGTGATTTCAAATGACTCTATCGAAAACTTTCAAGTAAAGATTTATTGAAGAGGGGCAAAATACGATGAAAAGAAAATAAGCCAATGACAAATATTCAACTCCTCATCAACATCCTCGGCTGGACGGGTTCCGTCCTCTTCCTGCTCGCCTACGCCTTAGTCTCGCTCAAAAAAACGGACGGCGATTCGCTCCTCTATCAGGGCATGAACATCGTGGCGGGCGCGTTCCTCGTCATTTACACATTCGCGCTCGGCGCATACGCCACCACAGGTCTCAACGCGGTGTGGGTCGCCATCGGTCTATTCACGCTGGGGCGCAAATGGCTCAACCGAAATTAACTCCGCACGTCACGCCCAACGCGCGCGTGGACGAGATCGAACGCGGCTGGCGACTCTCCATCCCTGCTGGACATGCAAACGAATATCGCAACGCGCAACTGGATGATTACTCACGACTCCCGCGCCGACGATTCCCACATCGCTTCACTCGACGCCTCAGCCTGTTCGCCCGCACCTCAAGCGACTCCATCCCTGGGACGTGGGGCTTCGGCTTGTGGAATGATCCGTTCGGGTTGTCGCTCGGCTTCGGAGGGAATCCGTTTCGGTTGCCCGCGCTGCCGAATGCAGTTTGGTTTTTTGGCGCGTCGAAGGAAAATTATTTATCATTCAAAGACGATAAACCAGCGAATGGTTTTTTAGCACAATCATTTCAAAGTAGGGGCGGGGTAACCCCGCCCCTACTTGTCGCAGGAATAACATTTCCTTTTTCACGAAAGACGACACGTCGAATGTTGGGAAAAATTATTCAAGAAGATGGGATTGATTTGCGTAGGGGCGGACGGTCGTCCGACCTTGCATCAGGCGTGGATCAAACCGAATGGCACAGATACAGCCTCACTTGGGAAGAGAGGCGAGTGTCGCTCGAAGTGGATAACGTCGAAGTGTTCGAGTCGGCTGTGAGTCCGAATCCGCCCTTGGGGTTGGTCATCTGGATCGATAATCAGTACGCATCGTTTACCCGCGATGGAAAAATCGGGTTCGGAGTTTTGACAAACACCGAACCCGCATTTTTAGAGATTAGAGAATTAGAGATTAGTGATTAGAGACTGTTGATTAGTAAACCCAGAATGAAGGCAGGTAAGTGCGCAACAGCGCGTCAACGATCAAGCCGAGCAAAATGTAGCCGCCGAATTGACGATTGTGTTGGAAGGCGAAGCCCGAAAACCAGACGGGCCAGAAGGCGCGGGCTCGTTCGGGCGCTTCGGCAGGTTTGGGATGATTCAAAACTTTGATCACGTTCAACGCATCTTTTGACGCGAGAAAAACGATGAGCATGGCGGGGGTGAAATAGCGCGAGACAAACACAAGATACGCAATGACAACATAGATGAGGACGATGGCGACTTGATCGGTGCGTCTCGCGAACGCCTCGCCCACGCGGACAGGGAACGTGCCGACACCTTTGGCTTTGTCGTCGTCGTGCTTGTCAATGTGCTTGGCGATGTTGATGCTCGCAACGCCGAGTCCATACGGAACGCCTGCGAGAACCGCGCTCCACACGTTGGACATGATGATCTCGTGACCACTGAACAACGCCAGCACATAATACACGCCGCCGATGATGATCGGACCCCAAATGAGGAAGATCGTAAACTCGCCCAGTCCCCAATATTTGAACGGATACGTATATGCGAGCAAGGCGATCGCGCCGAATACGAATAATCCGATCACGGTTGTGTTGAAACCCGTGCTCAGAAAAACGTACACGCCAGCGAGTGTTGCAAGGAATCCACTCACCAAAAACCAGCGTATCTGTTGCGCCTTGGTGAAAAATCCCTGCACCAGCGGGTGGACACCATATTGCGTGCGGAAGTAGTTGTTGTTGTCCACGCCGCGTGAGAAATCGGTGTAATCGTTGAGCAGGTTGTTCGTGCCGTGAGCGATGAACAAGCCGAAGGTCACGATGAGAAACGGAACCCACGAGAAGTAGCCGTCGCGCGCGGCGAGGATGCCCGCAATCACGCATGAATAGACAGTGACCAACGTCACAGCCGAGCGCGTGGCGATCAGCCATTTCGAGACCACGTCGAGCGCGTCCCATTCTTTTTTATTGTCCATCTTGATGAGTTGCCACGAGGCTTTGCGCCACATTGCGAAGTTGATGTTCATTGGTTGCTCCTATTGATGTGTCACCCTGATCGTCAGCGAAGGGTCTCTGAGATTATCGTGGAGATTCTTCGCCGCAAAGAGCACGGCTCAGAATGACATATCGCGGGATTATACTCCCAACTTGTGAAATCGGTTACAATTCAGAAATCAAACGTTCAGCAGGTTTCTTGGAAAAACTCTGAGGTGAAATTAATCCTGCGGGACGGTTCAGTGGAGCAATTGAATGACAAACACGAACGAAGAATACATCCCCGCGCTGAGCTATCGCTTCCTCACCCCCTTCTACGACTTCATCCAAAAATTCATCGTCCGCGATGTGCGCTACAAGACCTTGTTGATTCAACAAGCAAATATTCAGCCTGGTCAACACGTGTTGGATTTGGGTTGCGGCACAGGGACGTTGGCAATCATGGCGAAACAGACACAACCCAGCGCGGAAGTGACAGGTCTCGACGCCGACTCCGACATGCTGAAAGTGGCGCGCTACAAATCAGGGGAACGCAAAGCGCATGTGAAGTTCGATGTCGGCTTCACGAACAAACTCCCCTACCCCGACGCGTCGTTCGACCGTGTGATGTCGAGCATTATGATCCATCACTTGAAAACGCCAGACAAAATAACAACTGCCAGCGAAGTATTCCGCGTGCTGAAACCTGGCGGACAATTGCACATCATTGACTTCGGCAAGCCGCACACGTGGTATGGAAAGTTGCTTGGTCCGCTTTTGCACAAGTTCGAGGAAGCCAACGACAACATTGATGGCAAACTTCCCGAAATCTTTGGCGCACCAGGATTGAAAACCGAGATCGTCAGTCACTTCTGGACGTTCTTCGGCGATCTGGCGTTTTTGAAAGGCGTGAAGTAATTTGAATGGGTAGGGGCGACCCGTCTAGAACGATAAAAGTATTTTTACTTTCGCTGGGCGGGTCGCCCCTACGTTTGCAAAAGGTATGTATCAGGCATGTCTCGCATCGAATCAACCATCTTCGTAGAAAAATCGGTTGAAGAAACATTCGCCTTCTTGAGCAAGCGCGAAAGCCATTTAAAATTCATTCCGCGCATGGCTTCGTTGACTCAGACATCAGCGGGGAATTTCTCTCAAGTCGGCGGGACAGCGGATGGATCGTTGAATTATTTCGGTGTCAAGATTCCCGTGAAGTATGAAATCATTGAAAATGTAGCGAATGAAAAATTATCCATGAATGGCGCAATGCCTTTTGTTAATTTCAAAGATGGGTATGTATTGAGCAAGCAAGGTAATGGAACAAAAATTACTTTCTGGCTTGAGTTGAAGCTATTTGGCTACGCGATAGTTCTTTCGCCGTTTGCGGGACTGATCGGCAGAGTCCATGCGTGGGAGACGTTGAGGAATTTGAAGAGAGTGATTCATACCTCGGTGGTTGAGTAGTCCCGCGTGATTGTCGCGGGACGTATCGAAACCACCAAGTACGTAGAGAAAATTTGTAGAAAAAGAACTTTTGAAGACCAGTTGGTTTCGATACGGGGCGGAACGTCACCGCCCCTACTCAACCAACGATGTAAACTTGAAATGGCAATTGACCTGTACAAACCCTTCACGAATCCCATCACGAAAGAGACGTTTCGATGTATTTCGTCCACGCCTGAGGCGTATGTGATGGAATGGACGGTGAACCCTGGCGGATACGTTCCGTTCGAACATGTGCATGTGGCACAAGATGAAATCTTCCACGTGGAGAAAGGCGAGATCCGTGCGAGGATTGACAAAAAGAATCACTACGGCAAAGCAGGTGACACCGTCGTCGCGCCGCGTGGGATTCGTCACATCGCGTATAACGATAAAGATATTCCGCTTGTTTGCACAGTGGAGTACAAACCAGGTCTCGACCATTACACAACGATGCAATGCTTCGCAGGCTTGACTCTCGATGGCGCGATTGACCGCAGAGGCTTGGTCAACATTCCGAAGATCATGTATTTGTTGAAAAAGGGAAACATCCTCTCGCTCCCACGTCCCGCTTTCGCGCCTGATTTCGCATTTCGTTTTGGGATGGAATTTTTTTATACAATTGGTTCCATGCTGGGATGGGAAACGCTGTACAAAAAATATACATTTAAATCGTAGGGGCGAACGGCCGTTCGCCCCTACATGATACAGAACAGGAGAACGAAAACATGAACCTCAAACTCTGGATTTTCGCCATACAAAAACCCGTCAAAGAGCACGACAAAAAAGTATGGGACTCTTTCGATGTGATCGCCAAGTGGTTGATCTCGACGCGCGCGACGGTGACGCAACTCACGTTGCTCTCGGGCGTGATCGCGGGACTGCTCGCCTATCGCGACGGATTCTTCGACTTCCCACTTTGGTTGGCAATGACACTCGGAATTTACTTTGCCCACTCCGCTGAGAATCTCGTCAACGATTACATTGACTTCACACGCGGCATTGACGAGGACAATTATTATCGCGGGCAATACGGCATCCATCCTCTCGTGCATAAATTTTGGACGAAACAAGATTGGGCGCGATGGTTCGTCACAGCAGGCGTGATCGCTGTGTTGTGCGGCGCGTTGGTTTTGTTTTACACGAACTTCTCCCCCATCGTCATCGCATTGTTCATTTTCGGCGCAGCGATCCTTCCCACCTATGCGTGGCCACTCAAATATTTGGGGCTCGGCGAAATTTTAATCTTCATCAACTGGGGCATGGTGCTCATCCCTGGCATGTACGCGATCATGGCTGGCGAAATTCCAAGCAACCTCTCACAACTCGTGATGGCGGGCATGGCGTTCGGATTCGGCTTCGGAAGTTTTAACCTGGGCAAACACATTGACAAGATCGAAGCGGATAAAAAGAAGGGAGTCGGTTCACTCCCCGTTCGGCTTGGTGAGCCAGCGTCGAGAATGCTCAACATCTTCACCGTTTTGCTGGGATACGCCTTGGTGATCTATCTTGTGGTCACAGGGTTTTATTATCCGACCGTTCTGCTCGTCTTCCTCGCCGCAGGTCGCGGATGGAACGTGATCAAACTCCTCAGCCAGCCGCGCCCAAAGGAAGCCCCCGCAGGCTTCGACTTGTGGCCCCGCTGGTTCTCCACGCCGCAGTTGATGCACATCCGTCTCTTCGGTGCGATGTATATTTTGGGAATCATCTTGGATATAATCTTGAGATAACATCGTCATTGCGAGCGAAGCGAAGCAATCTCCCTCACCGTGTTGGGGATTGCTTCGTCGGGTCTTCGACCCTCCTCGCAATGACGGGAGTATGAAATATGAAAATTGCGATCACTGGCGGAACGGGATTCATCGGCAGGCATCTTGCCGAGGACCTCATCGCGCGCGGGCATGAAGTCCTCGTCATCTCGCGCGGACAGTACACACGCAACACCCAACCCATCGAAGGCGCGACGTTTGTTTCAGCCGATGTCAACGACACGGCAAAACTCACCGAAGCCTTTCGCGGATGTGACGCGGTCGCGCATTGTGCTGGCACAAGTACCGAAACTGCCGAACAAACGTACCAAAGCCTGCACGTTGACGGAGCGCGTTCAGCCGTCACTGCCGCGGAGAACGCGGGCGTGAAGAAGTTTGTGCTGGTGAGTTATCTCAGCGTGCGACCGAATGTCAACTCGAAATATCACACAACCAAGTGGCAGGGAGAGGAGATCATGCGCGCCTCGAAGTTGAATTACACGATCCTCAAGGCGGGACTGGTCTACGGGCAGGGCGATCATTTGCTCAATAACCTGAGCAACCTCTTCAAACGGATGCCCATCTTTGCAACAGTTGGAATCAAAGAAAAAAATGTGCGCCTGCTCGCCGTGGAAGATTTGGTAGACGTTATCCGTGTTTGCCTGTTGGACGAATCCCGCCTTTCGCGGCAGAGTGTAGCCGTGATGGGACCCGAGGAATTCCCCTTCTCCCAAGCCGCGCGGCGGATCGCGAAAGCGATGGGCAAATCCATCATCGTTCTGCCGTTCCCTGTTTTGTTTCAACGCATCCTTGCCTGGTTCTCAGAGGGATTCATGCCCAAGCCGCTGGTGACCAAGTCACAGGTGCAAATGCTCGCCGATGGGATCAGCCAGCCAACGCCAGAAGCGATTTCGTTGCCCGATGATATGCAACCGAAGATCCGATTTACGGAAGAGCAGATCAAGAAGGGGTTGCCGAGGTAAGTTGAGGTGTGCATTTTCACGTATACACGCTTTGTAAGTTGTATAATAGGTGCTGTAGATAAAAACGTATACAGAACTATTTTGTATAACACTTCAAATTATGTGCTTATACAGATCACATCCTTGTAAGCACTAGCTAGGCGCTTTCCTCACATAAAAAACAATAGGGTAATAATATGAGCGACTTCTTAATTTGGCTAACTAATAATCCAACAGCAAGCATGACCATAATCACTGGGATTACTATTCTTCTTGTTGCGATAACTTTAATTTACCTAGTTGCTTTTTTTCAAGGCAGGGAAATTTCTTTCTGGCCCCCTAAAATCGGGCCTCAATCAGCATCAACTAAATCAATTCAAGAAAAAAGCGGTTCATCAGAGAATATTGGCAACCAAAAAGAATTGATTTTTTTAAAGGGTCGAGCAGACCTACAGCCTCTTGAAGAGCAAATCAAGAATGCGTCTGAAATAGTGATAGTTGCTATTTCCGCCAACTCATTAATTGGAGCACATTACGCTTTGCTTGAAAACAAATTGAAAGATGGATGCAAATTACGGGTGGCTTTATTGGATCCTAAAAGCCCCGCAGTAAATATATGGAATACACTTGCAAAAGAAACTACTATCGGAAAAGATATGCCTACGCAGCCTGAAATCGAATCTACATTAAATTATTTGAACGCCCTGAGAAATAGCGAAAGGGTAAAGGGTCAATGTGAAATTCGTCTAACACATGTTTTTCCTCCCTTTTCAATGGTTATTATTGATCCACATAACAAAAGCACGTGCTCCATGATCGTTGAGTTTTATGCATTCAAAACCCCGCCATCAAACAGACCTCATATCCGATTACATACGTTAAGTGAAAAACTTTGGTTTGATTTCTACATGCAACAATTTGAAAAAATCTGGAACGATTCCAAGGAATGGAAATCACTTTCCAAAGATATAGTTTAGTATTCAGAATCAACACGCCTAATCAAGCGTTCTTAAAAGTAGTTAGATGGAGACAAGTTGCAACCCAAACCTGGCGGTTTTCTTTTCCAAATATTTGAGGTCAGGCTTGTAGCCTGACATTTTTATTACATTTCTTGTCACGCTGAAAGCGTGACCTACAAATTTACATCCAACTTCTTCAACCCTCTAAAAATCGAGTGTTCCTGCCATTCCAAAACTTCTGAACTCAATTGCAAATTGGGGAAACGGCGCAGGATGGTTTCAAATGCGATCTCTGCTTCCAACTTCACCAACGGCGCGCCGATGCAGTAGTGAATGCCCAAGCCGAAACTCAAATGCCGCCCCTCGTTGCGCGTGATGTCGAAGCGGTGAGGCTCCATGAATCGTTCGGGGTCGCGGTTGGCGGAGCCGATGACCGTGTTGACCAAGTCACCTTTACGGATTAACTTGCCACCGAGTTCAGCATCTTCAAGTACAGAACGATAGGTAATTTGCACGGGGTTATCGTAACGCAGGATTTCGTCCACAGCCGAAGCCATCAAGGCAGGTCTTTCTTTCAGTAATTTCAATTGGTCAGGGTTTTGGAGTAGAGCCAAAATTCCATTGCCGATCAGGTGAGTCGTGGTCTCGTGACCTGTGCTGAGCAAAATGTTGACGTTGGCGACCAGCTCTTCCTCCGTCAGCGTGGAGGAGGTTGAGGATTCGCGAGTCAGTTGTCCCTGCGAATGAGGCGTTGTCCTGAGTGCCCGATAGGGCGTATCGAAGGGCGGGGCGGCGTGATGGGGATACGGACATGAGTCGCCATCCGAAACAGAGAGCAGGATGCTCAGCAAGTCATCCCCCATGTTTTCACGCCGCTTATCCGCAAGATGTTTGATGTACTCGGTCATCTCATCCAGACTTTGCGCGGCGCGTTCAAGCAAGTGCTGCGATTTATTTTTCACTGTGCCGAGGATCGCAAACAAATCGTCGGACCAATTTTTAAATTTCGCGCGATCACTGGCAGGCAGACCGATGAGTTCGGCGATCACCATCACGGGCAATGGATAAGCGAGGTCGTGAATGACATCCATTTCGTGATGATGCGCGTCGAGCAGTTGATCTACGGTGTGTTGAATGTAGGGGCGCAGTCGCTCGACGTAACGCGGCGTGAAGGCGTGATTCATCAAACTGCGCAGATGCGTGTGATACGGCGGGTCGGAATAAAAAACGGTTTTTGAAAACGAATGATAAACGGGTTGCGCGGTCTGTTGTTGCGGATCGGTGAGCCGCTCGAAATTTCGCAATAACCCCTCGGCGCGCGAGAAACGTTCATCGGTATACAGCGGCGCGATGTCGTCGTAACGCGTCAGCGTCCAAAATCCCATTTCTTCGTCCCAGTGAATGGGGTCTTGCTCGCGGAGTTGCTCGTAAAATGGATAGGGGTTGGCGCGCACATCGTCTCGTTGCAACTGTGAGAGGCTGAGCGCGTCGCGCTTCACCGATAACATTCAACGCTCCTTGAAACTTCATAGACTTCTTGCTTAGCCACAGAGTCCGCAGAGACCTTTGAGAAAATCTCTTCTTTTCTCAGTGTTCTCTGTGGCGAAGATTCTTTCGCAAGAGGGCTAATGGGATTATACTACCGTTTGTGAAATTGTATACAATCAGACAAACGATTCACTTCGCAGGGGGAACTGGGAGCGTGAAGTAGAACGTTGCCCCCGCCCCAGCCTCGCTCTCCACCCAAACTCTGCCTCCGTGAAACTCGACGATTCGTTTTACCAACGCGAGACCTACACCCGTCCCTTCGATGCTGGGGATGAGGCGGTTGAATAAGCCGAATATCCTTTCGTGATATTGCGGCGCGATGCCCATTCCATTATCTCTTACGAAAAGCGACGCGTAACCTTCTTGAGCCGAAGGGACATGGCCGATCTCAATTTCAGGATGCTGCTGTTCGCCCATGAACTTCACCGCGTTGTCTATCAAATTTTGCAAAACCTGGAGCAATCGCTGGTGGTCGCCGTACACTTTTGGCAGTGAATCATGCACGACGAGTTGAATATCCCGCTCTTGCGCGCGGAGCGAAAGAATATCCCGCGCTTCGAACGCTAAATTTTTGAAGTCAACTTCAACGGGGTCGTTCATCATTCGCCCAACGCGCGAGAGTTCGAGGAGGTCGTTCAACAGCAGACGCATCTTTTCGGTGGCATCGCTGATGCGCGCGATGTCGGCGTCCATGCGTTCCAGATTCCCAGAGTGGGCATCTTGTTTGAGAAAGCCGAGAAAGCCTCGAATGGTGATCAACGGCGCCTTCAGGTCATGCGAAACGGTATACGTAAACTCCTCCAGTTCGGCGTTCTTGGCTTCCAATTCGCGGATCAGATCCTCGCGCTCCCGTTCGATCTGCTTTTGTTCGGAGATCTCCTGGACTGCGCCATAAATTCCGATCAATTTTTGGTTTTGCGCATCCCACACCGGATGGGCATAATTCCTCACCCAGCGGATCGAACCGTCTTTATGAAGAATCCGCAATTCAGAAACGACCGGTTCCCCTCTGAGCAACTGATCCATATCGAGCGCGTCCTTTTCAGCGTCATCCGGGTGCACCGTAGAGAGCCATCCGCCGCGCGCATTGAATTCATCAAGCGTATAACCTGAGATCTGTTCGAACGCTCCCGCCACCCAATTAAGCACAATTTCGCCTTTTTCATTCTGCACATTCGAGAACACGTAATCGGACATGACCGAGGAAATTGTGCGGTAGCGTTCCTCGCTCAAGCGGCGCGCTTGATCCAAATTCTGCTTCTCGGTGATATCTTCCACTGTGCCTTCGAAATACTCGATGTTCCCTTTAGAATCTTTGACAGCACGGGCGCTGGACGAAATCCAAATGATCGCGCCATCTTTGCGATAATTTCTGGCTACGAAACCGGTCACAAATCCATCGGTTTGAAGGCTTTTCAAGAACTGCTCGCGATCCAACGCGTCTACATACACCTGCCGAGACATATCGTTGATCGACTCGACGATCTCTTGCGCTGAATCGTAGCCATAAATTCGCGCCAACGCGGGGTTGACGCGTAGAAATCGTCCCGCCGGCGTGCTTTGATAGATCCCAAACACCGCGCTCTCCACGATGGCGCGATATTTTTCCTCACTTTGACGCAGGATCTCCCGCCTCTCGGCTTCCACTTGATCGCGATGGCGAATCGAAACCATGACCAACGTAACACTCATGATAAGGGCTGTTAGAGGTCCGACGATCGAATTGAACCCTGCGAATGTGCGCGGCGCAACGAACGGCATGGAGACAACAACCGCAATCTCTATCAAAGTAAATATCACGGTCAGCCTGAACGAGAGCAAAATCCCAGCCAGAATCGCGCCGGGGATCAGAAAATAAACGGCAGTGACCGGAACAGGCGACACGCTTGTGATCATATTGACGAAGATAACCAGCGGGAACATGATCAACGTGAGAAATGCGGAAAGATCGTAATACCCCACGCGGACAAGAAAATAGGACCCGAACAGAAAAATGTACCCGTACCAGGGAGGCTCGTAACCCGGGATCGTCGCAAGGTAAACGCCGTCCACGGTCAAGAACAAGAAGATCAGGGTCAGCAGGAAACCGCTCAGCAGGCGGGAATTATGGCGAACCGATATATCTTTTAGAACCGCGGGCGGCTCAATAAGAAGGTGTTGAAGGCGTTTGAGAGCGGAGAGAATCATAACGTCATCTCACGGAATCGGGCTGGGAGGGAAGCGTAAAATAGAACGTGGCGCCTTTTCCCAGTTCAGACTCCACCCAGATCCTGCCGCCATGCACTTCAACGATCCGTTTTGCGATGGCAAGCCCTACGCCCGTGCCTTCGCTGGTCACATCCAGTTTGTTGAACAGACCAAAAATATTCTCGTGATATTCGCGTTCGATGCCCATGCCGTTATCGCGAACATAAAAGATAGGCATCTCTTGTTCGAATCCATTCTGCCCCACTTCGATCACTGGTTCCGTTTGACTGCCCATATATTTCGCCGCATTATCCAAAAGGTTTTGGATGAGTTCCAACAGCCGCTTGCGATCCCCATAGACGGTCGGCATGTTCGGCTGAATTTGGGCGCGGACGCCGCGTTCCTGCAGTCGTCCATCGGTGAGGTCGAGCGATTCTTTTACGACCTCGTTAAACGAAACTTCCTGCGGCGCGTTCATTACGCGTCCAATGCGGGAAAGTTCCAGTAGATCCTTCAACAGGTCTTGCATTTTATAAGCGGCGGTGTAGATCCGCTCTATGTCTTTACGCAACGCCTCTCTGTCGCCCTTTTCAGAATCTTCTTCGAGATAACCGAGGAAACCAACGATGGTCACCAGCGGCGACTTTAAGTCATGCGACACGGTGTACACAAACCGCTCCAATTCAGCGTTCTTGGCTTCCAGTTCGTTGATCAGTTTTTCGCGTTCGGTGGACACCCATTTGATCAGCGACACGTCGCGGATCATCGCAATGACCGAATCGGCGCCCACCGACACGATCCTGGCTTCGAATGTTTTCTCTCCGCCATCTTGCGTCATCTGATACTCGAAAGCGTTCACTTGTCCCGATTCCAGCGCGCGCGAAATGGCAAACGACGCTTGTTCGGCGATCTGCGGAATCACCTCTCCCACTTTTTTGCCGAGAAATTCTTCAGGCGGCATCAGCGGATCGGACAACGACGATGGAATGAAATGCAGAATGGTCCCATCGCCTTTCAACTCGAAGATCATATCGGGAATGGCATTGAGCATGGCGCGCGTCCGCGCTTCGCTTCGAAAGAGAGCATCCTGAGCCTGTTTTTGACTGCTGATGTCATGAAACATGGAGAGGATCACCGGGATGTCCCCAAAATCGACCAGTTCGTAATAAGCAACCGTGGTCTTTTCATCGCCTTGTTGATTGACAAACTCATAGGCGGGATCGTGTTTTGTTTTTTTCTCCTGCAGTTCGGCGACAAATTGTTTTCGCTGCGATTCGCTCTCCCAGATCCCCATTTCAACGGTCGTCCGCCCGATGTCATTCTTCGCGGAAAAACCAGTCAACGACCAATATGCTTCATTCGCGTCCAACAGATAGCCGTTATCAAGACTGGTAATTGAAATCGCGATGGGACTCCTCTGGAATATCCTGCGGAACCGCTCCTCCCCCTCGCGCAGCGCCTTTTCCGCTTGAAGCCTGCCGGCAAAATCTCCCTGCATTTTTTCGAGCGCTTCGCGTAAGACCTTGATCAATAAGAAGATAAGAACAATGAGGAAGACAAAGATGGCGGTCAAATCGCGCGCGCTATCCAACGCGGAATCAACTTGCGGAACCAGTTCTCCGCGCGCTTCGGCGACCGCCATAACCCAAATTGCGCCGATGCTCAACACGGCAAGGCTAACGGTGATCCGCCAGTTCGTCAGCAGAGCGGCGATCAGGATGATGAGCATGTACACGAAGATCGCCAGATCATGCACTCCGCCCGCGTTCCACGCCCCGTAGGTCATCGCGCCCCACAGCGAGAGCATGATGATATTTGCCGCTGTGTTCACATAACCAAACTTCAAAATGATAAGCAGAAGGATCTGTTCGATCAGTAAAGCCAGGATGATATTCGTTCTTTTGTCAAAGGTTAATCCCCTCTCGCCCATGTCGAAAAGCAACACAAGAGCGCCAATCACAATAGACGCCCAAATCATGGAATATAACAACCGACCGGTCAATTCGCGTCGGTCAGCCCCGAACAGAGGTCGGAAGATTTGTCGAAGGCGATTGAAATTCACGCGATTGAAGCCTCCCCAAGCAGTATATCACGACGATTTTATCGTGAAACGCGGGGAGCCTTCCAAAAGCATGGCATTTATCTTCCCTATCTCTTCTTGCCCCCAGATCACCCCTGCTTTTCGCCCAACGCAGGAAGCGGAGTCGCCGATGATTCGCGGCTCGCGAGATAATTCTCCACCCAAAAGATAATCAACGCCAGCCAGACGATGCTGAAACCGATCAATTGTGACCGGTCGAACGGCTCTTTGTAGACGAGGACGCCGATGAGGAATTGGATCGTCGGCGCGAGATATTGCAGGATGCCGATCATCGAAAGGGGAATCTGCTTCGCGGCGGAGGCAAACAGCAAGAGTGGAATGGTCGTCACCACGCCTGCGCCGATCATCAGCAAGTTGGATGTCGCGCTTGTATGCAGAAACGATGCGCTTCCGCTGGCTTCCGCCCATCCGAGATAAAGAACCGCAGGCAGGAAGAGTATCCCCGTTTCCAGCGTGAGACCGAACACCGAACCGAGCGGCGCGAGTTTTTTCGTCAGCCCGTAAAAGCCAAAAGAGAAAGCCAGCAGAAGCGCGATCCACGGCAGATGACCGTAAGCGAATGTGAGGTATCCCACGCCGAGCGCGGCAAGCACAATCGGAATCCACTGCGCAGATCTTAATCGCTCGCGGAAAAAGAACACGCCCATCAACACGCTGAGCAACGGATTAATGAAATATCCCAAACTGGTTTCAATGATATACCCCGCGTTGACCGCCCACACATACGTCAGCCAGTTGACGCCGATGAGGATCGCGGCGATGAAATAGATTTGGAGCGTCCGCCCGTTCAGTGAGGAACGGAAATCATTCCACTGGCGCATGAATAATATGACGATGACCAGCAACAAGAACGACCAGGCGATGCGATGTCCAAGCAATTCGATCGCAGGCACTTCGTGAAGCAACTTCCAATAGATCGGGAAGAATCCCCACAACGCATACGCGATGATACCGTAAAGAAGACCTTTTCTATTCATCTTTCTCCTATGAGATTTGGGTGTGCTTGGATTGGATGCGGCTGTACCGCATGAACTTACTAAAACGAGTGGATCGGTTGCCGCCCTGCATACCCGTCTTCGATCTCGTGCCAGAAAGCAATGTCGCCCTCTCCATGTTGCCAACACAAATACACTTCGCGTCCTTCTTTCAGCGCGGGGAAATCGAGCAAGCCGATGTTGATATCTTTGATCTGCGCGCCTGTATCCAGAATCTGATGGAGCAACGCGTCGAACTTTTCAAACTCAAGCACCATCTTGCTCAACGTGGGGTTGCCGCCATTCCCCGCAGACTTCTCGACAGCAGACCAGATTTCAGGCTGGTTTGCAAGAATCCGCTGGCGGATTTGCATCACATCATCCATCAACGGACGGATGATCTTCAAGGCTTCATTGGCTTCGGCGAGGGTGAAGTATTTGGGCATGGGGTGAAGTATACAAGGAAACAGGCAAATCAGGAATTATGGGTCTACTTCACGTAAGCTTTCACGAATTAGTGTTTCATCTGCGCGTTGCGCTGTCTCGGTAAAGGATTCGCCCAAGTAAGGAAAGGCAAAACCTACCAAACCCAGACCAAATAAGAGTCCTGTCAACAGCCGCATCCATGAATTGAACGAGCCGAGCGCGTCGCCCTGATAAAAAGCGGCTGAAAAAGAATTGTTCGTGATCGTTTGCAACCAGAGATTCGTATCGCGAAAACCCTGCCCGATCCCTGCGAGATCACTGATCATGTGTGTGCCGCCGTCAATCAGCATCGGCACGAGCAGAGCGGCGAATATCCAAATCGAAAGAGGCTTCATCCATTTTCTGACAACTCCATACAGCAAGCCGCCCAACAAAATACTCGTATACATCGAGACCATTCGGTCTGACCATGCAACCTTCCATCCCATTTCAGCGTTACCAATGAACTGTCGCAGGATAAGAGGATTATCCGTGACTTGCCACGCAGATTTTATATCAGCTAGTGAATACATTGCCTGTCTGCCAAAGAGAAAATATGATCTTTCTGGCAATTGATGGCACTGGAAAGAATATAAGAGATAAACTACTTTTCCCGCGCCAACCCAACCGAGATTCATAAAGACAGGCGCGAGCCATGGCAGGCCCACCCACACGGCAACGAACAGGTTCACAAACAAGAGCCAATGTCGCGCGATCGCCGACACCATTCGTTTCATCCGAATAACGCGGCGGGTTTGCGGAGATACCTGCGGAATAGCGGAAGTTATTTTCATTCTCAACCTCACTCATCCAGCCACGAGATGCCGCCATCTCGGCTGGCATAGACCTGTCCTGCATCGTTCACGAGGACGATGTGATCTGGATCGAACGGGCTGACCGCGATTGCTAGGATCGTGCCATTCAAGCCCGTGAAGGTCCAAGTTTGACCACCATCATCTGACCAATACAACCCTGCCTGGTCGCCGAGTGTGGAAACATACAGACGTCCATCCGCGCGGACAAACGTGACGGCTATCGCGCCCGCCTCGGGACCGTCGGGAAGCCTGCTCCACGTATCCCCAGCATTTTCACTCACCCATAGCCCCTCCTCCCCCGCCGCGGCGTATAACGTGTGGGCGGTTTCGCCCACGGCAAGATTGAAGGTGGAAGATGGAACCGTGTCCGAAAGCAGGGACCAAGTAACACCTCCGTCCTCCGAACCAAAGATGCCAAACCCGACAACGTGAGCAAACACATGATCTGCATTTTCAGGGTCAACCGAAAAACCGTGAATGTCGGTTCCTGGGAGGTTCGTTGGGATGGATTTCCAGGTCGTTCCGCCATCGGTTGATTTGAAGAACACATCATGCCCCGCGGCGTACATCGTCTGCGGGTCTGATGACGGCATCGCCAGCGCCATGGCGTCCGCGTTTTTCAACGTAGTAGATTCCCAGTCTTTGCCGCCATTACGACTCACCATCAAACCGCCATGATGCCCGAAGTAGATCGTCTCTGGTTCGGTGAATGAAAAGGCGAGCGAATGAAAGTCGTTTGTTGTTAGGCGGCTGATGGGGCGGATACCCGATCCTTCAGAACTTCTATTCATAAAGAAGTACAGCGTCCCCGCGATCAGGATCAAGGCAATTCCGCCCACCATCAACCAGCGCGACTGCTGTTGTCTCTTTTTAGTACGAATCTTTTCTCGTTCTCGTTGCTTGCTCATAAGATTTTCTCCAATGACTTTCAGGGGCTTTGAATGTTCTTCATCATCTCGGCACAGGCAGACATCATGTCATTCATAGTTTGCCCATTCATGCTCATCATTGAGTTCATCATGCCGCCTCTCATCATCCCGCCGCCCATGAGAAAACCTCCGAGAGTCCCGATAATGAGCAGGGTGACAAATATGATGAGCAGAATTAGCAGGACGGTCACAAGACGTTGATTGGTACTTGTCATGGTATTCATTTCACAATCCTCCGTGCTGTGTCAACAGCACAATAAATAGAACATATATCAAACCGAAAATGACCGATCAAACAAAAGATCGGTACAAACAACAACCCGTTGTATTATGCTTTGGGAGGCGGGGCTAGGATTTTGATGTAAATGGTTTGAACGAAAGGGATTGAATATGCAACCCGTTCACTACCCCCTGATAGAGCGATATAATCATATTCAGGAATCAGAAAGGCGCAACCTGTAAAGGTTTGCGCCAGTTCATTACAACAAGGCATGGCAGAACGATCTCCCGCGCTATTTTCATCAGCCATGGTACCGTGCTGAGACATTGCGATCTCATTCATTTGCATAGTCATGTGATTGGAGATAGGTAACACTCCAACCAGCAAACCAAATGAGAGAATTAACAGCAACATCCTAGCCATTATAATTTTCCAGTTCAGCCAGAATTCTAACTTAATTCGATTCTTTGAAAGAACTTCTCACGAACTTCTCACGTGCATCAAATATTCATTCTTCGAAGTCGCAAACTATTCGTCACCACAAAGACACTGCTGAACGCCATCGCACCTGCGGCGAGCATGGGATTCAACCAGCCTAGCGCAGCGGCGGGAATCAAGATCACATTGTAGAAAAACGCCCAGAACAAGTTTTGTTTGATCGTGGAAAGCGTCTTGCGTGAAAGCGAGATGGCACGCGCCACACCGCGCAGGTCGCCGCTCATCAATGTGACGGGCGCGGCGGCGATGGCGACGTCGGTTCCAGTGCCGATGGCGATTCCCACATCGGCTTGCGCGAGCGCGGGGGCGTCGTTGATTCCGTCTCCAACCATTGCGACAACATTGGAGACTGGAGATTGGAGATTGTAGACTTCTTGCGATTTTCCTTCAGGTAAAACTTCTGCCAACACCTCATCTATGCCAACTTGCTTTGCAATCGCTTCGGCGGTTTTTTGATTATCGCCTGTGATCATCGCAACTTTCAAGCCCATGCGATGAAGTTCGTCAATCGCGTCTCTCGAATTTTCTTTCAATGTATCTGCCACTGCGATCACGCCAGCGACTTCATTGTCTACGGCAACGATCATCGGGGTCTTTGCTTCTGCCTGCAAACGCTCCACATCCACATGGATAAAGTCAACGGAAATATTTTCAGATGCCATCAATCGCAAGTTGCCGATCAATATTTTCTGACCATCCACATCTGCCGAGATGCCCATGCCCGCCAACGCTTTGAAACCTGCAACATCAGTCAACGAAATATCGCGCCTGGTTGCCTCTGCTACGATGGCTTCACCTAATCCGTGTTCACTTCCCTTTTCTGCAGAAGCCGCCAAATAAAGGATTGCGCTCTCGTCCCAGCCCGCGCAAGCGACTCCGTTCGTGCCAGTCACGGATAACCGATCAGCAGAAATGATGTCTGTTACGGCAGGTTGACCCTTTGTGATCGTTCCCGTCTTATCCAACACAACCACATTCACTTTGCCCGCGCGTTCGAGGGCTTCACTATTTTTAAACAACACGCCCAACTCCGCGCCTTTACCTGTCCCGACCATCACAGCCGTCGGTGTGGCAAGTCCCATCGCGCAGGGACAGGCGATGACGAGAACGGCGACCATGTTGATAAGTGCGGTAGTAAATGAGGAATCGGTAAATTGGTAATTAGTAAATGCTGGAACAACAAAATACCAAACGGCAAAAGTGAGCAATGCAATGCCTATCACAACAGGCACAAACACCGCCGAGACTTGATCTGCCAATTTTTGAATCGGAGCCTTGCTTCCCTGCGCGTCTTCGACGAGTTTGATGATCCGTGCCAGCGCGGTTTCTTTGCCAACTTTCGTCGCTTCGAATTTCAACGCGCCGAGTTTGTTCAACGTCGCGCCGACGACCGCGTCGCCTTGCTTCTTTTCAACAGGAAGCGACTCGCCTGTGAGCATGGACTCGTCCACACTGGACCTGCCTTCGATCACCACGCCGTCTACGGGAATCGTTTCGCCAGGCTTGACGAGCACCACGTCGCCAACGCGCACATCGTCAATCGAAACGGAAGCCTCCTCCCCGTCGCGAATGACGCGGGCAGTCTTGGCGCGAAGCCCCATCAACTTTTTGATCGCTTCGGAGGTGCGTCCCTTTGCGCGCGCTTCCAAAAATTTTCCAAGTCGAATCAACGTGATGATGACGGCGGCGGTTTCGAAATACACGTGACCAGGGATCGCTCCGAATGTGATGAACACGGAATAAATATATGCGACCGATGAGCCCATCGCGATCAGCACATCCATGTTTGCGGAACCGTTGCGAAGCGATTTGTACGCGCCGACATAATATTGCCAGCCGACATAGAATTGAACAGGCGCGGCAACGAGCATCATCGTTATGTTCACCCAACTTTCATGCGCCCAATGCCCGAGGAAATTGAAATCGCGCAACATAGAAAAAACAAACAACGGGACCGTGAAAATTAAACCGATGATGAACAAGCGCCGCTGTTCATTGATCTCGTGTTCGCGCGCGATGGCTTCGGCATCTTCCACTTCGCCGCCCAACTCGACTGCTTCAAACCCCGACCTTGAAATTGCCGCACGGATCTCAGCCTGACTCACCACCGTCGGCACGTACTGCACGCGCGCTTTTTCGCTGGCATAGTTTACTTGCGCCTCGAGCACGCCTTCAAGACCCGCGAGCGACTTTTCAAGCCGCCGTGCATCGTTGTCATCAGACAAACGCTTGATGATGATCTCCGCTTCGCCTGTCGCCACGCCATACCCCGCGCGATTGACGCGCGCGATCATGTCGGTGATTCCCAATTTTGCGGAATCAAAATCCACGGTAGCGCGTTCGGAGGACAAGTTGACAACGGCTGAATTGACGCCGTCCAGTTTTTTGAGGTTGCGCTCAACGGTTGCGACGCAGTTGGCGCAGGTCATGCCTGTGATGGGGAGAGTGAGTTGTTTAGTGATAGTCATGGTTGTTTCTGTTCAGATGGTTGGGCAAAGGCAAAGATCGCACAGCCTTTCTCGATGCCCGGCCCAATTTGGGTTGAATTTTTGTCGAGGTAATCTTTCAATTGAGGGCTTGAGTTCAACAATCCCTCGCTATAAATGACGAAATATGACGCGCCTTCATTACGAAACTCGGTCAACTTTTCAACAGTATGCCAATCTGCCGGCAGACTCCAGCCATGGCGTTGGCTATAGAAAAAGATCTCGGGTTCTTGATAGTTGTTCGGCACGCCATCATCCACGGTATAACTAGTTGTGCTGACAATGATCAGTGCATCTGCAGGTGTTACCTCTTTCACCGACGTTCCGCATTGAGACAGTACACTTTGTCCGGGAGATAACATTTGCAAAAACAGGATTAATGCCATGCCTAAAGAAGCAATCACGGATACTCCGAGAAGGGCAGTTTGAGCCGTTCCTTTAATGGTCTCGATGGTCCGTCCGACGCCCAAACCAACAGCTAGCGCGGCGAACGGCATCATATACACGTGATATTGTATTCCCCAGTATTGTTGAGAATAACGAGGAACGAGCAGGTAATATAACCCTACAACGAAAACGCCCAGAACGATAAGCCTGAGTTGTTTATTTTTCCATGCCACCACCAGGCCTACCAGAAACAAAAGTATATATCCGTACCCCAAGACCCATTTCCAATCAAGGTGAATGAGGTTCACGTACAGATTAGCATGGAAAAATTGCTCCACACCGCCAAACTTACTATCGCCGCCAGAAAGTATCCCGAAAGTGTTCCCGTAGGTCAGATATAGGTTTCTGGCATGGATATACCATGCTGCTCCCGGTATCAATGCAACTGCTATAGCCAACCAGACCTCCCATCGTCGCAAAACCTTTATTCCAAACTCACTGAGCGCCAGCAAAGCAAACAAAAGACCAATATGGATCGAGGTAGGTTTCACCAAGAGCGCCAGCGCTGTAGAAAGGGCGGCAAGAATGAGATAACGACGGCTTGACGATTTCAACCAACTTACAAAGAAATACAGCGCGGCAATATAGAAAAACATGACCGTTGCTTCGGGCATAAAGGCAACGCTGTACCGCAGATAAAGCGGAGAGAAAACCAAAAAGAAAAGCGCCCATAATGCTTTCCGTGTCTCGTCCAGCACTTGAACGGCAAGTTTATAGAAGAAAAACCAAGCAAGCACACTAAACATCAGCGAAACAAGTTTGCCCAACCAGTGTTGTTCACCAAAGAAATAATAGAAAATCGAAGTAATGAAAGGGAATAATTGAAATTCGGCTTCGACATAACCGGGGCCGTTTCCGCCCCAATAGATCTGAGGATAAAAGATCTTGTATCCATTTACGAAAAAGTGATGGGCGATAGAGGCTGTATCTGCCTGTCTCCACGCATCGCTATCGAAAGTGAGAGGGGCAAATAAAAGAGGGATGCGTAAAATCACCCCTAAGAGAATAATCCAGTAAGCGGTTCGATTCAAAGCGCCCAAGCGGTCAATAAGATATTTCATTACTGTGAAAATATAAGGTGGTTCTTCGCTGTTTGGCTAATGTTCTGACGAATCATGGTGTTGAGCTTGTTCGCCTTTGTTCAAATACTTCTCAGGGTCTTTATCGAACGATCTCTTGCAACCAGGCGCGCAGAAGTAGTAAGTCACACCTTTATATTCCGATGTCGCGGCGGCAGTTTCAGGGGTGACGTCCATACTGCATACGGGGTCTACATAGGTTGTTGTCATTTTGAAGCTCCTCTTTGATAAATATTTGTAGTTATGTATGAGTGTGTCAGGCTAAAAGTGCCGCCACGGCGCCACGGCGACGCCTGACCTACTAACCGTTTTACTGCGATAAATCCACACGCCGCAGTAATTGAGCATTGATCGCCACGACGATGGTGCTGACAGACATCAGCAACGCGCCTACCGCTGGCGAAAGCAGAATCCCAGCTGAAGCAAGGATGCCTGCGGCTAACGGCAACGCGACAACGTTGTATCCTGAAGCCCAGATCAGGTTTTGGATCATTTTGTTGTAACTGGCGCGGCTTAATTTGAAAATCTTGACGACATCCAGCGGGTTGCTTTTCACCAAAATAATCCCAGCCGATTCGACTGCAACATCCGTGCCACTGCCGATGGCAATGCCCACATCCGCGCGAGTGAGGGCGGGTGCATCGTTGACTCCATCACCGACCATGGCAACTTTTTTGCCCTGCTTCTGTAACTCGATAACTTTTTCGTCTTTGTGTTCGGGTAATACTTCGGCAAAATACAATGTGATTCCAAGTTCATCGGCAACGGATTTGGCGACATCCTTGCTATCGCCTGTCAGCATGGCGACTTGCACATTCATTTCATTAAGTTTTTGAATCGCCGAATAACTTTCAGGGCGGATGACATCTGCCAAGGCGAGGGCGGCGAAAATCTTCCCGTCAACGATCAGGTAGACGACGGTCTGACCCTTTGTCCCTGAGGAAGAAGCGAATTCCGAAATCGCCGAATCAGGCTGAAGGTTGAGCATCTCCAGCAAGCGCGGACCGCCCACCCACAAATCTTTCCCATTATGTTTGGCGCGGATGCCGCGTCCTTTGATGGCTTCAAAATCGGAGACGACTGGCAGGTGCAAATTTTTCTCTTTCGCCGCATCACGAATCGCGCGGGCGATGATGTGCTCCGAGTCCGCCTCAACAGCCGCGGTGAGGGCGAGAGCGTGGTTTTCATCCACGCCATTTGTTTTTACGGCAACGACGCCCTGCTCGCCTTTCGTGAGCGTGCCAGTTTTGTCGAAGATCACCACGTCAATTTCGCGGGCGGCTTCGAGCGCCAGACGATTGCGGACTAGAATTCCATTTTGCGCGGCAGACGTGGTGCTGATCGCCACCACCAGCGGGACAGCTAGCCCCAGCGCGTGCGGACACGCGATCACCAACACCGTTACGACGCGCTCCAACGTGAAGAGGTCGAAGCCCAATGCGATCGTCCATAAAATAGCAGTGAGCGCGGCAACGCCGATGGCAAGATAAAACAACCAGCCTGCGGCTTTATCCGCTAGTATTTGCGTATTGGATTTACTTTGTTGCGCGTCACGCACCAAACGCATGATGCCCGCCAGCGCGGTCTGCTCGCCGATGGCTGAAACGCGGACGCGCAGACTCCCATTTTGATTGATACTGCCTGCGATGACTTTCGCGCCCGCGACTTTTTTCACTGGAAGCGACTCGCCCGTGATCATCGCTTCGTTCACATCGGACTCGCCGTCTGCCACCACACCATCGGCAGGGATACTCGCCCCAGGGCGGACAAGCACGAGATCGTTCAACTTCAACGAAGAGACAGGCATGGTGTGAACACTGCCATCGGGCATGATGTGTTCGGCGGTATCGGGCATCAACTTTGCCAACGCGTTCAACGCGCCTGAAGCCTGGCGGACGCTTCGCATCTCGATCCAATGCCCCAAGAGCATGATGTCAATGAGCGTAACCAGTTCCCAGAAGAATCCCTCGCCTAAATTGAAGAACAACGCGGCGAGGCTGTACACAAAAGAGACTGAGATCGCCAGCGAGATCAACAGCATCATGCCAGGCTGGCGATTGCGAATCTCTGGGACAGCCATTTGAAGGAACGGCACGCCGCCATAGACGAATACGATCACGGCAAACAGAGCCGCCATCCACTGACTGCCCACGAATTCAGGCATCCTGAATCCGAACCACATCTGGAGCATGGGCGTGTAGAGCAAAACAGGAATACTCAACAGCAGGGAGATCCAGAACCGCGTGCGGAACATGTCCTCATGTCCGCTGTGGTCTACGTGACCCGCGTGTTCGTCCACCTTGTCCATTCCATGCGCGGCATGCATCTCATGTCCGCTTTTTGGCGCGGCAGTGTGAGTCATGTATTCGGCGTGTGAGTCCGCTTTCGGAGTGGGATGAGCGTCGTGTTCCATTTGAGAATGGTCATGATGCTCATGTTGGGTGTGGTCTGTCATCTTTCTCGATTTACCTTTTCGCTTGTCTATTGCAATCCTGAAGGGATGGAAGGGTTATAGGGTGATCAATCCCTCGGCGGGATAATCAATCTCGGAGAGCAATGCTTTGATGCTCTGCTCGCTTGCGGGCGTATCAAACGTGATCTGAACTTTCTTGGTGGTCAAATCCGCTTTGACTGCCTGTACGCCTTGCAACTCCCCTACTTCCATTTCGATGGTGTGGGTGCAGTGGTCGCAGTGCATGGCGGGGACGGAATAGGTAACGGTGGTCATGGTTTTTATCCTTTGGTTTTTTGAGTTATTGTTCAACGACGATCAATTCGCCGATCATTCCTGCTTCTTTGTGTCCGGGGACTGAGCAGAAGAATTGATACGTACCGGGTTCTGCTACGGTCAATTCAAGCGTAGTGGTCGCACCGGACTGAACGGAGGCGTGCACGTCAGCCTCTGAAGCCCCGCCCTGCATGTGGTGCATGTCAGAGCCGTTATCCTGCATGGATTCCATTGAGGCATCTATTTTTTCGATGACAAAATCATGCTCAACAAGCCCCTTGTTTTCGAGAGTGATCTTAACAGGCTGACCCGCCGGGATCGTGACCGATGACGGCCCGAAGGCGAAATCGGTCAATTCCAGAGTGATCGCTTTCTCTGGGCTAGCCGCGGCTCCGCAAGCCGTCAGCAGGAAGACCAAGACAAACACTGGCAAAATCTTTTTCAACACCTTTCAACTCCTTGTTATGTAAAAATATTTAGACCTTCGAGGACATCTCGAACACTTCGGTAATTTCTTTCAAGACCCTCTTGCGTTCCTTCGGGTCTTTCCCGTTGATCGCATCGATCACGCACGAATTCAGGTGGTTTTCAAGGATCTGGGTACTGACCTTGTTCAACGCGGCATCCACCGCCTGGATCTGGCGGATGACGTCAATGCAATACGCGTCCTCTTCCACCATGCGGATGACGCCGCGCAGGTGCCCTTCGATGGTTTTCAAACGGCGAAGTGTAATATCGGTTTCCATAAATTCCTCTTCTTTCCAGACAGCGACTTCCAATTTGCTCTTACCCCTCCCAGGGGGGATGGGTATCGTAACTATACCGAACAACGAGATAGGAGTCAAGCCCAACACGAACAAGGCGCATCATCTTTTGGGTTATCCGCCCTATTCCGAACCAACTGATTCAAAAAAAGACCGCTCCCTGAGCAGGAAGCGGTCTTCATAAACCGACAAATTACTTTTCGTTGAGTTTCTGGTACAACCCTTGCGCAAATTCCATCAGCGCTTGTTGCTCAGCCTCGGTGGGCTGTTTCTTTCCGTTCCCTTGAAATTCAAGCGTGACGATCATACGGTCGGCAACGCCAGCGGGATCCGACACATCCAAACTCACCTGACCAAATTCTTGAACCCATGTGAAGAATTGCTTTTGTTCCGTTGCCGAAAGTAAATCGGCGAAGAATTTCCTCGTCACTTCGGGTTGTTCGGAACGACAGGTGCTTCCATACACCTCGCCGGAGAGGAAGATGGTCAATTGATCGCAGAACCCGGCGATGCCGCCTTCGCGCGTCCATGTGAGGGCAGGCGTGACAGGTTTTACGCGGCTTCCGTCCGCGCTGATGTGATATTCGAAATCAAGACCGTTCGCTTTCAACACGATGATCTTGCCTGCCGTCACCACTTGAGCGCACATCTCATCCTGCACGGCTACTCCGAGGCATGAATCGGGGAACTCGACCTCTTTACTGCTCAACACAACGATCTCATCCACATCCAACCCAAGGTTGGACGCGAGCTGCGCGGTGATGGCTTCTTCCATCAAGCCGAGGGGCGCGCCGCTCACCTGCACGACTTGACTTCCACTCTCGTTCGTGCGGAATTCGTACTGTTCGCCGCCCGCCTGCAAAACGATCTTGTAACCGGGCACAATCGCTTCCGTACACATCATCCCCGGTCGCTGGATTCCAAGACAACCATCGGGCCATGAAACAGCCTCCGTTGAGAGAATGCTGACTTGATCGGGTGACAGGTTGAACGTCGAGGAAAGACGCGAGACCGCCGCCTGCTCAGCGGGAGTCAATTCCGTTTCCGTCGTAGGCGTGATCCGTATATCATCAATGGGAATAAATGATTGTTCTGTCGGCGCCGCGGCTGGGGCGCAGGCGGCAAGAACCAAGATCAATATCATAGATAATAGTATTTGTTTCATTCAAACTCCTTTTCCAAAGGACGTGACCGCCATCCAGAATGTTCCGTATGATTGTATAATCGTGACCATGCGAAACAAATTCGTTTTGGCGCTTGCATTAATTGTAACCGCCTGCGCGCCGAAACCCGACCCAAACATTCAAGTTCAGGTCGCGGTTGCATCCACACTCGCCGCGATCCCCACGACCACTTCACAACCCATCTCAACGCCGTATCCCTCGCCCACGCCGTTCGATCTCGCGGGTTTGTTCTGCGAGTATCAATTTTGCATCGGGCATCCCATAGACATTGCGTTCTACGACGTGAGCGCGCAACAGAACCCTGCCGCGCCGAGCAGTTACTCGCAGGGAGTGCTCGCCGCGTTCAACGGCAATTTGTTCATCCACATGATCTGGCAGGTCGCGCCCGGCACGGCTGACCCGCAATTTCTGCTTGACCTGATTTTGGATGCGCAGATCGACACCCGCGTCGGCGCCCCGGACGTGAAACTGGTTCGCGATATGAACGTGGTCTACACCTCGATCACTTCGACGGCGTCGAGCCTGCTCCCCTACGGCGGCGCGGCGGCGTGGACGTGCGGCGACCGCGTCTTCGCGTGGAAGGCTTACGCGCCAGACGAAACCACCGCCCCCGCGTTGTTCGACGCGGCAATATCGCGTTTTCAATGCAATCGGTAAACACATTCGATCTACAGGATAGGAGAAAACTATGGTTCACGAAAACGACTTGAAAGTGTTGAGAGACCGCATCAAGCAACTCGAGGAAAACCTGAAAGTTGTATATAGCAAACTCGACATGCCGTATCCCGAATTCGCCGACCCGATTCAATCGCCTCAGGTTCAAGCCGCAATACACCGCGGAGACAAGGTCGAGGCGATCAAGGCGTATCGCGAACTGACCGGCGTGGGGCTGGCGGAAGCCAAGGATGCACTTGACAACGCGATGTAACATATCACCCGCCAGCCTGCGCCACTGCGTATGCTATACTTCACTAAAATAAAGTCAGACGAGGAGAAACGACCATGCCAACCACCGTCCGCGAGTTGATGACCGAAACCATCAAGACCGCCTTCCAGCCAGACAAAGCCAAAGGCGTAGATACGATCGTGCAATTCATATTCACAGGGGCGCAGGCATCCAATTGGTACGTGATCGTCAAAGACCAGAAGTGCGAATCCACCGAGGGTTTGCACCCAGACCCAAAGATGACGATGACCGTGGACTCGGAAGACTACATCAAAATTTCCACCGGCGAACTGGACGCAACCATGGCGTTCATGAAGGGCAAGGTCAAGGTGAGCGGCGACATGGGCGTGGCGCTTGGCATGGGCAAGTATTTCGTCTTCGGAAAATAGACGACATCGAACAGGGCAGTGTATATCACCGCCCTGTTGTTTTATCATTTCAACTACGAGGCACTAACCAATGGCTTCGGCTCCATCCTCTTACGGTGAACGACGACAAGTCACGGTCGTATTTTCAGACGTGGTCGGTTCCACCGAACTCTCGGCGCAACTCGACCCGGAAGACTGGCACAGCATCCTCAGCCGCTATCACCAGACTGCCGCCAGCGTTGTGAAGCGATTCGAGGGACACGTCCAACAATATTTAGGGGACGGGATATTGATCCTCTTCGGGTATCCACAAGCGCGCGAAAACGACGCCGAACGCGCCGTGCGAGCGGGGCTGGCGCTTCTCGAAGAAATTCAAACACTGAACGCCGCGTTGGAAAAAGAATTTTCGAAACGCATTGCGGTGCGCATCGGCATCCACACCGGGGAAGTGATGATCCGCCAGGAAGGGGGCGACTCAGGCAACATCTTCGGAGAAACGCCGAACCTGGCGGCAAGAGTCCAGACAGCGGCTGAACCGGATTCCGTCTGCATTTCTGCCGCCACACAGCGACTCGTCGCGGGCTTCTTCATCGTTGACGATCTCGGTCAGCACATTTTGAAGGGATTCCCAGACCCGGTTCAACTCTTCAAGGTCGAACGGCCTTCCGGCGTGCGGAGCCGCCTGCACGCCACAGCGGTGAACTCGCTCACGCCTTTCATGGGACGCGAAGACGAACGAAATTTGTTGATGAGCCGTTGGGCGCAGGTGCAAAAAGGACATGGGCAACTCGTGATGATCACCGGCGAGGCGGGCATCGGCAAATCGCGGCTTTTGCGACAATTCAAGCAGGATGTCGGCGGCGTGCCTCATACATGGATCGAGGGCGAGTCATCTCCGTATGAACAGGATACGCCATTCGCGCCGACGATTGATCTGATCGAGAACGCTTTCGAGTGGACAGCGGAAGCGACAGCCGACAAGAAGATCGCAGACCTCGAGAATTCGTTTTCATTGGTGGGAATGGATACGACGAAATCTGTTCCTTTGGTTGCGTCATTGCTGGGCATCCCCGTTCCGCCGGGAAAATATCCGCCCATCTTGCTTTCCCCCGAACAACAACGCGTACAGTTACTGCAATCCCTGGTGGATTGGGTCATCGGCACATCCCGCGCCCAGCCGACAATCCTTGTGGTTGAAGACCTGCATTTTTCCGATCCTTCCACGCTCGAAGAGTTCGTTATGCTGGGCGAGCAAGTGGAACATTCTGCGGTGATGCTCTTGTTTACCGCGCGCCCCCGCTTCATCCCGCCGTGGCCCACGCGCCCGTTCCATTCATTGATCACGCTTTCGCGGCTCGACCATGAGAACGTCCGCGAGATGATCGGCAATTTGCTGGGGACGCTTGTGCCGCCGGACATCTTGCAGTCTCTTGCGGAGCGCACAGACGGGAATCCGCTTTTCGCGGAGGAACTTTCGCAAAGCATGGCTGGCGCGCGTTCCATCGCGGACAAAGCCTCGCAGATCCCCTCGACACTACAAGACCTGTTGATGGCGCGCCTCGATTTTCTTGGTCCGCATAAAGAGATCGCGCAGATCGGCTCAGTGCTGGGGCGAGCCTTCCCCTACTCCCTGCTGGCGGCGATCGCGGGACAATCCGAAGAATCCCTGCAAGACGAACTCGAACAGTTGACCGCTTCCGGGCTGGTCTTTAGAGACGAAAGCAGTGGAGATGTAATTTACACGTTCAAGCACGCGCTCGTGCAAGAAGCCGCCTACGGCTCATTGTTGAAAAGCCGCAGGCGCGAACTTCATCGCGCGGTCAGCGCCGCGTTGAACGAAAAATTTCCCGAGACCGCCAAACAACGACCCGAACTTGTGGCGCATCACCTCACCGAAGCAGGCGATGCCGAAAAAGCCGTGGAAGCCTGGCAAACCGCCGGAGATTTCGCCCAAGCCCGAGCCGCGCTCGTGGAGGCGTGCCAACATTACAAGAAGGCGATCAACATTCTTCAAACCCTGCCCGACACGCCCGATCGCGCTCAAATGGAACTGCCTTTAGAACTCTCTCTCGGGCAGATCTTCACAGCCACGAAAGGATTCGGTTCCTCCGAGGAACTGCAAGCCTATCAGCGGGCGAGAGAAATTTCCCTGCAACTAGGCGAGTCGCCTCAATTCTTTTTCATCTTGTTGGGTTTGTGGTCAACCGCCAACAGCCGCTCCGATATGAGGGCTTCGGAAGAGATCCAACACGAAATTCTGCGCATCGCGGAACGAGACGGGGTGTCCATGTATCTCGTGTGGGCATATTTCACGCAGGCGCTGTTTGCCTACGAGGTCGGTAAGTTTTCGGAGGTGGGCGAATGGATAGAGAAAATATTCCAACACTACAAGACCGAGGAACATTCATGGTCTCCGTTCGACCCGCAAGTGACCGTGCGAAACCATGCCGCTCTTGCGCTCTGGCACATCGGCAAAATTGACCAGGCGCGCAAACTCCTCGTTGAAACCATCGAGGTTGCCCGCCCCCTCTCCCCTCCCAACATGGCAATGGCGCATCTCGCCGCGTGCAGTCTGCTCATCTACTTGCGCGATCCGCAAGGCATCCGCGAACACGCCGAAGCCATGCTCGAAATTGCCCG
>CAYWCN010000014.1:0-52598 GCA_964456775.1 uncultured Anaerolinea sp.
GTGGATGGACGTGTTCATGCACCGTTCCATGCGCGGCTGGGCGCAGTTCGCCAAATCCTGCGAGCTTTCGATGCCGCAGTTCAGCATTTTGATGCAGTTGCACCACAAAGGCGCGTTCGGCATGTCTGAAGTGAGCGAACGGTTTGAGATCACCGCCGCCGCCGCCAGCCAGTTGGTAGATAAACTCGTGCAGAACGGTTTTGTCCAACGCGAGGAAGACCCGAAGGATCGCCGCGCCAAGTTGCTGAATCTCACCGACAAAGGTCGGGAACTCCTCCGACGCGGCGGGCAGGAGCGATACCATTGGGTGGATGATCTTGCGGGGAAACTATCCGCCGCGGAGCGCGCCAAGGTCAGCGAGGCGCTTGAGTTGATGACCAAAGCCGTAAAAGAACTGGAAGCGGACGCGGTTCACTCACCGGCGTAATTCCCAAACGAATTCACATCCAATTCATAAGCAAACCGTAGACTCTACTCTCTATTTTCTATTCTCTACTCTCTATTTACCCGACCCTCTTCACAAGGAACACTTTCCAAGAATCAGGAGCATTCATGTTGAAATTAGCAAAGTATCTAAAACCTTATCGCTGGGCGTTGATCATTTCCATCGCGCTGTTGTTCGTGCAAGCGAATTTCGACCTCGCCCTGCCGGATTATCTATCGCGCATCGTCAACACCGGCATCCAGCAAAGCGGGATCGAAAACGCTGTGCCGGCGGCGATCCGCCAAAGCGAGATGAACCGCGTCGTCGTGTTTTTGAGCGACGAAGAGAAAGCCTCCGTCCTCGCGGATTACACGCTAGTGGATCAAAACACCGCTGACTACGATACCCTCGTTAAAAATTATCCCGCGCTGGAAAACGAATCAATTTATGTGTTGAATGAAATTGACAAAGCGGAGATCGAGCGCCTCAATCCCATCATGGGCAAGGCGTTGTTGACGGTGGCTGGCATCGAACAAGCGGTTGCCGACCCGGCGAAAGCGGCGGAAATGGGCGCGGCGTTCGGCGGCTTCGACCTGAGCAAACTTCCGCCCGGCACAGACCTCTTCACCATGCTGGAGCAACTTCCGGCGGAGCAGCGCTTGAAGATCCAGGATTCGGTCAACTCGAAGTTTGAAGCGTTGGGCGACAGTATGATCGTGCAGGCGTCTATCAGCGCGGTCAAAGCAGAATATGAAGCGTTGGGCATGGATACCGCCAAACTGCAAAACGATTATGTGCTTTCGGCGGGCGGCTGGATGTTGCTGCTGACACTTCTTTCCGCTGTGTGTACGATCACGGTGGGCTTTCTTTCCGCGCGCATCGCGGCTGGACTGGCGCGCGACTTGCGCCGTTTCACCTTCCAAAAAGTGGAATCGTTCTCCAGTTCCGAATTCGAGAAGTTTTCCACCGCGTCGTTGATCACGCGCTCCACCAACGACATCACGCAGATCCAAACGGTGATGATGTTCATGATCCGCATGATCTTCTACGCGCCGTTGATCGGCATCGGCGGCATCATCAAAGTGCTTTCGCAGGATTCGCCGCTCGCGTGGTTGATCATCGTAGCGGTGTTGACTCTGGTGAGCATCATCGCCATCGTGATGACGTTCGCCCTGCCGAAGTTCCGCATCATTCAAAACTTAGTAGACCGCCTCAACCTTGTCTCGCGCGAGAATCTCTCGGGCATGATGGTCATCCGCGCGTTCAACATGCAGAAGTTTGAAGAGAAGCGCTTCGAGAAAGCCAACGCGGACCTGACCTCGGTGAGTTTATACATCAACCGCTTGATGGTGGTCTTGATGCCGGTGATGATGTTCGTGATGAACCTGCTCGTGGTCTCGGTGACGTGGTTCGGCGCGAAACAAGTCGCCGCCGCCAACATTCAAGTGGGAGACATGATCGCCTTTATGCAATATGGAATGCAGATCATGTTCGCGTTCCTGATGATGTCCATGTTGTTCTTCATCCTGCCGCGCGCTTCGGTCTCAGCCGATCGGATCGCCGAAGTGCTCGAAACGGAGATCCACATCACCGATCCGAAAGAACCGAAGAAATTCCCCGCGCGGTTCAAAGGCGAAGTCGAGTTCCGCAATGTGTCCTTCCGCTATCCCGGCGCGGACGAAGATGTCCTGCATGATATTAGTTTCACCGCCAAACCCGGCGAGATGACCGCGTTCATCGGCTCGACCGGTTCGGGCAAGTCCACCATCATCAACCTGTTGCCGCGCTTCCACGAAGTGACGGACGGCGCAATTCTGGTGGACGGCACAGACATCCGCGATGTGACCCAGCACGACCTGCGCGAAAAGATCGGCTACGTCCCGCAAAAGAGCGCGCTGTTCTCCGGCACCATCGAGAGCAACCTGCGCTATGCCGATAAGGACGCCAGCCCGCAAACGCTTCATGCCGCGATCGAAGCGGCGCAAGCCAAAGAGTTTGTGGATTCAACACCGCAGGGCATCGCCGCGGAAATTTCGCAAGGCGGCGCAAATGTCTCCGGCGGGCAGAAGCAACGACTCTCCATCGCCCGCGCATTGGTCAAGAAACCGCCGATCTATATTCTCGACGATAGTTTCTCCGCGCTCGATTTCAAGACGGATGCCGCCCTGCGACGCGCGTTCAAAACCTACTCCGCCGACAGCGCGTTGCTGATCGTCACCCAGCGCGTCTCGACTATCAAGAACGCCGAACAGATCATCGTGCTGGATGAAGGACGCATCGTAGGCAGAGGCACGCACAAAGAATTAATGGAAAATAGTGAAACATACCGAGAGATTGCGACCTCGCAATTGACTCAGGAGGAATTAGCATGATGAACAGACCCGGCGGACAACAAAACCGCTCGATGATGCGCGGTCCGCACGCGATGATGGGCGCGCCCGTTTCAAAAGCCCGCGACTTTAAAGGCACGATGGGCAAGTTGATCGCATATATGCGCAACTATCGCGGCGCGATCATCATCGTCTTTCTCTTTGCCATCGCTTCCACCGCATCCAATATTGCGGGACCGAAGATCCTTGGCAACGCCACCACAAAATTATTCGAAGGCGTGATGGCGCAATTGAACAACACCGGCTCGATCGACTTCGACTACATCGGGCAGATCATTCTCCTCGCGCTCGGCTTGTATTTGGTCTCTTCGCTGTTCGCCTACATTCAAGGCTGGATCATGGCGGACGTTTCGACCAACATCGCCTACCGTTTCCGCCGCGACATCTCGGAGAAGATGAACCGCATGCCGCTGAAGTATTTTGACCGCAACACGCACGGCGAAGTGCTCTCGCGCATCACCAACGACGTGGATACGGTCAACCAGACGTTGAGTCAGAGCCTCACCCAGCTCATCACGTCGTTCGTGACCGTGGTCGGCGTGTTGATCATGATGCTCTCCATCAGCTGGCTGATGACGCTGGCGGCATTGATCGTCATCCCGCTTTCGGGGATCGTAGTCAGTGTGATCGTGCGCCAATCGCAGAAATATTTCAAGGACCAGCAGGATTTCCTCGGCAATGTCAACGGTCACGTGGAAGAAATGTACGGCGGTCACATCGTGATGAAAGCCTTCAACGGCGAAGAGGAGAGCGTCAAGAAATTCGACGAGTCGAATAACAAATTGTTCGACGTGGCGTGGAAGTCGCAGTTCCTCTCCGGCATGATGATGCCGATCATGATGTTCATCGGCAACCTCGGCTACGTGGCGGTCGCTGTCCTCGGCGGCTACCTCGTCATCAAGAAGACCATCGCCGTCGGTGATATTCAGGCGTTCATTCAATACGTCCGCTCGTTCACCCAGCCAATCACTCAGCTGGCGAACATCTCCAACGTCCTGCAGCAGACTGCGGCGGCGGCGGAGCGCGTCTTCGAATTCCTCGCGGAAGAAGAAGAGATCCCCGACACCCAAAGCCCGGTCGCGCTGGCGAATGTGACCGGTCACGTGCAATTCAAAGACGTCCACTTCGGCTACAGCCCGGACAAGATCATCATCAACGATTTTTCGGCGGAAGCGAAGCCGGGCAAAAAGGTCGCCATCGTGGGACCGACCGGCGCGGGCAAGACTACCATGGTCAAATTATTGATGCGCTTCTACGATGTGAACAGCGGCTCCATCCTCGTGGACGGACATGACATCCGCGACTACACCCGCCACGATCTGCGCAAGATGTTCGGTATGGTGCTTCAAGACACGTGGCTGTACAACGGGCCCATCATGGAAAATATCCGCTATGGGCGCCCGGACGCGACCGATGAAGAAGTGATCGCCGCCGCGCAAATGGCGCACGTGGATCATTTCGTCCACACATTGCCGGACGGCTACAACATGGTCTTGAACGAAGAGACCTCCAACATCTCGCAGGGACAAATGCAATTGCTCACCATCGCGCGCGCGTTCCTCGCCGACCCGAAGATCCTCATCCTCGATGAAGCCACCAGCTCGGTGGACACGCGCACCGAAGTCCTCATCCAACGCGCCATGGACGCCCTGATGAAGAACCGCACCAGTTTCGTCATCGCGCACCGTCTCTCCACCATCCGCAACGCGGACTTGATCCTCGTGATGGATCACGGCGACATCGTGGAGCAAGGCACGCACGAAGAATTGCTCGCCGCGCGAGGCTTCTATCACAACCTGTACATGAGTCAGTTCGCCCAGCAGGGAGAAGTGTTGGAAGCGGTTCCCGCCTGAAATTGAGTGCCCTAAAGAAGTTAGAATACGGGATGAGCCATGCTCATCCCGTATTGCTGAAATTGATATGGTTATTTTTTTATGACGACGACAACCCAAAATGAGAACAGCGAAAAGCTCGATTTCAAACGCATTCTCCCCATTCTAGCGATCGTCCTTGTAGACCTGATGGGACTGTCCATCATCATACCGTTGCTGCCATTGTATGCGGCGCGTTTTGGCGCGGAACCGTTCCTGGTCGGTATCCTGCAAGCCTCTTACCCGCTCATGCAGTTCATCGGCGCGCCGATCATGGGGAGACTCTCCGACCGTTTTGGGCGCAAACCGATCTTGATCGCGAGTCAGGTCGGCACCTTGATCGGCTTTATTTTGCTTGGGTTTGCCAACAGCCTCTTTCTTTTATTCGTTTCCCGCATCATTGACGGGCTCTCCGGCGCGAACATTTCCACGGCGCAAGCCGCCATTGCAGACAGCACCAACGAAAAGACCCGCACGCAAGGGTTGGGCTTGGTCGGCGCGGCGTTCGGCGTCGGCTTTGTGCTGGGACCCATTCTGGCGTTTATCGTCCTTGCCGCGAGCGGACAGAACTATCAATACGTCGCATGGACTGCCGCGCTGTTCTCGCTCGCATCCATGTTGCTGACGATATTCTGGTTCAAAGAAACGATCAACGAAACCGCAGACCCGCAAGCCTCGCGCAACCGCCGCCCGTTTTCGCTGGCAGCGCTCCGTTCCACATTTAGCGGCAAGCCCGCCATCATGTTCCTTTTGATCGTCATGTTCTTTTATCAGGTCTCGTTTGGAGGCTATGAACAGCTCTTTTCGCTGTTCACGCTGAGCCGTTTAGGCATGGACGCGCGCGACACCTCCGGCTTGTTTATGCTCGCGGGTATTCTCATCATCATCGTACAAGGCGCGCTGATCGGCTCCTGGTCGAGGAAAAAAGGCGACCGTTGGCTGGCGTTGATGGGGATCGGCGCGCTCGCGCTGGGGTTGATCGGCACGGCGCTGACTCCCGCCGTGCCAGTCCCTTGGTATGAAAAAGCGCGCGTGTTGCAGAGTCTGGCTGGGCAGGGCGAGTTCCACACCTCGATCCAAAGCATTAACGTCGCTTTACCCGACGAAGCCGCGCGCGGATGGCTTGGCATTATCTGGCTTCTGGTCGCCAGCCTGCCCGCCGCTTTAGGAGGCGGCACACTGCAACCCGCAGTGAACAGCCTCATCACAAAGGCTTCGGAGAAAGACGAAGTGGGCGGAATGCTCGGTCTTTCCTCGGCGGCGTTCAGCGCGGCGAACGCCATTGCCCCCTTGTTTTACGGCTTTCTCTTTCAATGGCTCGGCGCGCCCGCGCCTTTCTTTGCGGGCGGCGTGATCCTTTCCGCGCTGTTCATTTTTGCGCCGCGCATGATCAAAAAATAGACGTCAAACATCCCGCTTCATGCGGGATGTTTTTTTATGGGCATGCTTTAAGAACAATTAACCACAACCCAAAATTTTGTGGTATAAAAATTTCAGAACGAGATCATCACAGGCGGGAATGAATTGAATGAATCAATCATGTCAAATATTCTATTGCGTCATCTCACTTTTCTTTATGGAGAAGATCATGCTTCTCGACTTCTGGATCGCGTGCAAACGATCCTCTCCGACCATCGCGCCCGCCTCTCTCCACGGGACGGCGGACTCAGCCAGCGCGACTCGATCCTCATCCTCTACGGCGATCAAGTGCAACGCACAAACGAAAAACCGCTTCGAACCCTCAAGAAATTTTGCGACACATATTTGAAGGATGTCGTCAGCGGGATTCACATCCTGCCGTTCTACCCGTGGACGTCCGACGACGGCTTCTCAGTCGTGGATTATCGTCAGATTGACTCCGCCCTCGGCGATTGGGACGACGTCTCGGCGATGCAAAACTTCCGCCTGATGTTCGACGCGGTCATCAATCACATCTCCTCCAAAAGCGAATGGTTCCAGAAATTTCTACAGGACGATCCGCAATACAAAGAGTACTTCATCACCGTCGCACGCGAACCCGATCTTTCAAAAGTTGTGCGTCCGCGCGCCTTGCCGTTGCTCACGCCGTTTCAAACTCCATCGGGCGAGAAAAAAGTGTGGACGACCTTCAGCGACGACCAGATTGACCTCAACTTCAAGAATCCCGAAGTCCTGCTCGAAATTCTCGACATCCTCCTGCTCTACGCCGAACGCGGCGCGGACTTTATCCGCCTCGACGCGATTGCCTACCTGTGGAAAGAGATCGGCACGACCTGCATCCACCTTCCGCAGACTCACGCCGTTGTCCAATTCCTGCGCGCCGCGTTGAACGACGCCGCACCGCATTTGCATTTCATCACTGAGACAAATGTTCCGCACGTGGACAATATCTCCTACTTCGGCGATGGCACGAACGAAGCGCAACTCGTTTACAACTTTGCACTGCCTCCGCTAACTCTCCATGCCTTCCACACAGGCGACGCGCAAACTTTATCGAATTGGGCAAAGACGTTAACTCTGCCATCGAACCAAACCACCTTCTTCAACTTCCTCGCCTCGCACGATGGGATCGGACTGAATCCCGCGCGCGGCATTTTGTCTGACGAGGAAATTGACTCGTTGGTAAACAAAACCCTCGAACACGGCGGCTTGATCTCCTACAAACACAACGCAGACGGGACGCAAAGTCCCTACGAGATGAATATCAATTATTTCGATGCGTTGTCTGATCCGAACGCCCTTCTCCCCAGCCCCTCTCCCGCTGGGAGAGGGGCTGGGGATGAGGGCGAACGCGAATCCCTCGATCTGCAAGTCAACCGCTTCATCGCCTCTCAAGCCATCATGCTTTCGCTGATCGGTGTGCCAGGGATTTACTTCCACAGTCTCTTCGGCTCAAGCGGCTGGACGGAAGGAGTCAAACAGACAGGGCGCAACCGCACGATCAACCGCGAGAAATGTCAGTTCGACGAATTGCAAAACCAACTTGCGGATGAAAACTCCCTGCGCTTCAAAGTTTTCAAACGATACAGTCAATTGCTGAAAGCCAGAAGCAGTTCACCTGCATTCCACCCGCACGGGACACAGGTGGTTTTGAATCTTCATCCCTCCGTTTTTGCCATCGAACGAATTTCGCCTGATGGGAAATCTCGTGTGTTGTGTTTGCAAAACGTGAGTGAAAAGAAACTATCTTTCACAACAAATTACAAATCGGCGACTGATCTTCTCACAGGTCACGAGATTCAAATTTCAAACCTCACTCTTGAGCCATATCAAGTTTTGTGGATAAAAATAACCTAACCCGTCATTGCGAGACCCGAGGCTCAAACGCCGAGGGGTCGAAGCAATCCCCAACCTTGTGACGGAGATTGCTTCGTCGGGCTGCGCCCTCCTCGCAATGACGGAAACGCTCAAAGGCAAACAACTATGACACCTTCCTCTCACAACATCGGCTTCATCTCCACCCGTTTCGCAGGCACCGACGGCGTCTCGCTTGAAACGGCGAAATGGGCAACCGTGCTGGAGCGACTCGGACACAGGTGTTTTTACTTCGCGGGCGAATGTGATCGGGAGCCGAATCAGTCCCACGTCGTGCCTGAAGCGTTTTATCGTCATCCCGAAATTGACAAATTGAATCAGCAAGCCTATTCGGGCAGTTGGACGGTCGCAAATGAGGCGCGCGCGGAGCATCCTGAAATTCCGCATTTGCATAAAGATTTTTTTTCCATCTATGTTCGCCCGCCCGCGATGACGCGCCGCGTGAACGAACTCAAGGATTATTTCAAAGATCATTTGTATGAATTTGCGCGGCGATTCGATCTCGAGATTCTCATCGTCGAAAACGCAGTGACGATTCCGCTCAACCTTCCGCTGGGTCTTGCCATCACCGAGTTCATCGCCGAGACGGGCTACCCGACCATCGCGCATCATCACGATTTTCATTGGGAGCGCCAGCGTTTTCAAGTCAACTGCGTCAACGATTATCTCGCCGCCGCGTTCCCGCCGACCCTGCCTTCGATTCGACACGTGGTCATCAATTCGATTCAAGCCCAACAGATCGCTTCGCGTTATGGATTGGCGGCGCGCGTGATTCCCAACGTGATGGACTTCGACTCCCCGCCGCCCGCTTCAGACTCCTACAGTGAAACTGTGCGCGCCGACTTCGACATTCGCGACGGGGAATATTTTTTCCTGCAACCGACGCGCGTCATCCAACGCAAGGGAATCGAACATGCGATTGAACTTATGCGCCGCCTCGACCTGCCCGCCAAACTCATCATCTCGCACGCCGCGGACGATGAAGGCACAGCCTACGAACAACGCGTGCGCGAGTATGCCAATCTGCTGAATGTGACCGTGCGATTCGAAGCGGATCAAGTGCAAGACAAGCGCGGCACGACCAGCGATGGAAAGAAAATCTACACCCTCAGCGACGTGTACCCTCACGCGGACATGATCACGTATCCATCCACCATCGAAGGCTTTGGCAATGCGTTCCTCGAAGCCGTGTACTACCGCCGTTTGATCCTTGTCAGCAATTACTCCATCTACGAAGTGGACATCAAGCCGAAAGGTTTCCGCACCATCTGGTTCGACGGTTTCATCAGCGACAGCACGCTCACCGCAACTCGTTATGCCTTGAAGAATCCAGGCCAGACGCAGGAATGGGTGGATGCAAATTACCAACTCGCCAAACGATATTTTTCCTACACCGTTCTAGAGCGTCGGTTAGAGTCCATCGTGGCAGATTGTTTGGGGTATCAGGTATGAATGATCTAGCGGCAGTTGCACTGCCGCTGGTACTGCCGTCCGTCAGCAGTACAACTGCTGACGGAACAAAGAATTATGTATGAAAGGAAAAAACCGTCCCGCAGGTTTTGATTCAAATCTTGACCATCCCAGGAAACCTGCGGGACGTTCTTCGACATGAACATCGCCCTCCTCCATTACTCCGTCCCTCCCATCGTCGGCGGCGTGGAAAGCGTCATCGCCCACCACGCGCGACTAATGTCGAATAACGGACATTCCGTGCGCTTGATCGCGGCGCGCGGTGAATCATTGACTGAGCATATTCCACTGGTCATAATGCCGCTTGCCGACTCGCGCCATGAGCGCATCTTGCAAGTCAAAGAGGGATTGGATCGCGGCGAGGTGACGGATGAATTCGCAGTGATACGCGACAAACTGGCGATCGAACTGCAAAAGGCTCTCACGGACGCGGACGTGTTGATCGCGCACAACGTCTGTTCGCTGAACAAGAACCTCGCGCTCACCGCCGCGCTTCATCAACTTCATACAACCGCTCCGCGAAAACTGCCGCGCCTGATTCTCTGGCATCACGACCTCGCGTGGACAACTTCACGTTACCTGCATGAACTGCATGAAGGCTATCCGTGGAACCTATTGAAAACAGATTGGGGCAATCTCACGCATGTTGTCGTCTCAGAATTACGCCGCGATGAATTGGCGGAATTGATGAACATCGAACCTGCTTCGATTCGAGTTGTTCCCAACGGTGTGAATGTGGAAGAGTTTTACAAACTCGAAGCGTTGACCGAGTCCCTGCTTGAGAAAACGAATCTGCTAAACGCCGCGCCGATATTGATTCTGCCTGTCCGCATCACGCCGCGCAAGAATATCGAACTGGCGTTGCATACTCTCGCTGAATTGAAAAAAGATTTTCCTCAAGCCGCGCTCGTGGTGACGGGTCCGCTCGGTCCGCACAATGGGAACAACGTCAAATATTTTGAGATGCTCACAACTTTGCGTAAGCGACTTGGCTTGGATGGTTCAGCACATTTCCTCGCTGAACTTTATGATGATTTTCTGCCCGATGAAATCATCGCCGATTTTTACCGTGTGGCAGACGCGCTTTTCTTCCCCAGCCGCGAAGAGGGATTCGGAATCCCGTTGCTCGAAGCCGCGTTTAGTCACCTCCCCGCGTTCTGCGCGGATATTCCTCCGCTGAAAAAACTCGGCGGCGAAGATGCTCTTTTCTTTTCGCCTGATGAAAAACCTGAAACTGTCGCGAAGTTGATCGCGAGTCACTTTCAAACATCACTCTCCGCGCGGCTGGCAATGCGCGCGCGCCAATCATTTCGTTGGGAAGCGATCTATCGCCAGCACATCGCGCCATTACTGTAACGCGACAGCTTGCAGATAAACAAATAAATTTAGGAATGCGCGCGCTTCGACCCTTCGACACACTCAGGGCAGCGCTTCGCTCTTTCCAAAGAAACTTCCGTCCTGAGCGGAGTGAGGAGCGTTCGTTGCGACGAACGCAGTCGAAGGACGCTCCGCTCAGCGAGGAAGATTTACTTGAAAGGACACACAATGCAAAAACAAAATGGCTTTATGCCCATCCGCACAATACTTGTTCCGTTGGTTCACGAAGGTCCTGGCATCCACGCGCTTGATTCGGCGCGGCACTTCGACGCCGAGATCATCCTCGTCGGCGTTGTCGTTGTTCCGCCCGATCAATCGTTGAGTATGGGCGCGGCTTCGGCGCGCGCGCTGCGCAAGTTGCTCCGCATCTTCGGCAAAGATCCGCGCGTGACTGCAAAGTCGCAAGTCATCGTGGATTACGAGCCGTGGAACCGTCTTTCAAAACTCGTGCAGGATGAAAAGCCCGATCTCCTCCTGCTTGAATTTGATTCGCATCTCAAGGCTCTTCGCGTCTCTGCGAGCGACGTGCTCGTGCGTCCGCCGTGCGACGTGGCGTTGATACGCGGGAAAATTTCCAGCAAGCCGAAGCAGGTTCTGGTCCCAGTGCGAGGTGGTCCGCACGCGGAGTTGGCGTTCCGCGTGGGGCTGGGACTCGAATCGAAAGGCGTCACGACTCTCCACATCCGCAGACCAGACGATGCGAAAGCGGATCTCGACGCGCCGTTCAAGGGTTTGGATCGGGTGCTGAGACAAATGCCCGAGGTGGCGAAGCAGGTCGAAGTCACGGATGACGCGGCGCAAGTCATCCTGAATCATGCCAAGCAAAAGGACGTCATCATTTTGGGAACGACATCACAGCCGATGACGAGTTCCGCTTCGCTGGGGTCGGTGGCGGATCGCATCCTGCATGAGGCGAAGTGCGCGGTGATCGCGGTGAAAAGCGGCAGACCGTTTCCGTATGAGGTCTATGATGAGATCGCGGGCGTGGACGCGATCACCATCCTCGTGGATAAATGGTTCGGCGAAAAAACATTCCATGCCGATGAGTTCAGCCGCTTGCGCGAAGAAGTGGAATTGAAAAAGAGTCAGGGACTCACCATCAGCCTGGCGTTGCCCGCGTTGAACGAGGAAGAGACGGTGGGCAATGTGATCCGCATGATGAAAAAAGAGTTGATGCAAAACATACCGTTGCTCGATGAGATCGTGTTGATCGATTCCAATTCGACGGATCGGACGCGCGAGATCGCGGAGGCGGAGGGCGTGCCGGTGTACATTCATCAGCAGTTGCTGGAACGATACGGCGCGCGGCGCGGCAAAGGCGACGCGTTGTGGAAGAGTTTACTTGTCACGAAGGGCGATATCATCGTGTGGATTGACACAGACATCGTGAATATCCATCCGCGTTTTGTGTATGGCATTATTGGTCCGTTGTTGAGAAATCCGCAGATCCAGTTCGTGAAAGGCTATTACCGTCGCCCGTTGAAAGTGGGCACAAAGATGCAGGTGGGCGGAGGCGGGCGCGTCACTGAGCTGACGGCGCGTCCGTTGTTGAATTTGTTTTACCCCGAGCTTTCGGGAGTCGTCCAACCGCTTTCCGGTGAATATGGCGGTCGGCGCGAAGCGTTGGAGCAGGCGACGTTCTATTCCGGGTACGGTGTGGAGACCGGTTTGTTGATTGATATTTATGAGCGTTACGGTTTACACGCCATCGCGCAAGTGGATTTGCTGGAGCGCATCCATCACAACCAACATTTGGAGGCGTTGAGCAAGATGTCGTTCGCCATCATCCAAACCGTGATGCACAAATTGGAAAAACGCTTCGGGCGCGAGGTGTTGGAAGATGTGAACCGCTCGATGAAGTTGATCCGCCATGACAATCGTGGCTATTTTCTGGAGGTAGAGGAGATCGCTGAACGCGCCCGCCCGCCGATGATCGAGGTGAAGGAGTATATAATATCCAGAGGAGTGAGGTGAAACATGAGGTTGACGAAACTTTTCAAGGAATTTTTTCAAAGCAAACAATCTTCAGGGGTGATTCTGATTCTATGCACGCTGACTTCCATTGCAATCTCCAACTCGCCTTTCGGTGCGGCTTATATTGAATTTTGGCATCGTCAAGTTGGGTTCGAGACTGGCGAAATCCTGTTGAAGCATAGCGTTGAATATTGGATCAACGACGGTTTGATGGCGATCTTTTTTCTCTTGATCGGACTTGAAATCGAACGGGAATTATACGGAGGCGAGTTATCAAGCCTGAAAAATGCGCTATTGCCCCTGCTTGCGGCGGTCGGCGGCATGGCTTTCCCCGCGCTGTTCCATTTTCTCTTGAATCGCGGTACAGAATTTCAAAACGGAGTCGGGATTCCCATGGCGACCGACATTGCGTTTGCATTGGGCGTGCTGGCTTTGTTAGGAAGCAAAATCCCCGCTTCGTTAAAGATATTTCTTACCGCGCTGGCAATTGTGGACGATCTCGGCGCCATCGCCGTGATTGCTGTCTTTTACACAGCCGATCTCTCGATCCTGTATCTAGTACTAGCGTTGGGTGTCTTCACGGCGTTGTTGGCGCTAAATCGGCTCAAAGTTCACAACTTATGGGCTTATTTGATTCTCGGGCTTTTCATGTGGTACTTCATGTTGCGATCTGGCGTTCATGCCACGGTGGCGGGAGTGCTTCTCGCATTTGCATTGCCTTATGAGAACGGCGGCAAAGATTCTCCTTCATATCGGCTTCAGCATGTTTTACATAGACCCGTTGCCTTCTTGATTGTCCCGTTGTTTGCGTTGGCGAACACCGGAATTGTACTTAGCGAAGGCTGGGTCGAGCGATTGACATCATCCAACAGTCTCGGTATTTTTACAGGTTTGTTCTTCGGCAAAACGGTCGGTATTGTCCTCTTTAGCTTGCTCGCCATTCGAATGAGGTGGGCTAATTTACCAGCCGGTGCCACATGGACGCACATCATCGGCGTAGGCTTCCTTGGCGGGATTGGGTTTACCATGTCGATCTTCATCACTTTACTGGCGTTTACCGATCCTGAAATTGTTCAAGCCAGTAAGGTTAGCATCCTGCTCACATCCCTATTATCCGGCGTGACTGGATATATTATTCTCAACAAGCAGATACACCGTGCTGAAAAACACGCGACCTGACGATTGATTCGCGCGCCAGCGGATGAACAACGTCGCTTCGAAGATCAGGGGTGGGAGCAACACGGTGAAGATCAAGTCTTTGCTTAGCTCGATCTTGGGCGTGAAGGGGAGGAACGATACAACGATTCCCGCAATCACCAACCCCACTGTGTACGGAATATGAACGCGTTGAGCGACAATTGCCACAAGCGTCGCGATGAATAATAAAAGATAAACGCTTTCGAGCGTGAGTTCCATGGGGTGAGTATACAGGGAAAGGAGTAAACAAGGAAACACGTATACACGTAGACACGGAAACACGGAAATACGTAGACAAGTAAACAGGTACACACGTAGCACATCATCAACTTGTCTACTTGTGTACCTGTTTACCTGTGTACTTTCTATGGTATCCTTGCCTTACCTCAATTCTGGAGAGCCGCATGTACGTTGCCATCGAAGGGGTCATCGGAGTTGGTAAGACGACCCTCGCCCGCCTGCTTCAACCCGCGTTCGACGCTGAAATTATTTTGGAAGTCTTCGAAGAGAATCCGTTCCTGTCCGATTTTTATTCCGACCGCGAACGATACGCCTTTCAGACGCAAATTTTCTTTTTGTTGAGCCGCTATCATCAGCAACGCCGCACCATCACAGACCTGGTGACGACGGGCAAGAACGTCATCGCCGATTACACCTTCGCCAAAGATTCGCTCTTCGCCCGCATCAACATCAAAGGCGATGAACTCGACATGTATTACAAAGTGCATGAAGCGCTCGCCGAAAAAATTCAGAAGCCCGATCTGCTCGTGTACCTGCAAGCCACCACCGACACGCTCATGCAGCGCATCGCCCTACGCGACCGTCCGTATGAAAGACAAATGGAACGCGCATACATCAACGAATTGAATCTCGCCTACGATGAATTTTTCTCGAAGCCATTTGACCACACGCCCGTTTTGACAATCGACTCGAACGACTTGAACATCATCCAGAACCCCGAGCATTTGAAGCAGGTGGAAGAACGCATCCGACAAAGCCTCAGCCTGCCTCCGTTTCAACAAGCGTTGCCCCTGCCTTGACCTTGTTCGGAATGCAGACTTCAGTCTGCTATTACAAGAAAGGGCGGACTGAAGTCCGCGCTCCGAAAGTAAACTAAAAAATTTATGCGCGTCACCCGAGAATCCCTCATCCGAATCGCCAAAGAGACCGCGCAAGAGCGCGCCTTCAACGACCGCGACATCATCGCCGCGTATCTGACGGGTTCGCTCGTCTCGAAAGAGACCGACCCGATGCTCGGCGGAACTGCGGACATTGACATCATCCTCGTCCATGCGAACGAGCCGAAGCACAGGCGCGAATTCGTCAAGTTGACGCCCGACTTCCACGTGGACATCGGTCACCGCGCCAAGGCGGAGTTCAAACGTCCGCGCGAGTTGAGGTTGGATCCGTGGCTGGGGTGGGAAATGTACGATCCGATGTTGCTTTATGAACGCGAGAAATTTTTTGAGTTCGTGCAAGCCGGTTTGCGCGCGGGTTTTGAATTCAACGCGCCCGCGCCCGCGTTGCAACGTTCGCGTTTGTTGTTGAAAGATGCGCGCAATGTCTGGCGCGACCTGCATGAACTCAGCGGAACGGTCACACCGACCGATGTGTTGCGTTATATGGGCGCGTTGTATCAGGCGGTCAACGCGGTGGCGGAGTTGTCGGGTCCGCCGCTGCACGATCGGCGTCTGATGTTGGAATTTGCGTCGCGGGCAGAGACAGCCTCACGTCCCGGCTTGGACGCGGCGCTCGTCGATCTGTTGGGCGCGTCCGAATTGGACGGTTCCGCCATCGGTGAATGGATCCCCGAATGGAAGGTCGCGTTTCAAGCCGCGATGGAGAACAGCCGCGTGGACGCGCGTCTGCATCCGACGCGTTTGAATTATTATGACAAAGCGATTCGGGGGATGATCGAAAGCGACCTGCCGATCGCCGCGCTGTGGCCCCTGCTTTACACATGGACGCTTGCTGCGGATGTTCTGCCTGAAGATGGAGCGAGTTCGTGGCGCTCGGTCTGTGAACAATTAGGTCTGACCGCTCTCGGCATCGAACTGCGCATTCAGGGACTCGATCGTTTTCTCGATGACGTGGAATCTCTGCTCGACGAACTTGCCGCGCAGCATGGGTTGGAAACTTCGACGAGTTTATAAAACTGAACCGCGAAGGCGCAAAGGGCGCGAAGAAAACCTTCTTTAAATATCTTCGCGGACTTCGTTTCTTCGCGGTGAATCTCTGGAGAATTGATGACCCGCAACGAAGCATTATCTCTTGTTCGTGAACACGTGAAAAACGAAGGACTTGTGCGCCACATGCTTTCGGTGGAAGCCGCGATGCGATTCTACGCGGAGAAGTTCGGCGAGGACCCCGAGGCGTGGGGATTGATCGGTCTGCTTCATGATTTTGATTGGGAGATCCATCCCACACTGGAACAGCATCCGCAAGACGGCGCGCTGATGTTGCGCGAGCGCGGCGTGCCTGAGGACATCATTCAGGATATTTTGAGTCACGCGGATCATTTGAACTTGCCGCGCGATACGATGAGACGTAAAGCCATCTGCGCGTGCGACGAGATCACAGGCTTGATCACCGCCGTCGCGTTGGTACGACCGTCGAAGTCGCTGTACGATCTCGAAGCGAGTTCCGTGAAAAAGAAGTGGAAAGATAAAGCTTTCGCGGCGGGCACGTCGCGCACGGAAATGGAACACGCCGCGCAGGAGTTCGGCATCGAGTTGTGGGAACATGTGGGGAATGTGATTCAAGCCATGCGACGGATCGCGCCTGAGTTGGGTTTGGTGGGGAATATTTCGCAGTAAAAAAGTTTAAGGCGCGTTGGAATGACGAAGCGCGTTCCAGCCTGCGACACAGCCTGTTTGAAAGATCATGTCTTGCGGCATGGGTTGGTCGTTTTCGAATAACTTCCCTGCGGGGTATTCGGCTCTCAATGAATAAGCAATTTGCGGACCAGTTGAATTGGATGTAATGGTCAATAGATAGAATTTTCCCAGCGATTCCCAGTCGGGGTCAAAGTGGAGGGTGAACCAACCTCCATTGGGGAATTTTGCATTGCTCACGGTTTCTTGAAGGATCTCGCGTCCCTGGTCAACATCTTGCAAGATAAACTTTGTCGTCCCAGATGGATTTGCTTCGCTGGCGTTCACCCACACGCGGACTTCGCTTGCGCCGTTACATTCTAGAACGATTTCTTGTTTGAGAGTCAGTTGAGTTGATACTGGCGACGAATAACGTTCATCGGGCGCCCAGTTTTTATAGTTGGGTTGGTAACACAACCCCGATTGATAAAATTGCGAGCCGCAATTGACATGATAGGAGAGATACATCCCTGTTGTGTAAAAGAGGAGACTCAACACGGAAAGGATGACGGGGAGCGCGCTGGGGATGCGAATCCGTTTGAGGGTGGGCAAACCAGCCAGCCCGAGGAAAAGAAGCGGCATGACCGTCGTGAAGTAACGTCCCTGTACGCCTTCCACGGATCGAAATCCGACGGGGTTGCCGGTGATGTAGAGCAGGATGTATGTCCCCACGTAAGAGAGAAGAAAGACGAGTAACAATCCAACGCGGGTGCGAGTCTGAATTGAATCTTTGTTGATGAGCAGGGCGGCGATCAGCGCGGCGGCGAATAAATAAAACGTCCATGCGGGGACGGGCCAGTACGCAAAGCCGTAGATGGCGACCCAGTCCAAAAGATAACTGAACCATCTGCCGCGAATCGTTTGACTGAGGATGGATAAAAATTCAATCGGTTGGCGCAGGATAAATAGAACTTGTCCGCGAGGGTTGGTGCCTTCGGGTAGTGCGTGAAGTTGTGAATAAGCGAGCGCATTCCAGCCAACGACTTCGATTGCGAAAAGCGCGGCGGCTGTTGTGAGCAACAGCAGGTAGCCGAATCGCATGTTGAAGCGTGAGGGAGGAATGATGAGGAAGGGGAGAATAGCAAGCGGAACGATGTTGACTTTCCCCATAAACAAAATGAAAAATAGTATTGCCAGCCAACCCCATTCTTTCCAACGAATTTCTTTTTGATTCGCGATTGCGATTGTTCCGCCGATGAACAGGAAAGCAATGCCGTTTGAGATCGCATCCGCGCTGATGGTGGAGGCTTGTAAAATAGCGACGGGCGATGCGGCGAGGATGGCGAGAATCCATTTGCCGAACGGGATGAATCGCACTGCCAACCATGCGAGCAAGGCGTAACTGAAAAGTCCGATCAGGCGAATGGCATAATAGACAGGCAGGGCGGGCAGTCTTTCGCCTCTTCCGAGAAATCGCATGACCATTGCTTGAGGCAATAACAATGGAGGCGAATAGACCGAGCGCGTCTCGACCGTGCCATACACGTAATCGTATGCGTCCATCGGCAGGCTTCCATATGTTGCCCAGAAATCCGCTTCCACCGCGCGGACGATAAACTGCCTGCGATACGAAAGTTCCCAATAGACGGCGGGGAACGGCGTCTTCTCTTCGTTCGGCAGAAACGCGAAGTCAGACATCTGCCAGACGCGCATGAGATGCGTCTCTTCGTCGTAGCCCGCGCTGATGGGAAGCAGAAGGCAAACGGCAACGCCGAAGATCAATAAGACAGCGAAGAGATAAATTTCCGCGCTGTGCAAGTGTTTAATGGATGAAAAAAACTGGGGACGTTGTTCTTTCAATGGATAGTCTCAGTGACGGGAACACGCTTCAAATCGACGGGGGAACTGGGTCGCGCTAGTTGGGCGTTCGCACGGGCAACAGTTTCGGCAATCGTTCCAACTGTTCTTTATCCAGCGTGATCAATTCTGTTCCAAACCGCAACGCAACGGCGGCGTACACCGCGTCGCTGCCGCGCAGGCGATGGTTGGCGGCGATTTCAACCGCAAGATTTGCGAGAGTTTTATCCACATTGATAAAAGTTGTATTTGGAAAGTTCTGTAACTCTTTCACAAATGCCATCCCCAATTCGGGCTTGCTTTGACCGCGCGAGAACGCGGCGGATATTTCAGGCAGGACGAGGATTGGCACAATGATGGGAAGCGATTGGTCTCGGACGCTCGCCATGAATTTTTTACTCGCCTGATGAGCAAGCTCAGATGGAGTGAACGCGCTGACAAACACGCTGGCGTCAATGGTGACGGGCGAATTCATCGGCGCATCTCTGAAAGGATTTCGACCGCGCTCTTTTCACTTGACCAGCCTTTGCTGATCTCCTCCCCAAGTTTCATCAGCCGCTCCCAGGCATCATCGGCGGAATCTTTTTCAGGCGGAACCGCGTCCATGGGAATGATGACCGCGACAGGCTTGCCGCGTTGCGTCACCACGTAGCGGGCGCGTTCCTCCTTCACCGCGCGGACCACCTCCGACGCGCGGCTTTTCAACTCGCGGATGCCGATCTCTTCGGTCTTGGGTTGTTTCTTTTTCATGTGGTCACCTATGTGACTACATCATACTCCGCGCGGAGAGCGCCGTCAAGCCAGAGCCTCCCCCAAATCCGACGCTGTATATTTTGAATCCGCATACAAAGTGTTTATCGTCGTATTTGGGGGAGGTGCCCGAAGGGCGGAGGGGGTAAAATACCACCACAGGAGGAACCCATGCCCGCCTCTGACTCAAAAACCTACATCGTCAACGACCAGCCCACCGAAAGGGACGCGCTCGACTTCACGCCCTACGTCGAAACCCTCGCGGATATTATCCGAACAGGCAACACGCCCTTGACCATCGGCGTGTTCGGCGAATGGGGTTTACAAGCCTAATTCTGATTTGTGTATTTTTTTAGATGCGGGGGCAGAGCTACTTCTTGCCAGTTTTCGTTAAAACTGAGCTCTACTAATGCAGATGCTTCAACTTCACGAATTTTGGCTTCAATTATTTTGGGTAATGGTATACCATTCAAGATCGATTCTAAATCTTTATGATCAATCACAATTACAAACTTATTTGATTTAGCATGAAACAAAGATTGAGTTGCTCGTGCGTCCTTCAGTTGTCGCTCTTTAGCCTTTTTCTTTGGGAAACCTGATGCTGAAGTGTGGGAAATGAATATACCGAGTTCTGATGTCTTCTCAAACTTGTTTTGCAAAAGCCCACATAATCTTGAAAACTGCTGATCGGAAATGCTGTCGGATTGATTCTTACATTCAACTACAATTGTGCGACCATCCCTATTAAGATGCAAGTACATCATCAAAATCTGCCAATTAATTGATGCTCCATCAACAATCAGATCATGTTGAGCTGCATAAGATTGGAAACTTCGAATATTTCCTACGCCCTTCAAGCTCTTGAATACTAGATAAGCCACTTCCTCTAGAAGTTTCCCAGGGTCTTCTTTTCTTTTTCCATTACACCACTCAAAATATTCTTTTAATCGGCTTATCAACTCTGGAACAGGATTGTATAAAATCTCTATCCACCCCTCGGATTCCAATATATCCTGACGTGTTTTAGCGTCAAGTTCTTCTAAACCTGCCAACCCAGATAAAACCTGATCAATTATTTCCTGTTTTGGTTTAGGCGTCATGGGTCTATCACAAATTCTATTTCGCTACTTGCGTGAAACTCCAAATCAAAGAAAAGTTCATCTTGATTGTCGTGTTGTAATTCACAAACAGGGCAGATATAATCTTTTCTTGGAGAAAATCCATCGCGTAATTTTCTTTTTTCAAAATATGTGTCTAAATGTGAGATGTGGTAAACGAGTATATATCCGTCTACAAAAGACCTTCCGTAAAGAAATAATAAAATAGTCGTTGCTTCCTTAAGGCTGCAACCTGTTGCAATAGCAATAGAGTGCGGCATTAATGACTCGTTGACAACAACAAAGTGATTGAGATTTGCCGTTTTGGTCTTATCCAAAAAGTGAAGGTTGCTGAGGTTGACTTTCAACATTTCCTGATTTTAAGTGCTGGATAATAAAATCTAATTGATCTTTATCGCTACGCCATTTAATAAAACAATTTACGTGCGGAAAAGAATCTGGACTCGGTGTATTGGGTTTCATTCCAAAATAAAAATGGGCTCGAATAAGTTTTTGTCCTTGATTAGTTAAAGAAAATTCATAAGATTTTGCACCGAACTCTCTTATTAGGGTTCGTAAGATTGACTCTTCTAGTCGTGCTTGCTTTATTTTGTCAAGAGAGATATTTAGTTCTTTTGTTGCCGATAAACTCAATGTCTTTGCTAAATGCTTAATATCTGTGATATTAAGATCTTCATCTTCACTAGCGCTTCTTCCAGAGGATTTTACGTTTAGAGATACACCACCCGACTCGGCACGAATTCTTAAGTCCTCCCATTCATGATCATGACTTAATCGAAATTCATCCCAGAAATCATGTAGTACGAGATTGTGCAAAAGTGGTGGGTTTAGTTTTATCTTGAGAACTTTTTGAAATTCATCAAAAAAAGCAGGTATATACTCCCAATAACGGAATTGACTCTCATGGTCAATTAATTCTATTTTATCGGCTAATGAAAAACCTTGCCAATGAAGTGATACAAAAGTTTCAGATACACGAGCGAAACAGAGCCAACGGATTTGATATTCCTGTGGTTTTTTTGAAATATCATCAAATTCCCATTGCGATGTGTAGTGGGGGCGTATATACCAATTATCATCATCTACTATTACTGGCCCATGCCATTCAGCCTTACTAGGTGAAAACACAATCTCAACAGGGTCTCTAAGAGTTGGAAAAGTTTTACAGATACCAGTGCGGAATGTAAACCAATTCTTGTTCCTCCGAATTAGATGCTCAAGAATTGTTTGGCCATCATCCCTTCTTGGATGTGTACCGAGAAAAATTTCTATGTTTTGAAGGAGGTTATTCTTTTTTCCCGATGTCGCTAAACCAAATTCCTTACAGATTTTACGCAAAGCAGGCATGTCAAAATCGTGTCCCGCCAAGAACCGTCTAGCAAATACTTCTGGCGAAACGTCAGCCTGACGTATGGCAAATGGTTTAGATGATTCTTTGGATGATTTTTTTGTTGATTCCATCAAGACTCATTCCGTTAGACATGACGCCACTATACAATAGAATTCCAACATCGACAAGCAACTAAATACTTATATATGTAAAATATCTCCGTATCCAAAAAGATCAGAGTCCGAAGGTCTCTGATTGTAATTTCATTTCTTTTTCTTCTTCGCTTTCGACGACGATTTCTTCGCAGCAACCTTCTTTTTAGTTGGTGCGGACTTCTTCGCGGGTTTCGCTTTTTTCACAGTCGCCTTCTTCCCCTTTGATGATTTCTTCTTTCCTCTTTCCTCTTTCATTTCACCCACAAACCTCTCCGCCTCCCAAGCGACATTCACAGACACCACTTCCTCCCCAGCCTTCACCTCCACAACCACATCACCCTTTGTGGCGGCGCGCTTGCGTAGACCAGCCGCATCCAGCCGCGTGGACTTCGGTGCGCCCTTGCTCAAGTGGATGGTCGCCATGTGATTCGGTTTGCCCGTCACAACGCCGACTAACTTTTCCTTGCTTGAAACTTCCCAAGCGATGACGCCCTTACCATACCGTCCTTGTGTGGGGAATTCTTTTTCTTCCACGCGTTTGGCTTTGCCGTCGTTGGTGAGCAGGAACACTTCACCTTCGGAGGGCAACACTTCTGCGCCGATGACTTCATCCTTGTCGTCCAGCTTCATGCCATTGACGCCCGCCGCGACGAGTCCCATCGGGCGCACGTCATCTTCTTTGAAGCGGATCGCCATTCCCTGCGCGGTGACGAGGAAGATATCTTTCTTCTTGCCGTCGGTTAATCCGACCGAGATCAATCGGTCGCCTTCGTTCACTTTGACCAATACAAATGCTTGCGAGGAAGGTCCTGGCAATTCGCTGATGAGACTTTTCTTGATCATGCCGAAGCGTGTCGTGGTCAGCACACAAGTTTCTTCAGGCAAAGTGGATTTTCGTGACGGCAACGCGAACACCGCCGCGAGCGAATCATTTTCCGTCAGCGGCGAGACTTTGTAGAACATCGAACCTTGCGTCAACTTTTCGGCTTGCGGGATGATGTGCGCGGCAACCGCGGCGGCGCGACCAGATTTCGCCACAAAATAGATCGTGTCCGTTGTTGCGGCTTTCACGAGCCAACGCGGCGCGTCGTTGCCTGAGTGTTTCGGTTGCTTCTCATCTGCTGTGCGCGAGACCAAGCCATCGTCGGTCACGCCAATCCACACTTGTTGTTCAGGCAGGAGGTCTCGCGCGGTCAACGCTTTCTGTGTCGTCTTGCCATCTTTCGATTTCGCAAGATTCACAATTTGCGTGCGGCGTCGGTCGCCGTATTGCGCTTTCACTTTCAACAATTCGTCCGCCACAACGCCGCGCATCAACTTCGGCGATTTCAACAACGCGGTCAACTCTTTGATCACCGCGCTCACTTCTTTATATTCGGTTTCGATCTTCTTGCGTTCGAGCGCGGCGAGTCGGCGCAATTGCAGGTCAAGGATCGCCGTCGCTTGCAACTCCGTCAGCTTGTAGCGCTTCATCAGTTTGGCGCGCGCAGTCTCCACGTCCGAGGCGGAGCGGATGATGTTGATCACTTCATCCAGATTCTTCAAGGCGACTAAATATCCCTCCAGGATGTGCGCCCGCGCTTTGGCTTTTGCCAGATCGAATTCAGCGCGTCTTTTCACGACGTTCAGCCTGTGTTCCACGTAGACGCGTAGCGCCTGCTTCAACGTTAACGTGCGCGGCTCGCCATCCACGAGCGCGAGCAGGTTGATGCTGAACGTGGTTTGCATTGGCGTGCGTTTGTAGAGGTCGCGCAAGACGACATCGGGATCGGCGTTCTTCGTCATCTCCAACACGATGCGCATGCCCTGACGATCCGACTCGTCGCGCAGATCGGACAAGCCTTCGAGATATCCATCGCGCGCGAGATCGGCGATGCGCTCGATGAGACTCGACTTGTTGACCATGTACGGCAGTTCGGTGACGATGATGCGATTCTTGCCGCGCTCCATCTCCTCGACGTGCGCTTTGGCTTGCACAGTGATGCGTCCGCGCCCCGAACCGTACGCGGCTTCGATTCCCTCTTCGTCTTTTTCTTGCACGATCAAGCCGCCCGTCGGGAAGTCGGGTCCTTGCACGAACTTCATCAATTGTTCGACATCAATGTCGTCAAGCTTCTCCCACTTTTCGATCATGTAGACGAGGGCATCCACAACTTCACTCAGGTTATGAGGCGGGATCGAAGTCGCCATGCCCACCGCGATACCCGTCGCGCCGTTGACTAGCAGATTCGGAATCGCGGATGGCAAAACGTTCGGCTCGGTTAATGTATCGTCGAAGTTGGGAGTGAAGTTAACGGTTTCTTTGTTGAGGTCGAACAAAATATCGAGCGCGGCATTGGTGAGACGCGCCTCGGTGTAACGCATCGCCGCGGGCGGGTCGCCATCCACAGAACCAAAATTCCCCTGACCATCCACGAGCAAGGTGCGCATCGAAAAATCCTGCGCCATGCGCGCCATCGCTTCGTACACTGCCGAGTCGCCATGCGGATGATATTTACCCAGCACTTCACCGACAATTCTCGCAGACTTTTTATACGCCGAGTCCGCGCGGATGCCCATGTCGTACATCGCGTAGAGGATACGGCGCTGCACAGGCTTGAGTCCATCGCGCGCATCGGGCAGGGCGCGCGCCACGATCACGCTCATCGCATAATCGAGGTATGCCTGTTGCATTTCGGTGTCAATATCTATTTTTCTGATGAGACCAAGTTCCATAGTGAAATCCTTTTTTGAACCGCGAAGCGCGCGAAGAACGCAAAGATTTTAAAGGGTTTTTCTTAGCGACCTTCGCGCTCTTCGCGGTAAATTATTCTGAATGTATGTTCTATTGCGTGGACAATCTTACGGGGAAAGAGGGGATGCGTCAAGCCAACCAATCTTCAATTTCCAAGTTGGGTACGCGTTTGAACTCACGAACATTATTTGTGACCAGTATTACTTCAAGACTCAAGGCCTGTGCCGCAATAAGCATATCCATAGATCCGATCAACGTTCCTCTTGTTTCCAAATATGAACGAACATGCCCATAAACAACAGCCGCGCTCTGGTCAAAATCTGCAACTTCGAGAGGAAGCAAAAATTGATCGAGCGCGATCATATTCTGTTCGGTTTGATTACTTTTCTGCGCGCCATGAACAAGCTCGGCGACTGAGATTGTTGAAATACCTATATCTCCAGGCTTGTGTGATGTAAGCCTCTTGATCAATTCTTCTGGTTTCTTACGAATCAATGCAATACAGATGTTCGTATCCAGAAGGTATTTCATGTAAACGCATTCTCGCGTTCTTGCAGAGGCGGTTGTGTGCGTTCAATCATGAAATCTGCTGAGAAACGAGAGAGGCTCTCAAGCAGGGTATCCCATGAAGATTTATATGGCAAAAGAACGACAGCATTCCCTACTCTTTTTATGTAGACGCGATCACTTCCAAACCGAAATTCCTTCGGCAAACGAACAGCTTGACTTTTGCCATTTTGAAAAAGCTTTGCAGTATCCATTAGCGCCTCCGATATATATTAATAGTATATATCATTTTCGTATTCTGTCAACCCATCTTTTTCGAAGGCCGAATACATCGAGTGCTTGATTCAGTTACGGCGTGTATTTGATGATCTTCGTCACGCATTGACCGGTGAGGTTGGCTTCAGCGCAGAGTGTGATCGTCACGGACATGCTGTGCGCGTTCAGATTGTAGGCGAAGGTGGGCGTGCTGATCGTCACCGAACTTTCGGGCCCGATCGAACTCGTCCCGCCGATCGGCGCGCATCCATCCTGGAAAGAAAATTCGTTGCCCGTGTACGAACGGACATCGCCCGTTTCCTGATCCGACGCCACGAGGTTGATGGATCGAAACGTTCCGCGGCTTGGGTTCGTCAACTTAATATTCGACCAGAATTTACCGGAGCATTGTCCCTGCGCGCGATATTCCGCGCTGAAGTCGAGCCCCTGATCGCCCGGAAGCGGCTGGACAGGCAGGGCAAGCGTATTCCCGATGATGACGGCGTACTTGCCGGACAACCAGCAATATTCGGGACCGAAACTCGGGTTGCGGACGTACCAATACTGACCGAACGGATCTCTTCCGACGATTTCGGTTGTGCTGCCCACCAGCAGCATTCCCACCCTTTCATATTCTGTTCCCGGTCCGATGCGGCAGTTGGTCGCCACAGTGACGGCGATCATCGGCACAGTGGATGTGCCGGTCGGCTCTGCTGTGAGAGTCGGGGCTTGAGTCTCTGTCGGCAACTCTACCGTGGAGGTAGGCTGAGTTGTGGGCGTGGTCTGTGTTTGGATCGCGGCGATGGTTTCGACGATGGCGGTTTGCGCGGCGTTCGGGTCCGCCGTAGGAACAGTTGTAGTCCCTCCGCAGGCGAGCGAGGCGAGCCACAGAACAATGATGGATAGGATGATGGGAGATTTCTTCATCGTGATGATCCTTTGTCCCCCCAATGATAATCCAAAGTTAATTCAATCGAGATACCAAACCAAATATCCCCTCGATAGAAATTTTCTCTGTAAATTGACCTTGTACCCCTTCCCCGCGAGTGATTCTGCCGCGGCGACGAACCATTGCCTCGCCCCATACGTTTTCATCGCGGAGGTTTCCTTCGCCGATCGTTTCCACGCCTCGAACAGATCAAAGATCGGCTCGCCTTTTACAACTCGATGGATCAAATTCTTCGGCAAGATCGTTTGAAATTCCTCCACATCAAACCCCAAACGGAAATTTGTGCTGAACACCAGCGCCTCAAACCTCCAGTCTCCAAGCCTGTGGTTTTCAGTCTCCAGTCTCCAGTCTCTTTCCTTCAATTCTCCAATTCTCCGATTCTCTGCGTTCCCCACGCGCCTCGCCACATTTGCTACCCAAAGTTGACCATACGGCGTGGACGTCCCCTCGATCATCAATCCACCGGGCAAAACATATTGCGCGAGTCGTTCATACGCGGGGGCGAAATCCTTTTCTTCGTATTGCCGCAACACGTTGAACGCGCGGATCAAACGAACATGTTCGCCATCTTTCAATGGCAGATTGAATCCGCCCAAGCGGAAAAAAGTTTTATCGTCTGCAAAAGGCAGCGCGGCTTCGACTCGTTCCTTGTCAATTTCCACGCCGAGGATGTCCAGGTCGGGATTCACGCGCCGAAAACGGGAAGCGGACTCCAGTGTGGTGCGCGCGTCGAATCCGTAGCCGAGATCAACGAAGAATGAGCGGGCGAACCAGCCGTCCGTCCGCGAAAGAAGCGATGGTTCGTAGAGCAGGATGAAGTTATCCACGCGGCGGAGTCGGTTGGCGGCAGTCTTCCCGCGCGTGGGCTGTCCCTCTGGTTTTTTGGAGGCGCGTTGATAGGACATAAAAAAATTGGGACACGGTGTTTGCCGTGTCCCAAGATTTGTTAGTCTGCCGCTGATGCGTCCGGCGAAATTTCTGTGTTTTGCGCCGGGTCGGCTTCGGCGGTCGCCTCGGCTTTGACCGGGGCTTCTTTGAGGAAGCCGGTGCCGGCCGGGATGAGTTTGCCGATGATCACGTTCTCTTTCAAGCCGAGCAGCGGGTCGGTGGTGGAGCCGATCGCCGCGCCTGCCAGCACTTTGATGGTGTGCTGGAACGAGGAGGCGGAGAGGAACGAGTCGGTGCTGAGCGAGGCTTTCGTGACGCCCAGCAGAACTTCGGAGAACTTCGCGGATTGCTTGCCTTCAGCGAGCAATTGCTCGTTGATCTTGCGAAGCTCGAGGCGGTCAATCGGGTCACCGGGCAGGAACTTGGTGTCGCCGGGACGCGTGATCTGCACTTTGCTCAACATCTTGCGGATGATGACCTCGAAGTGTTTGTCGTGGATGTTCTGCCCTTGCGAGCGATACACTTTTTGCACTTCGGTCATCAAGTACATCTGGCAGGCTTCGCGCCCTTGGATCTTCAACACGCGGTGCGGGTTGAGCGAACCTTCGGTGAGCGGGGTGCCGGCTTCGATCTTTTCGCCGTTCTTTACTAGCAAGCGCGAGGTGGTCGGGACTTCATACGAGACTTCTTCGCGGCGGTCATACGAGACGACCACTTTGCGTTCTTTCTTTTCAACGCGGACACGCCCGGCGTGTTGCGAGACGATCTTCGCGTCGTCGAGAGTTGCCAGCGCTTCGCCGGCTTTCACTTCCGCTTCATCCTTGACTGCGATCTTCCAGTCTTCGGGGATGGCGTATTCGTCGCTGACGAGTTCGCTGTTCTCGATGAACACTTCGCGCAGGTCGGCATATTTTTCAGATTGGTTGATGCGCACCGTGCCGCTGATCTCTGCTACGACGGCTTCGCCCTTCGGCTGTTTGCGCGCTTCGAACAATTCTTCCACGCGCGGCAGACCGGTGGTGATGTCTGCTCCGCCAGCGGCGACACCGCCGGTGTGGAAGGTTCGCAGTGTGAGCTGTGTGCCCGGCTCGCCGATGGATTGCGCGGCGACGATGCCGACGGCAGAACCGAGTTCCACCATGGTGCCGCGACCGAGGTCGAGACCGTAGCATTTGGCGCAGATGCCGTGCTGTAGTTCGCACGTCATCGCGGAACGGACTTTCACTTCGTCAATGCCAGAGGCGGCGATCTTGCGCGCCATGTCCTGATTGATCACATCGTTGTATTCGCCAAGCACTTCGCCGGTCTTCGGGTCAATGACCTGTTCGGCGAGCAGGCGGCTGAACAAGCGGTTGCTGAGCGATTGACCAGCCACATCGTCGCGCCGGCGGATCATCACGCCGTCGTGCGTGCCGCAGTCGGGTTCGTTGATGATGATGTCTTGCGCAATGTCTACGAGGCGGCGGGTGAGGTAACCGGCGTCGGCTGTGCGAAGAGCCGTATCTGCCAGACCTTTGCGCGCGCCGTGAGTCGAGATGAAGTATTCCTGCGCGGTGAGTCCCTCGCGGAAGTTGGAACGGATCGGCATCGGGATGATGCGCCCGGAGGGGTCAGCCATCAAACCGCGCATGCCCGCCAACTGACTAATGGTGGAGAATCCACCTTTGGTGGCGCCGGAGGATGCCATGGTCGAGAGGTTGCCGTCGGGGTCCATGTTCTTTTTGACCGCGTCGGCGACCCGGTCGGTCGTTCCCTGCCACACTTCGATCTCGCGTTCGTTCTTTTCCTGCTCGGTGAGCAAGCCGCGGCGGAAATCGCGTTGCACGAGTTCGATCTGCTTGAGGGCTTCTTCGATGATGGTCTTGCGTTCCGGCGGGATGGAAATATCGGCGACGGCAAGCGTGGTGCCGGATCTCATGGCGTATTCAAAGCCGAGCGACTTGATGCGGTCGGCAACGTCGGTGGTCTCTTCCTGCCCGCAGAGTTCGTACACTTCGGCGATCAGGTCTTTCACGCCGCCTTTGTCCAATTTTTCGTTGACGAATTGAACTTCCGGGGGGAGGATGCGGTTGAAGATGACGCGACCAACTGTCGTGTCGATGAGACGCGTTTTGGGTTCTTCGAGCCGGTCGCCCTTGTCGTCGTACCACGTGGAGGTCAGCAGTTTGATCTCGGTGTGGATCGCCACTTGATCGAGCGCGTATGCCATCTCCACTTCGTCAAAACTGGAGAAGGCGCGTCCGTCGCCTTTGTGCGCGGCTTTCTGCGGCATGGTCAAATAGTAAACGCCCAGCACCATATCTTTGGAAGGCGAGATGATCGGTTCGCCGTCGGCGGGCTTGAGCAAATTTTTGGAGGCGAGCATCAACTCGCGCGCTTCCTTCACGGCCTTTTGCGAAAGCGGAACATGCACAGCCATCTGGTCGCCGTCGAAGTCCGCGTTGAACGCGGTGGTGACGAGCGGATGCAGTTGGATCGCCGAGCCTTCGATCAGGAGCGGTTCAAATGCCTGGATGCCCAGCCGGTGCAGCGTGGGCGCGCGGTTCAACAAGACGGGACGATCGCCGATGACGCCTTCGAGCGCTTCCCATACTTCGGGGCGGTTGCGTTCGATCAGACGACGCGCTCCCTTCACATTCGCGGCATAGTTGCTCTGCACCAGCCGCGCAATGACGAACGGACGATAGAGTTCAAGAGCCATGCTCTTGGGAAGTCCGCATTGATAGAGTTTGAGTTGCGGACCCACCACGATCACGGAGCGACCGGAATAGTCCACGCGCTTGCCGAGCAGGTTGCGGCGGAAGCGTCCCTTCTTGCCTTTGAGCATGTCGCTCAAGGATTTGAGTTCGCGGCGTCCGCGGCGGGAGAGGGCTTTGCCGCGCTGTGAATTGTCAATGAGGCTGTCTACCGCTTCCTGCAACATACGTTTCTCGTTGCGGATGATGACATCCGGCGCTCCGAGTTCGAGCAGGCGCTTCAAGCGGTTGTTGCGGTTGATGACGCGGCGATAGAGGTCGTTCAAATCGGAGGTGGCGAAGCGTCCGCCGTCGAGTTGAACCATCGGGCGCAGGTCGGGAGGAATGACCGGCAGGATGGTGAGGATCATCCATTCGGGGCGGTTGCCGGAGCGTTTGAACGCTTCAACGACCTTCAAACGAGTCGTCGCCTTCTTGCGCTTCTGCTTGCTCTTGGTGGTCTTCACCTCGTGCCAAAGTTCTTCGGCGAGTTTGTCGAGGTCGAGGCGTTCGAGCACGTCGTAGAATGCCTCGGCGCCCATGTCGGCGCGGAAGACTTGTCCCCAGCGTTGTTTCAGTTCGCGGTAGCGAATTTCACTGAGGAAAGTGAACGGACGCAGTTCGAGCAGTTCGTCGCGCTGACGCGAGGATTGATTCGAGGAAACAGAAGTCTGCTCTTCGAGTTGCGAGCGCAAGCCTTCCATCTTCATGTCGGCATCCGCTTTGACGCGGCCCGCTTCCATCTTGAGGTCTTCGAGTTCTTTCGCGCGCTGGTCTTTCAATTCATTTTCCAGCGTTTCGAGTTTCTTCTGGACGATCTTTTGCACTTGCGTAATGTGCTTGGCAATAACTTTATCGCCAGTGTCGAGGATCTTCTCGCCGGTCAACTCGAAGACGACAGCCTTCTTGGCATGTTCGCCCATTTGCCCCTGCAAAAGTTTTTCGAGTTTCTGACCCTCTTTGATGACCGGGTCGAGTTTCTCGGCGATGACTTCATCGTAGCCTTGTTCGAGATTCGTGCGCTTCTGGTTGATCTCAGCCAGCGTGTGATCGCGTTTCGTTTTGACATCCGCGATCTTGGTGTTGACGCCAGCCGCCTGCTCGCGCTCGGTGTCGGAGATCTCATCTTCGATTCGTTTGAGCGCTTTGTTGCGGGCTTCCTCGTCCACATAGGTGACGATGTACTGAGCGAAGTACAGCACGCGGTCGAGGTTGCGGCGTGAAATATCCAATAGCATGCCCAAATACGAGGGGATGCGGCGGGTGTACCAAATGTGCGCGACCGGCGTGGCGAGGGCGATGTGTCCCATGCGCTCGCGGCGAACGGCGGCGCGCGTCACTTCGACGCCGCACTTATCGCAGATGATTCCTTTGTAACGGGGGTTCTTGTATTTGCCGCAGTAGCATTGCCAGTCACGCTGGGGTCCGAAAATGGCTTCACAGAACAAGCCATCCTTTTCGGGGCGCAGGCGGCGGTAGTTGATGGTCTCAGGCTTCAGCACCTCGCCGTACGACCACGAAAGGATCGTCTGGGGCGAGGCAAGGCTGATACGAAGTGCGGTCAGTCCCTTGGTTTCCACGTGTTTTCTCCTGAAAAAAGGTTACGGAGTATGACTGTCTCTATACAGCGTATAGTCGGCTGGTATCAGAGACAAACAAAGGCAAGCGCTTCCAGAGTATTTTCTGAAGCGCTTGCTGGTACGTACTCGTTTTTTACATCCAACGACGGTAATTATACGCGTTAAAAAGGGAGAGTCAAGGCTGGCGCATAAGAGTTAGATTGGAGTTCTCAGGTGAGAAGGCTCTTCGCAAAGGACAGAAACCTCTGTATATCCTTGAAATCGGTGACCATGCCGACGGAGATGCGCACCGCGCCGGTGGATTTGCCGTCTATGCACGTGCGGAAGTCGTCAATCGTCAGGCGGTCTTCGTGACCGGGGCTGGCAAAGCACACATCCAATTCAACGCGCGAGATTTCGAGCGCGACTTCTCCCGCGCCGGGGTTGCAGAAACAGCCGGTGCGAAGGGAAATATTGGATTTGTTCGCCTGCTCCTCGATATAACGATGATCGAGAGCGTTGCCATCCGCGTCGTAAAAGTTGACCGTGACCGCCCCGCCTCTTCCCGACGTGGAAGTTGGTCCGTACACCCGCACGAGGCTCGCCCCGTTGCTGTGTTTCAACGCGGTGAGGTTATCCAACAGCCAGCCCGTCAGGCAATGGACGCGCTCATGGATCACATCGTAGCCGATGGATTCGATATGTTTGAGTCCAATTTCAATGGCGGGGATGTTGAGGTAATCGATCGTGCCATCCTCGAACGCGGACGAGCCGTCTGCCATGTAAAACTTATCGCCCTGCACCGAGGCGACGGTGATCGTCCCGCCCGCGAACCACGGACGATGTAATTTCGCCAGCGCGGATTTTTTTGCGATCAACGCGCCCAGCCCGGTGGGGTAGCCGAACATTTTATAAAATGAAATGGGGACAAATTCGGGTTGGACTTTGCTCAAATCGAGTTTGCTGGTGGGCACGAACGCGGCGGCGTCGAGCAAAACGTCCCAGCCGTGTTTGTGCGCTTCCTCGACCCACTCAAGCGGATGCTGTACCGAGGAGAAATTCGATTGCGCGGGAAAGGCAAAAAGGTTGTGTCCGTTCTTCGCTGGTTGAGCCAGCTCGCGGCGGAGTCCCGATTCGTCTGCGCGCATGTCGGGCAACGCGACCGGGATGTACGTCACCTTTGCGCCGCGCGCGTGCGCGAATTCCCGAATCCCGTTAACCGAGTTGTGATTGTCGAACGTGAGCAGATAACGTCCTCTAGTAAATGGATACGACTCGCCCACCAACTTCAACGCGCCGCTCGCATTGGACGCGAAGATGGCGACGTATTCATCAGGGTCCGCGTTGAAAAATTTCAACACATATTCGCGCGCGTGTTCCACGAGTTGCGTCGCGGCTTGCGAAGAGGGGTTGCTCGAATGCGGGTTGCCGAACACATGCTCGGCGAGTAATTTTGTGTGGCGGCGCAATTGTGATTCGGCATACAACCCTCCGCCCGTGTAATCGAGATACACATGCCCGCCGAGGTCGAGCCGCGCGTATTCGGTCGCGCGCAGATCGTCAATTAGGTGCGTAGTGGGATAGGTCGGGTACGATTTCAAAAATGAAACAAATTCAACATCAGGTTTTTCCATATCATTCCTCGCGGCAATTATAATACCCTCATGCCTCGCATTTGTATTTTTCCCCGCGTGGAGGGATTCGGCGGCGTCACCTCGTTCCGACTCAAATTTGAAAGCGGACTCCGCGCCCGCAATGTGGACGTGACGTACGATCTGGATCAGCCAGCGGATGCCGTCCTCGTTCTCGCCGGGACGAAGAACCTGCCTCGCCTGCGTCGAGCGCGTTCAAAGGGACAGCGAATCGTCCAGCGGCTGGACGGGTTGAACTGGGTCCATCGCGCGCGCTGGGCGGGACTGCGTTACACCCTCCGCGCGATCTATGGCAACTGGAATCTTTCGTTCATTCGAAAACATGTTGCGGATAAAGTAATTTATCAAAGTCAATTCGTCAAAGGCTGGTGGGAGGATTGGTATGGAAAGACGATCATTCCCTCTTCCGTGATCCTCAACGGCGTGGACTTGGATCAATACTCACCGAACGAATCGCACGAACGCCCAACGGATTTTTATCGCCTGCTCGTGGTGGAAGGAAGCCTTGCGGGCGGATTAGATTCGGGATTGTTCTACGCGGTTGATCTTGCCAAACAATTATCGAAGAAACAAAAAATTGAATTGGTCATCGTCGGTCGCGTGGACTCAAGCGCGAAAAAAAAATTAGGAGAACAAAAAGATTTCCGAATCCGTTTTATCGATTCGATGCCGCGCGAGGAAATCCCATTTCTCGAACGTTCATCGCATCTTCTATTTTCCGCGGAAGTGAATCCGCCATGCCCGAATTCCGTCATCGAAGCGCTGGCTTGCGGACTGCCCGTTGTCGGTTTTGATACCGGCTCGCTTGCTGAACTCGTGCAGGGAGATGCCGGTCGGCTCGCGGCTTACGGCGCGAACCCGTGGAATCTGGAGCGGCCAGACATCCCGTCGCTGGCGGAGGCGGCGGATGAAATCTTGCGCGATAATGAGCGCTTCCGCACATCCGCGCGCGCGAGGGCGGAGGCTGTGTTTGGGTTGAATACAATGGCGGATGAATATTTGAAGGTGTTGTTGGATTAATTATGTAGGGGCGACGCATTGCGTCGCTCCTACGGATAAATTGAGGAGTACCCATGTCCGATGAAATCATCGCCTTCCTGAAAAAACATTTGCAATCCATTCAGGAGAACGACACAAAAACGTACAACGAAACCAGTGCCGAAGATCTGACTCTTTACGAGTGGTGGATCACGCCGCATCGCATTGACGGGCTTCCCTTCCATGAATTTATGATGTCGTCCAATGCCGAGCGCGGCACAGTCTTCGGCGCGGACGCGAAGGGAAAATCTAGGACGCGGTTCGATCTCTCGAATTTGCATATTCAAAACTATGGCGAGACAGCGATCGCAAGTTATACCTTGCTCATCAGCACGGCTACAACGGAGGGCGTGAAGGTCGTTTCGCACAACGAAAGCCGCGTGATGGTGAAATTCAACGGCGCGTGGAAAGTTGTCCATGCGCACAAATCTCCCGCGTGGCAGGCTCCGCATATTTCCTCATGAACCGATTCCCCGGCAAACTTGCCCTGCAACAACGCGTCCTCCCAAGTTATCGCGCTCCGTTCTTTGACTTGCTCGCCTCCGCCTGTGACGGAGGAATGAGTCTCTTCACCGGCTTGCCGCGTCCGAGCGAAGGAATCACAATAACCAATGAACTACGCAATACGCAATATGCAGTAGGAAAGAACATCCACCTCTTCGGCGGCTCATTCTATTTATGTTATCAACAAGGACTGATGAACTGGCTGAAAGAATGGAATCCCGACGCGCTGATCGTGGAAGCCAACCCGCGTTATCTTTCCACTTCTTCCGCTGTGAATTGGATGCACGAGCAAAATAAACCGGTGATCGGTTGGGGACTCGGCGCGCCTGCCGTCAGTGGATGGCGCGAACGAAGGAGAGTTAACTTTCTCAGTCAATTCGATGCGATGATCGCGTACAGTCAACGCGGCGCGGATGAATATGCTAACTTGGGCTTTCCTCTCGATAATATTTTCGTCGCGCATAATTCTGTCTCGCCCTCGCCAACATGGGAAATGCCAAGCCGACCCTCGACCATCAACCTTCAACCCGTGATTCTTTTCGTGGGACGATTGCAATTGCGCAAAAATGTAGATTTGCTGTTGGGCGCGTGCGCGGAGATTCAAAACGTGCGGCTGGTGATCGTCGGCGATGGACCGGACCGCGAGGCGTTTGAGGAACTCGCCGCGGAAATTTATCCGTCCGCGGAGTTTGTGGGGGCAAAGCATGGGGCGGAGTTAAAGGCTCACATGGAAGAGGCAGACCTCTTCGTCCTGCCGGGCACCGGGGGGTTGGCTGTCCAGGAGGCGATGAGTTACGGTCTGCCCGTCATCGTGGCGCAGGGAGACGGCACGCAGGATGATCTTGTCAGAAAAGAGAACGGCTGGCAAATCCCGCCCGATGACTTCGACGCGCTGGTTGCCGCAATGAAAGACGCGCTGTCGGATACAGCGCGTCTGCGAAAAATGGGGGCAGAGTCGTTTCGGATCGTGAAAGAGGAGATCAATATCGAGAAGATGGTTGATGTTTTCGCGGCGGCGTTGAATGCAGTGCATAGTTAATCCCAGACATAAAGACTCAGCCACGGATTACACGGATTCTCGCGGATTTTAAATTAAAGACCGCTTGTTAAGCTGATCAAAAAGCCAACCCACAAACTGGGTTGGCTTTTTTCGTGTAAATCCGTGAAATCTGTGGCTAGAGCAGGGAGTTACGTTTTACTCAAATGAATTGATCGCCTCCTGCAAATTGTTGTAAATAAGCAGGCTTTGCAGAAAGCCCGCGATGTTCAACACGTAATAAATTTTCGGGTCGGGGCAGACGAGTTTCAAATACGGGGACTTGTATTGTTCCTTCGCGTTGTGTATCAGCGCGTGGTCGCTTTCGGGGGTGAAGAGTTTGAAGATGGATTGAATGGTGACTAAGCCCGAACTGGTGAGCATCTCCACGCCGCTGAGGTCGAGCAGGAGATGACGCGCGCCGTCTTCGTGCGCCTGACGCGCGCGGTCGAGCAGTTGACTCGATGTGATGCGGTCTACCTTGCCGTCGAGTTGGAGGACGGTGACCGAAGCTTCGCCCTGAACCTGCAAAGCGTTGATGATCAATTCGCTCATGTTTCACTCTCCTCGCTTAGCCACAGAGACCACTGAGTCCTCTGAGATTTTACTCATGATCTCTGTGAACTCTGTGGCTGGCTTTTCTACTCCTGATTTCTCTCCACATTCACCCACATTTGCTCCCCGTTCGTCGTAATTTCGATCCAGCCGTTTTGGTCGGTGCGCAACAGCGCATGATCCTTGATCGTTTCGAGCGTTTTGCTGTCGGGCATTCCGTCCGCGTCGCCAGCCGCCACGGGAAGCACAATCAATTCGGGATTCAGATTCGCGATCCATTCCGGCGGATTCGACGGCGAATAACCCGAATCGGCGAGCGACAGCACGCTGACCGGTCCAACGCTTGCGCCGTTTTGCAATTCGTCCAGCGCCTCGAAACTCATGCCAACGGGCAACAGTGCGCGGAAGTTCTTCCATTCAATTAATATCACAGAACCGCGCGAACCTGTCGTCAGGATTTTCAATGTCGCGCCGTCGCCGAGGTCGAGGGTCTGACCGTTCTCCGCCAGCGTCACGGGGATGGCTTGCAACGTGAGATATTCGCTCAACACGCGCGACGAGAACGAGCCTTGTTTATTTCCGCTCCACAACACATTATCGGGCGGATAACGCTCGATCACGCGCGGCAACGCGGCGACTTGGTCTTCCTGCGTGTTTGCGATCACGAGCCAATCGAGTCGGCGGTCGAACGCGGAGATGCGCCTGCCCAACTCATCCGAAAGAATCGTCACGCTCGCTCCGCCGTTGATCAGCACCGATTTACCCGACGGCGTTTTGATGAAGACCGCATCCGCCGAGCCGACATCCAAAAATGTGACGTGCAGGAGTTTATCTGGAAATGCGGACGCGGCGCGCGAGATCAACAACAGCGCGAGCGACAACACCAGGATGGCGCTTCCCACGCCGATGACGCTTGCGCGCGCCCTCGCGGCTTGGATCAACTCCCCCAGCCGCGACCAGCCAAACGTCAGAGAAAGAAGCGTTGCATAAAATAGAATCACGAATCCAATGGAGAAGTCGCCGAGGAAGAGAGTCCCGTGCGGAACTTTGTCGAATAATTCCACAACGCGGATCGTGTATGCGACGAAGGGCAGGGCGACCCACGCCGCGAGTTGACCGAGCGGAATCCAGAGTAGGCTGAGGAAGACCGCGATGCCGCCGAGGATCATCACTGCCGGTTGCGCCGGGAGGATGAACGGGTTGGCGATGAACGAGACGAGCGAGATGCGTTGGAAATGATATGCCATGATCGGGATGGTGGTCAGTTGCGCGGCGAAGGTGAGGAGGACGAAATCGGAAAAAGGCTTGATTATTTTTTCAGCGGTGGAAAGTGAAAAGTAGCGAGTGAGGAGGTTGGATGCGAAATTCGAGAACGGTTCGGCATACAGAATGATTCCCAGCGTGGCGAAAAACGATAACTGAAAGCCGACATCCCAAACATACAGCGGATTCCACAAGCACATCAACATGGCAACGGCAAGCAATGTATTCAACGCCATTTGCCGCCGCCCCACTTGTCTCGCAAAAAGGGAAAGGATTCCCATGATGGCGGCGCGGACGACTGCCGCGCTTCCGCCGACCAGGACTGTATAAAAGATGATACCAAGAATCGCGAAGACTGTGCCTCGTCTTTGCCCAAAGATGCCGCTGAAAAGTAAAAAGAACAGACCCGCGACGATGCTGATGTTGAAACCCGAAATGGCGATGATGTGCGCGGTGCCGGTATTTTTGAAGGCTTGTTGCAGTTCTTCGGTGAGACCGGTATCCACGCCGAGCAAAATACCGGCGAGCAAAGATGATTCGGGGTCAGGGAAGATGCGATAAATGTTGGCAAGCGATCTCTCTTTCAACGCGTACAACGCGGCGGAGATCGGATTCCCGCCTCTGCCCGGCAGGACCGTCACTTCGGCGGAGGTCATGTACGAGTGAATATTTTTCGCGGCGAGATAATCGCGGAACGAGAAGTCTTCGTTTTCGGGCGGCGTCTTCAATTTTCCGCGCAGGCGGATGACCTCTCCATAATGAAACGTCTGGTTCGCGCCCGCGCGGACGAGGAGCAGACCTTTCACTTCGAGGTCTCTGTCGCCGGTGTCTACGTTGGTCACTTTGACGCGGAGGTTGGTGTACTCGTCACGGTAATCGGGCGGCTCGACGAGATAGCCTGTAATGAGCAGATCGTAATTGCGGTCGTTGTAAAAGGCGATGTGGTATGCGTCGAAGTTGGGGACGGAGAGTTGGTAGCGGGCGGAGCCGAGGAAGAGGGAAGTAACAAGGATGAAAGTAAAAGGATGAAGGATGAAGAGGAAAGATGAAAGAGGAAAGATGCGAGCGAGGATGGCAAGGATAATAAATAGAAGAGCAAGCCCGATCCAAACCCAAAGCGGAAGTGAAACTAATTTGCCGAGGATGATTCCCGCGAGGAAGGCGAGCGAAATCCACACGAGGGGGAGGGTCGTGGTGAGTTGTTCTTGTAATCTGCTTGATGTGGAAGAATCAGTTGCCTGCATAGTTTTTGAGCGACTCAAAGTTTATTGTCTGCCTTTGGTATCGGCGGGCTGAAGCCCTGCCTCAGTTCGTGGAAGTCCGCTGAAGCGGACTCGGTTGTTTTAGTCCGAAGGACTTCCATGCGCTGAGCAGGCGGCTTTAGCCCCGCTCGTCTGTCAATGATTCGCATCATAGCATGAATCGACAAGTGGAGGATACAATTCATCCATGCTCACGAAGCGCGGACTCGACGTCTTTTTCCTCCTCGCCGCAATTCTGGCGGTTGCCAACTTTGTGCCGTTGCCGCTCGATCCGTTCAAAGATTTTCAAGTGTTATATCGCGCCGACCAAGGGATTCTGCGCGGCATCGCGTTGTACGACCGCGCCGCGCAAGAGCAAATGGTCGCGGACGATCTCGGCGTTTCGGCAGACCGCGTCTTCGTCCTGCCGTTTCCCTATCCGCCGTGGTACGCGCTGGCGACTCTTCCATTAGCATTACTTCCGCCCGACGTGTCGGTCCGCGCATGGTTTCTGCTCAACCTCGCGATGCTCATGCTCTCCGTCTGGCTCCTCACTGACGGCTGGACTCCGCGCAAACGTTTGTATTCCTTCGTCGCCGCGCCGTTGTTCCTTCCCATTTTTGGCGCGTTGATGGTGGGGCAATACGTCTTCCCGACGATTCTCGGAATGGCGATGCTGATCTACGCGCTTCGACACAAAATTCTCTGGATGATCGCGCTGGGCATGGCGCTCGTCACATTCAAGCCGCACGTTGGGATGTTAGTTGTGCTCGCGGTGACGGCCCGCTTCTTTCTCCGCCGCGGCGACTTTAATCGCCGGGCGATTCTCTACACGGCGACGGCTGGCGCGACCCTTTTCCTCCTCGGCTTTCTCGCCGATGGGAACTGGATCGTCAACTACGCCAAATCGCTGTTCGCGTTCAAAAACGTTTCCGAATGTGAAATCTGCGTCAGCCTGCCGATGACCATCGTTCGGCTTGCAGGCTGGAGATACGATCAGGCGTTTCTCGTCTCCCTTGTGTTGTTGATCCTTTTTTCTTTCGCCTTGATAAAAATTTCTTTCCGCATAGACGATGGCTTCCTCATCGCGCTGACTACTTGCGTTGCATTGCTCGTCAACCCGTATTTGCTGAATTATGATTTTGCATTCGCGCTCCTCCCGCTGTTTCTCCTCGCTGGCATCGCTCGTTCGCGAATCGAATGGATTGCTATCGCGTTCACTTTTCTCCTTCCGTGGATCGGATTGATATTCTTCGGCAGGGACGGCAACATCACTCTGTTGGTCTCGACGATCACGCTTGCCGCCGTTCTCTTGACGAACACTCGCAAGGCGCATACAATCGCCGCCACAAATTGAATCACGATCAGCCAGCGGCGAAGTTGGTGTAATTCCAACACTGTCGCGCAACTGTGAAGTTGGTTAGGTAGTTACATAGTTGAGTAGTTGGATAGTTCACTACAAAACTATCGAACAAACAAACTACCAAACTAATGAAGTCAGGTCGCCCGCACTGGTCGGTTCACCACTCTCTCGCGGAAAGGAGGTGGAGGACGACGCTGTTCGGCGCATAGCGAGTCTCTTCCAACCTCCCCAGCATCGGCTGGGGATTTTGATTCCATATCCAAAAAGACCTCACAGGTCTTAAAGACCTGTGAGGTCTACAAGAAAAATAGGAGAAACCATGTTACGCAAGACTTTGATCTTTACTCTATTACTCGCATTACTCGCGGCGTGCGCGCCACAAACAACGCCGACGGTTGTTCCAGCCACCCAAGCCGCGACAGCCGTCCCTGCGACAGAAGCGGTTGGCATCACGCTCACCGACGGGCTGGGACGCGAAGTCACACTCGACGGTCCCGCGCAACGCATTATTTCGCTCGCGCCTTCGATCACTGAAATGTTGTTCGCAGTTGGAGCAGGCTCGCAGACGGTCGGACGCGATGAAGCGTCGAATTATCCTGACGAGGCGTTGAATGTGACAAGCATCGGCACCACGTACAGCGACTTGAACACCGAAGCCATCCTCGCGCTTGAACCCGATCTGGTGATCGCCGCGGAAGCCAACACGCCCGAACAAGTGAAGTCGCTGGAGGACTTGGGCATCACGGTTTATTATTTGAAGAACCCGGTCACGTTTGCCGAACTGTACGAACAGGTCGAATTGTTCGGGCAGTTCACAGGTCACGAAGAAGAAGCGAAGGCGTTGGCTGAGTCGCTTGCCGCGCGCGTAGATGTGGTCACAACGGCGGTGGCGAACGTCACCGAAAAGCCGAAGGTGTTTTATGAGCTTGACGGGACCGATCCCTCCAAGCCGTGGACGACAGGCGCGGGCACGTTCATTGATACGCTGATCACGATGGCGGGCGGCGTGAATATTGGCGGCGTGTTGAGCGAACCGTATCCGCAGATCAGCGTGGAAGAGATCGTGAGGCAAAACCCCGATTTTATTTTGTTGGGCGACGCGGCATACGGCGTGACCATTGAGTCGGTTGCCGCGCGCGCAGGCTGGGGCGACTTGACCGCCGTGAAAGATGGCAACATCTTCGCTTTCGACGATAACCTCGCCAGCCGCCCCGGTCCGCGCTTGGTGGACGGCTTGGAAGCGATGTTGAAAATTTTGCATCCTGAATTGGTGAAGTAAAAAAGAAAAACCATCGTCCCGCAGGTTGGTTGCAGGTTATGATTGTTTTGCAGAAACCTGCGGGACGTTTTCTCTCATGCGCCGTTATCCGTTTCTATCCTCTTCTCTTTTTCTTCTGCTGGCTCTCCTTTTCAGTTTAGCCATCGGTTCTGTCTTCCTGCCGTTGGATGACATTTTCGCAGTTGTAAAAGGAAGCGGCTCAGACCTGACAAAAAATATTTTGTGGAATATCCGCCTGCCGCGCACGGTATTGATCGCGCTGACCGGCATGGCGTTGGGCGGAAGCGGCGCGGCGTATCAGGGATTGTTTCGCAATCCGCTGGCTGATCCGTTCCTCATCGGCATCTCTTCCGGCGCGGGCTTGGGCGCGGTGCTTGCGATGACGGTCCAATGGCCCTATTCATTTTGGGGATTGATGGCAATTCCGCTTGCCGCGTTTGCATCCGCTCTGCTCACGGTTGCCATCGTTTATTTTTTAGCGCGCGTCGGTCAGACCACGCCCACCACCAATTTGATTCTCGCGGGCGTGGCAGTCTCGGCGTTCGCCACTTCGCTGATGTCGTTCCTCATGCTCCGCTCCGACGGCGAACTCCGCCGCGCGATGAGTTGGCTGATGGGCGGCTCCATTCAACTCGGCTGGTCGTTCGCGTTCGCCATCCTGCCGTATCTGCTCATCGGTCTCGGCGTGTTGCTCTTCAGCGGTCACGCGCTGAACCTGCTCCAATTCGGCGACGAACAAGCCCAGCAACTCGGTTTGGATGTGACCCGCGCCAAACGCATCATCTTGATCTCCGCTTCGCTGGCGACTGCCGCCGCGGTGGCTTTTTCCGGCATCATCGGATTTGTCGGACTTATCGTCCCGCATCTCACCCGACTTTGGTTTGGTCCCGATTACCGGCGTTTACTACCCCTCAGCATTCTCAGCGGCGCGACGATCCTGCTGATCTCCGATGTGATCGCGCGTGTGGCGCTCGCGCCGCAAGAACTCCCGGTGGGAGTCATCACCGCCCTCGCAGGCGCGCCGTTCTTCCTGTGGGTGTTGAGGCGATCCAAGAATCAAGGATATTGGTGAACATGGAATTCTCCATCCGCCCAGTGGACTGGGACAACGACAAAGATTATCGCCAGTTCGACGATTCCTTCCTCGCAACGTCCAAATTGGTTTTGCGCGTTGAAAACAACAAGATCATGTATACGATCACGGAAATTCCTCCGTTTACAAAACAATACGGCGGCAAGCGCGTGGCTGATTACATGACATACGATAACTATCCGAACAGGAATCTCTTCTTTGCGTATGTGAACAATGAAGTCGCGGGGCAGATCGAAGTGCAAAAGCATTGGAACAACTACGCCCTCGTTGACAATTTCGGCGTTGATTCAAAATATCGCAGGCAGGGCATTGGACGTGCCTTAATGGATCGCGCGCTTGCGTGGGCGAAAGAAAAAGGATGGGCGGGCGCGTTCCTCGAGACTCAAGACATCAATGTGCCAGCCTGTTTGTTCTATGAAAATTACGGCTTTGAACTCCGCGGCTTTGACATGAACTTATATAAAGCCTTGAATCCGCCATTGGACGAGATCGCGTTGTATTGGTATTTGATTTTTGATTCGTAGGGGCGAGGTTCTCTCGCCCCACATTGGGCGGGGAAATCCCGCCCCTACAAAAAATATGTTGAAACTCCAAAACCTCTCCGTCTCTTACGGCTCCCGCGAAATTTTGCACGACATTTCCCTCGACGTGCAAAGCGGCGAAGTCCTCGCGCTGATCGGGCCCAACGGCGCGGGAAAATCCACGCTCATCCGCGCGGCGAGCGGAGTGATTCCCTACGCGGGTCACATCCGCGCGAACGGAGATGATTTCGCGTCGCTAAATCCCATGCGGCGCGCAAAATATATCGCCACCGTTCCGCAAGCCGTCTCCATGCCTCCCGCGTTCACCGTGTGGGAAACGGTTCTGCTTGGCCGCACGCCGTATCTTGGATTTTTAGGTCAGCCATCGCAACATGATGAAGAGATCGCGCGACAGTCGCTTCAACGCGTGAGCGCGCTTCAATTTTCAGATCGGCGCGTGGGCGAACTCTCCGGTGGCGAACAACAGCGCGTATTGCTCGCGCGCGCCTTGTGTCAGTCCACGCCGATATTGTTGCTCGATGAACCCACCGCGCATTTGGATTTGCAGTATCAAGTCAGTTTATTGGAGTTGGTCATCGAACTCGCGCACAAGGATAATCTCGCCGTGTTGATCGCTCTGCACGATCTCAATCTCGCCGCGCATTACGCGGACCGCATCGCCCTCATGGTCGCGGGGAACATCAAAGCGATGGGGAAACCAAAAGAAGTGTTGCAACCCGAACTGATCGCCGAAGCATATTGTTTGCCAGTGCAGGTGGTGAAACATCCATTTTTGGATGTGCCGCTGGTGTTGCCGGGGGCGAACGAGTATACAAGTACACAGGTAGACAAGTAGACAGGTTTTATTCGATCCATGTTTACTTGTGTACGTGTTTCCGTGTTTACCTGTCTACTCGCCCACTTACATGGGTATAATCTCATCCATGCGAAGCGCGGTCATTGTCTACAACCCGGCGGCGGGACGATTCTCTGTCAAGCCTTTTATCAAATCTGTGGTGAAGACGCTTGAATCGGCCGGGTGGAAAGCCGACGCGGAGGAAACCAAAAGCGGCGAACACACCGTCCAATTGGCGAGGCAGGCATCCGTCGAGAAAAAAGACGCGGTGTTCGCCGTCGGCGGAGACGGCACCATCGGCAACGTCGTCAACGGCTTGATCGGCTCGGATACCGCGCTGGGAGTCCTGCCGGCTGGCACCGCGAATGTGTGGAGCATCGAACTCGGCTTGCGCGCGTTCACGCTCGGAAATTTTTGGGAATTAAAACGCAACGCGAAACTGCTGGCGAACGCGCCGTGCCACGCCATTGACGTGGGCATGTGCAACGACGTTTCGTTCATGATGTGGGCAGGCATCGGCTTGGACGCGATGACCATTCACGCCATCGAGCCGCGCGTGCGCTTCGAAAAATTTTTTGCGTTCACTGAATTCACCGCGCAGACGTTGATGCAAGCCGCGCAATGGCGCGGCGTGAAGTTGCGCTTGTGGGCAGACGGTCACGCGGTGGAGGGGCAATACATCGTGGCGGTCGCCACCAACATCCGACATTATCTCGGCGGCTTGTCGAAGATCTCGCCGGAGGCATACCTCAACGACGGCTTGCTCGATATGTGGTTGTTCAGCGGCAGTCATCTCGGCGACGCCCTGCGCCACGCGTACGACATGATGACCGGCAAACACACCAACTCGGAAGCGGCGCGCAAGATCACGTTCACCTCACTGCGCGTCGAAGCCGATTCGCCGTTCTTGATCCAGACCGACGGCGAGCCGCGCGGCTCCGCGCAACAAGTGGAGATCAAAGTAAGATCGGGCGCGCTTCGGATGCTCGTTCCGCCGCGCGGCATGAAACTATTGAAACCATCATGACCATCAAACAACTCTTCAACAAATGGGTGATCCTCGGCGCGATTCTTTTTGCGGGACTGTTGATCCTCATCACCGCCTTCTCCATCGGATTCGCTTCGCCGCTTCAACCATCCGACGTGGGGTTTGCCCCAGCCAATTTGACCGTGATCCCCGCCTCGACCTCCACCTCCAGCGCGCCGCCCACCGCGACCATTGACCCCTTCGCGCCAACTCCCACGCCGACCGGCATCGCCATCGGCAACTATGTGCAGATCACCGGCACAGACGGCGAGGGATTAAGAATCCGCTCGGAGCCGGGTCTCACGGGCAACCCCGATTTCCTCGGCTTTGATTCGGAAGTGTTCATCGTGAAAGACGGTCCGCGGCTTGTGGATGGGTACACGTGGTGGTATCTCGTCGCGCCGTATGACGACACCCGCGCAGGCTGGGCGGCATCGGATTTTCTGAGTTATATCCCTTCGCCGTAAAAAGATTCACCGCGAAGATAATAAAGAATCTTAGCGCTCTTGGCGGGCTTAGCGGTTCGACAAGAGTACCAACAAAGAATTAACCGCGAAGAGCGCAAAGCGCGCGAAGAAGATCAAAAGATTTTTCTTAGCGACCTTAGCGGGCTTAGCGGTTCAAAAAGAGTGCCAACAAAGAATTAACCGCGAAGAGCGCAAAGCGCGCGAAGAAGATCAAAAGATTTTTCTTAGAGACCTTAGCGGACTTAGCGGTTCGACAATGGAGTTGTTCGTGAACGAAAAACCTACCGGCATCACTGCCAACAAAACAAAAAGAGAACTCACCATCACATGGAATGACGGACACACGAGCGTCTATCCATTCGACCTGTTGCGGGCGGCTTGCCCATGCGCTTCGTGCCGCGGCGGACATCAGAACATGCGCCCCGAACCCGATCCCGGTGTGTTTCAACTGAAAATGGTCGAATCACCCGCCACGCGGCTGGTGAACGTGGTCGCCACCGGCTCCTACGCGCTGACCCTCGTCTGGGAAGATGGTCACGATTACGGCATTTACAACTGGCACTACCTCCGCGCGTTATGCCCGTGCGAGGAGGATAGGAAGAGGTTGGGGAAGTTTGACGTATAATACAGGCTGAGTGAAACATGCCTCAAAACATCAAGAAAATCCTGCGCGAATTAAAGACAGGGCTGACCGAACTCTATGGTCCGCGCCTGAAAGCCGTGTATTTATTCGGCTCATACGCTCGCGGAGATTACAACCGAAACTCTGATCTGGATGTGATGATCGTATTGGACACCTACACGAGTTATTGGGATGAACTCGTCTATTCGGCGGAACTGGCGAGCAGACTATCGCTTGAATACGATGTGACCATCAGCCGCATGATCATGACCGAAGAGCAGTGGAAGAAAGGCGACCTGCCCGTGCTGAGAAACATCCGCGCGGAGGGTGTGCTTGCATGAAGGAAACCACCGAGCAACTGCTCGCTCGTGCGGTGGATGCTATCGAAGCGGCTGATATTTTGTTGACCAATGAAAAGACCGACATCGCCGCGGGACGCGCTTATTACGCGATGTTTTATGTCGCTGAGGCGTTGCTCAACGAAAAAGGATTTCAGTTCGGCAAGCATGGGAACGTCCTTGCGGCGTATGGACAACACTTCGCAAAAACAAAAGAACTGGACCCGAAATTCCATCACTGGCTGCTGACCTCGTTCGACCAAAGGCAGATCGGGGATTACGCCTTTGATCCCGATATTCAAATCAGCGTTGTTCTCCAAATGATTCAACAAGCGCAGGAATTTTTAGAAGCGGCAAAAGCGTATTTGGGTAAAGAATAAGCCGGCGAAGTCAATTTGCAAGCAGGAGGAATCTATGCTTTACCTTAATCGCCTCCCAATTATTTTCATAATCGTTTGTATCGGACTATCTGCCTGCGCCACAGCGACTCCCATTTCGACCACAACTCCAGTTCCCACGGAAACATTTACTCCAACTGCAAGCCCGCCAACCGAAACTCCCACTGCTTTCCCCACCCCCGAACCGACGGCGACGGCTACACCTGAAACTATTCCCAGCAAGCCAACGGAGGTTACTTTTAATCTCACAAACGGCGAAACCCTCTCCATGCCCGCCTTTATTCTAAATAATCCATCCGAAGACCCAGCGATCTTGGAACAACAGCAAATTAAAACGCTCGAGGTGGCTCTGGAATATATGGTCAATGTTAGAAGTGTTGCATGGGGTTACGATGGAAAGGATCGTACAAATGAAGTAAGTGAACAAGATTATGAATTCGTGTTCTCATTTGTTGACTTGGTTGGTCAGAAAGAATGGTTAGCAACCAATTTCCGTCTCCCTCAAGACGAATATGTAGATGATCAAGATGCATTTTTAGTAAGCAACATTATCAAATATGATGGAGGATATATATTTGTCTTCAAAAACAACAACTTGGAATCACCAAAAAGGTACGAAGCGATTTTTATTAAAATACCATCACAAATCATTTCAAACCTCCTGAAAAAAGCAAAAGTTCCTGAAAAGCCATAACTCAATCTATTGTTGTTTTCTTCCGATAGATGTTTTATATTGAAATAATGATGGGTAAATTTTGCTATCGTGTTGGAGTTGCGGGTGCTTTGGCTTTTTTACTTCTGATGATTAGATCGAGTAATGTGTATGCTCGATGTTGGATGACGTACAATTTTGGTCTAATTTGTGGAGCCTCGCCGTCTGAAGAAAACTGCAGTAGCACGAGTTCTACTTCAGCAATTGGGACTGCCGTATATAGTTGTGCTTCAAATTATCTAGATTGTTATGATGAAACTGGCGGTCAAGGTTGTTATAAGCATGAATATGCTTGTGATACAGCGTGTGGGAGCACTGGGAGCGGAGGGGGTGGGGGAGGAACTGGGGATTGGTGCTCGAGCAATTCAGATTGCGGAAGCGGGTGCTGTAATACCAACAAAAACTACTGCACCAATTGCTCTGGGTTCATTTGCCCTGCAGACCCTGTCGCTTGTCCTCCTGGGACAACGAGGAGCGCGACGGTTACGGGAACTCAGTGCTTAAATCCAAATTGCACGACGGGAAGCTATGCAACGGCAGAGAAATATGGAAAAATCACGGCGTCGGTGATGGAGTTGGCGTGCGCGTTGGCGTTCTTGTGACAGTCACAGGTTTTGTAACGGTGGGAGTCCGAGTCCGTGTGGAGGTTGGCGCGGGTGTGGAAGTGCGGATGTCAAGCAGGTGTTCTTCCGCTGTATCGCGTTGTTCTGTTGTGGTCGCATCTTCGGGCAAGTCCAACAACAACTGCCAGTTGTCTGCGGCTTTATCGAGTTCCTCGCGTTCTTCATAGACAGTGCCTGCCCAGAAGTATGCCGTCGCTTTTTGTTCGTCCGTTTCAGCGAGACCGACAGCCTTTTCGATGATCTGCGAAGCGCTTCCGTCGCGTCCTTGAAGCAAGTGCGCGCGGACCAGCGCGATGTTGAACTCGAATAGGTCGGGATAATACGTCAACAGGCGGTCAATGTCGGTGTCTGCCGCGTCGCCGTTACCCAACTCCACGTTCGAGTAGAAGCGATAGAGGTATGCCTCGCGCCGGTTGCGGTCAACCGAAAGGACTTGATTCATCGTGCGGATGGTCTCCTCGTAATCGCCGTTGTTGAACTGGATCTTTCCGTTCAACATGAACGCTTCCACATCGCCTTCGTTGTATTTGAGATAGATCGTTAGCGCTTCGCCAGCCTTTGCGTTATCGCCGGTCTGCGCGTACAACTGCCCAAGCAGGAGATACACCGGCACGTTGGATTTGTCGAGCTCGTTGGCGCGTTTGGCGGCTTCGAGCGCGAGATCGAACTCGCCTTGCTTCTGTTGCGCTTGCGCCAAGGTGAAATAGACCAGCGGTGAATTCGGCAGGAGCCGGTCCGCGTTTTGCAGGTCGCGCAACGCGCCTTGGATATCGTTGTCCCTTAATTTGACTTTTCCGCGTTCGAGATATGCCTCGCCAAAATTCGCGTCGAAGCGGATGGCTTCATCTAACAAAGGCAGGACGTTCGCGCCCGGGTCGATCTGGAGACGCGCCCGCGCCAATCCAACGAACGCCGCGCCGAATTGAGGGTTTCTTTGAAGCGCTCCGTTATACGAATCGATCGCGCCCGCGAAATCGCCTTTCATGCGATACGCCTCGCCGATGTAATAATACGAAGCGGGTTCGTCGGGTTCGAGCCGAATCGCTTCTTGCATCAAGGAGATGGCGTCATCCCATTGCTTGTTTTTGAATGCCGCGTTGAAGCGGCGATAAATATCCCCGGTGATGGCGGAGCGCGGCGTGCTGACGTAGAGCGCGGTTGGAGTCAACGGCGCGTCGAGCAGTTCGGAAAACGGCTCTTGCGTGCCGGCGGGAATGCCCGTCGCGTTGACGAAGGTGGGCGTAAATGTCCACGTGGGGGATGGACCAGGCGTCCGTGTGGGAGGACGCGTTTGCTGCGCTGCCGGAACGATAAATCCGAAGTAGACTCCGCCGACGAGAATCGCAATAAGCGCGGCGATCCCGCCGAGGCGGAAGACCGGGCTGGCGCGCACAGCCGCCCATCCTTTCGGCTTCGGCTTTTCGTGCGCGAGCAAAAGTTTTTCCTCCCACGCGCGCGGACGGTTCAACGAAAACGGCTGGACGGTTTCATCCGGCGGCAATGCGCCGAGCAAGATCAAGCCGCGCTTGGCGGTGACATTTTCAGGGTCGAGTTTGAACGCGGTTTGCAGGCAGTATATCCGCTCTTTGGTCGAATCGACTGTCGCGCTCATCCACACCCAATAGGTCGCGTTGTTTTGGTCGGTCTTGAGCAAACCCGTGAGCAAGTCGCGGGCTTTGGTTTTATTTCCCTCACGCAGGGCTTCCACTGCCTCTTGAAAAACGTCGTCGTTGGTCCCGCTCGTTTCGCGCGAGGAGGAATTCGCCGGGTCAGCCATGCGCTGATTTTACTCTATTCGTGAAATTCCTCCACTTGATATGTGAACACTTCGAGATGTTTTGTCCGCCATGCGTTTTCGCTCAATCCCATTTTTTGACAGAGATGATTCAGGAACTCTGCCGGGTCGGGAATTTTTTCCCACACTTGCGGCAGGAACGTGGCGCGGCGGCCGAAGCCTGAGCGTAAGATGACTCCATCCACGTGCGGTTTCAATTTGGAGACGAGATCATCCCCATCTTTATATGCAAGCGGAAGCGGGCGCGTCAATCGCGAGACTTCGACCTGGATCGCCCCTAGTTCGCCTTCCTCGACGGGCGGAAAACGCGGATCCTCCAGCGCGGCGGCGACGGCATGATCGCGCGCATCCTGCGCCAGCGGTTGATGCGCCTCCAGCGTGCCGATACACCCGCGCAGTTCGCCGCGAATCGTCAACGTGACGAACGTCGCGCCGTCTTCGCGCAAGCGCGGCGTCAGCGCGGACAAATCCACCCGCGACAATTTCTCTCCCTTCACGCGCTGGGTCATCGCCTCCCGCGCCAGATGGAGGAGCGTTTGTTGTTCTTCGAGCGTGAGTTTATCTTGCATGGTTTATGATCTTACAGGCAAGTCAATTAATTCACCGCCAAGACGCGAAGAACGCAAAGGTTCTTTTCGTTTTTTTCTTCGTGTACTTCGTTCCTTCGCGGTGAAAATTATTTCACCAATTTCCAAAACACGCGGTTGTGATACACCAGCGGCTCGCCTTCATGGACTTCCTTTGCCGCGACCACTTCCGCGATGAACAGCGTATTCTCTCCGATGGCTTGCGAACTGATGACGCGGCAATTGAAATATGCCAGTCCGCCTTTGATGAGCGGCGCGTTCAGTTCGAGCGTTTCGGTTTCCACGCCCTCGAACCGGTCGCGGATGTCGGGATTCTTCCCAGCGAAGCGATCCGAGATTTCCTTTTGCGAGTCAGACAGGATGGTCAACGCGAATTCGCCGGAGCGTTCGACGAGTTCGTGTGTATGAGTCAGCCGCTTCAACGTCAGAGAGAGGATCGGCGGCTCCAATGAAACGGAGGCGAGCGAGTTCACGGTCATGCCGTAGCGTTGACCGTTGTGCGCGGCAGTGACGACGGTCACGCCGGTCGTCCAGGCGCGCATGGCGCGGCGAAGTTGTTCAGAGTCGAGTGACATAAATTCTCCAATGCAAATTCATCATAACGGCGCGAGAGAGGCAAGTCAAGATGAAAATCCAGAGTATCTCCCTTGCACGTTAAATCCTTCGCAGTTACCATTACCGCAACATGAACCCCACTCCCCGCCCGAGACCTGTGCGCGCAGTGCAGACCACCATCGGAGTCGCGATCCTGCTCGCGACGTTATTTACCGCATTGCCCTCGCAAGGACTGGCAAACGGAAACTTCTACGAACGTCTCAGCCTGCTCCTCACCCCGCAATCGGAAAACACATCCTCCGAACAGACAAAACCTCAACTCCGCATTGGGATCGTCGCCGGGCATATGGGCAACGACTCCGGCGCGGTCTGCGTGGACGGCAACGGCGCAGTCACGCTCACCGAAGCAGACGTGAACCTCAAGATCGCCGCCCTCGTCGAACAGCAACTCAGGCAAATGGGCTATCAGGTTGACCTGTTGAACGAATTCGACACGCGCCTCAACGGCTACCGCGCGCTCGCCATTGTGTCCATCCACAACGACTCGTGCGAATACGTCAACGACGAAGCCACCGGCTTCAAGGTCGCCGCCGCGCTCAACACCAACGACGTCAACCGCGCCAACCGTCTCACCGCCTGCCTCGTAGATCGCTACCAAAAAATGACCAAACTCACCTTCCACTCGGGAAGCATCACCGCCGACATGCGCGAGTATCACGCCTTCCGCGAGATCGATCCCAGCACGGTTGCCGCCATCATCGAGACCGGCTTCCTCAACCTCGACCGCGAGATCCTCACCAAAGATACCGACCGAGTCGCGGCGGGCATTGTGGACGGCATCCTATGTTTCGCCAACAACGAGAACATCGAAGCGACTCCGATAGCGCCATGAAAAAAGACGGACGCTTTGCTTCGACTACGCTCAGCACAGGCGTTCTCAGTGTGAGCCTGCTTCTGTTATTCGTGAGCATTGTCCTCGCCTTCTACTTTTTCTCCGCCTCCCCGGCGGACGCGTTCCTCCCGGCGACTCCCCTCCCCACGCAAGAAAACTTGTGGGCAAGCGCGTACGTGGTGAAACCCACCTACACGGCTGTTCCCACGAACACATCCGTCCCCACGCCGGCGTTCACCGAAACGCCGTCTGTGCTTGCGATGGAGATCATCGAAGAAATATCCTCTTCATTAGATAACGCGCCGATTCCCGACTCTCCGCCGCCACCGGCTCCCAACTCATCGAAATACATCCTCGTGGATATTTCCGAGCAACACATGTACGTCTACGAAAACGACGCGCTGATCTTTAGTTTTGTCGCATCCACCGGCATCCAAAACTCGACGCGCATTGGAACGTTTGCCGTGCAAACCAAATTACCCAACGCGTACGGCGCCACGTGGAATATCTGGATGCCCAACTGGCTCGGCATTT
>CAYWCN010000015.1:0-51511 GCA_964456775.1 uncultured Anaerolinea sp.
CGAATTTCACGTACAGCCATTTGCTGTAGAGGAATCGCTGGCGCGCTGTGCCAACGTCGCCCGGATACAAATCCGCGGCGTGGAGGTAGGCTTGCGAGGGTCCGTAACGGCAATGCGCCTGTTTGTTGACCGTGACCACAGGGAATGAAAACGTCGGCGTGGATGTGATCGTGAACGTCGGGGTGATGTTCGGCGTGAAAGTAATTGTAGGGGTGAATGTTTCGGTTGGAGCGATGGTGAGCGTGGGTTGGGGAGTGTCCGTCGGCGGGACAACGATGGCGGTGGCTGTCGGTGTCGCTTGCGCAACGGGCGATACTCCGCAGGCGAACAGAAAGATCAAAACTGGGATGATCATCCGATAATTTTTCACATCAATTCTCCTGAATCTTTTGTAACGCGACACTCATGTCGCCTGCGGCTAAAAAGCGACATGAATGTCGCGTTACGCGAAGGCGGTCAAGAACGTCGTGATGTTCCTGCCAAGCGCCTCATTATTGTATCCGCCTTCCATGACGATCACCGATGGAAGATTTAACGACGCGATGCGTCTGCCGATCTCGCGGATGCCCTCGGTGGACACTTTGATCGTGCCGAGCGGGTCGTCGGCGTAAATGTCCATGCCGGCAGAAACGACAAGATGCGCGGGTTGGTATTCGCGGATCATGTTCAACGCGCGATCCAAAGTGGCGAGATACGACTCGTCCTCTGTTCCTTTGAATAGAGGGAAGTTCTGATGAAAACCAAATCCGTTGCCCCTGCCGCGTTCGTTGGCAAAACCAAAAAAACTTGGGTACTCGAAGTCGGGGTCGGCGTGGATGGATATGGTCAACACATCGTCGCGTTCATAGAAAATATCTTGTGTGCCGTTGCCGCAATGGTAGTCAATGTCCAACACCGCAACATTTCCCTGTGACGATAACCAGTGCGCGGCAACCGCCGCGTTGTTGATGAAACAATATCCGCCCGCGTAATCTTTGCCAGCATGATGACCGGGCGGGCGGCATAAAGCAAATGCGGAGCGTTCTCCATTTGAAACATACTTTGCCGCGCTCAACGCGCAATTTGCGGACGCCAGCGCGGCTTCGTATGTCCCTTCGACGATGCACGCGCTTAAGTCCATCAGGTAAAATCCGCCGCGCCCCAAAATGGATTTCGGTTTTTGGGGATGATGTCGAAGAGCGAACGTGGCAGGCAGAAAGACGGAAGAATCTTGGGGCTTTGAATCCAGCCACTCGGTCCAGCAAGAAGCGAGGAAGTCCGCGTAGCCTTTGTCATGCACTGCGAGGATCGGGTCGAGTCCAAAATCCGACGGCTCATGAATCTCCGCCCAATCCGTTTCGCGCAGAGCCTTCAAGATCCGATCCATGCGATCGGGATTTTCGAGATACGGCACGCGCAAGCCTCCGTCGAAAACTTCAAACGGCGGATCGTGTTTGCGATGCGTTTCGGAGTAAAAAATTTTCACGGGTAAGAACCTGCGCTACAATTGTATCAATTCACCGGAGGATTTCATGGACGTATTTACAGCAATTCATCACAGGCACATGAACACGAACGTAAAACAGGATGCGATCCCGCGCGTGGTCATCGAAAAATTATTGAGCGCGGCCGCGCAGGCGCCGAATCATTATAAGGTGAGACCCTGGCGATTCGTTGTGTTGACTGGAAACGGACTCGACAAATTGGGAGATGTGTTCGCCGCCTCTTTCGCGGACCGTCATCCTGATCTGCCAGCGGAAGCGTTAGACAAAACCCGCGCATTGAGTCGCCGCGCGCCGCTCATCATCGCTGTTGGAGTCGATAAGCCATCTGAACCCAAAGTGTTGGAGATCGAGAATATTGCCGCCGTCAGCGCGGCGTGCCAAAATATTTTACTCGCCGCCGAAGCCGAAGGACTCGCCGCCAAATGGCGCACAGGCGAATGGGCATTGGATGTGAAAGTGAAAGAATTCTTGGGCTTCGCGTCCGATCAACACGTGATCGCGTTTTTGTATATCGGCTACCCCGAAGTGATTCCAGATTCGCAACCGCGTCCGTCGTTTGAAGATCGAACGGTGTGGATGGGGTAGGGCAATCATCAGTGAGGCAGTAATCAGTCATCAGTTGAAAAGAGCGATGAGGTATAAACTCATCGCTCTTTGTTTTTGTTTACTGCTCACTGTTTACTATTTCACTGGATTTATCACGGCGCGCTGACGGTCAGCGTCTCGACATCCACAATGACCGGCAGAGTTTGCGGCGACCAGATAGATAGCCCGATCTTGCCGTCGGTTAGACCGTAACTCGAATCTTGATATTCTCCCACGAGTTCGTTGTTCACGAACAGGCTGATGGTATGTCCTTTGCAGACCAGCGTGTACACATTGGTCGAGGGACCCGAGTGGATCGCTTTGGAAGTGCCTGTCGCCACTTGGTTGTATCCCTGGCTGACGAGTCCGATGCTATCCACAATATAGATGGAAAATGTTTGTGAGTTGGAGATTTGTGCCTCGTACCAGCCGACGTTGCTGTAGCGGCAGATCAACCCTACGCCGTTCGAGTTATTGCCTCGGTTGGTCACTACTGCTTCCACTTTCACATCCGAATAGGAGAAGGCATCGTTAATCAGATAGAACTGACCGACCTTATCGTCCACTTGCAGCAATTGAAGAGGAAGCACGCCGCGATCAATGACCGGAGGGATCACCATGCGCGAGTCGCCGCTCGTCATAAAGTTAGACCACGTGGTCATGTCTGTGTTGAATTCTTCCACGTAAAACGGATTCGGCGTTGGCGTTGGACTTTCCGCAGGTTCCGACGCGGTGGCTTGCGGCAGGGCGGTCTCTGTTGCGGAGTTGGATGGGGTGGAGGGGACGACTGGTTCTTCCGTTGCGTCAAGGGGTTCGGTTGCGGTCGCTTCCGGCGCTTGGGTGGGCGGCAGCGCATTCGGTTGTGACTGTAACTCAAATCGAGTTGAGACGTAACCCAATACTGCGATCAACACCACAGCATTTAAGGCGATCCCCAAAAAGTGACTGGGTTTCATGAACTCGTTTCTGCTTCTGCGCCGGCGATACCATGCGAAACCAAAAGCGGCGATCATTGCCGCAGCCACGATCGGATAGATACGGATGACAAATAATCGAGCATCATCCTGCAGGGTTGCAAATTTGAAGATGCCGCTTGCCGCCAATAAGAGTAGGGCAACGCAAGTGAGCGTGATGATGAGCGAACGAACTCCATTGGTTTCGCGCGCGTCTTCGATGGTCTTCACCTCCGCGCGCACCCACCACAGCATGGCTAGCACGGTTGGGAGCCAGATGATCTGCACTGCCACATTTCCCGAAGCGAAAAAATACGCGTCGGAGGAAAAGAAGTATCTCGCATAGTAACTTGCCCAAATTGCCAGCGCCAGCGGAGAAAAGTAATAACACTGGGTATAGAAACTTTCCTTGAGCGTATCTTCGCCGATGACGGTGAGAAAGAGCCTGGTGGCAAGGGCAAAGAGGAGCGGAGGCAGCATCAAGGCGATCGCGATAAAGAGGGTATTCTCTTTTTGTACCGAGGCGGTAAACGATTGGAGACTCTCCGGGCTGGCGGCATCTGTGTCCTTGGTCCGCTCCTCGTTCGAGAAAGTAATTGGGTCGCCGAGTTTTACAGGAACGTTCACACGCATGGTGGAGGTGTAGAACTCAGTGGCAACGCCCTCCCCGCTGGCAGGATCGTAGCGGCGCGGGTCATACTTCCCTGCCGTGACCGCAACGAGGTATTCGCCGGGATCCGGGAAGGTGAACAGGAACTTATCTTTGACCGTATTGTCGTCAACCTCTTCGACAAAGTTCACCGGCGCCGAAGGATAATGGATCTCGCTGGTGATGAGCACATCCCCGCCGGCAGTTGGGGTCGTGCTAACATCCTTCGTCACCGTCCATCGATGGAAATATTCCATTTCAGTGGAGGAAGAACGGAAATTCGTCCGTACTTCAAACGAAAGGACCCGGTCTGTTGTGGTCTGCGTTTCGGCGGGGGAACTGATCGAAGCGCCAAATGTCGGAAGCAGGTTGAACGCCACCGCGGGGATCAGCGCGACTACCAACAGCAAAATGATCGGGGAAATATATTCATCGAACGGCGTCTGGTCATTCTGCAATTCGTCTTTCACATAACCCGGCGCCCAGGCAGGGTTGAGCGTGATCTGCACAAGCGTCTTGGGGACGAGGATGAACCACATCAGGATCTTGTAGATCAATTTTTCGAGGTCAAGGAAGAAACTGAAAATACTTTTCATGTGCGTCTCCAGTTGAAACGGTTGTTATTTTCCCAGCATTTCGACCAGCAGGTCGGGCCTATCGGTAATGATACCATCTACGCCCCATTCGATGTATTGCTTCATGAGCGCCGGGTCGTTCACCGTCCACGGCTCGACGCGGATGTTCTTCTGGTGCGACTCGCGCACGAATCGCTCGGTCATGATTTGGATGCCCAGCGACTCTTCAGGATCCCAGGGCGGCTGGACGGTTTGAAAATGCGGCAAATAAAATCCCCACAGAAAAACCTTCCCCAGCAAAACATAATTTCGCACTTCGTCCCGCGCGGCAGACGTCGCCACTTCGGGGCACGTCGCGCGGAAGTTCCGCATCGCCTCGTCGTGGAATGAACCGATCAGCACTTTATCCTGCATGTTGTATTGGCGGATCAAATCGCACAACGGTTTGTCGATCGGGTTTTTTGTCAGCTTGATCTCGATCACATAACGCATCTGCGGAAACTGTTGGAAAACCTCTTCCAATGTGGGTACTTGGATTCCCTGTCCGCGATACGGAAATGTTTTTCCGTCGTCTATTGACCAGTCATACGCCCCGTCGAGTTGCTTCAACTCTTCCAGCGTTTTATTTTCGATCAGACCGACGCCTTCGGTGGTGCGATCCACCTCTTCATCGTGCATCAACACGATCTGACCGTCCTTCGTGATGTGCGCGTCCATCTCAAGGACGTCTGCTCCAATGTGGACGGCTTGTTCAAACGCGAACATTGTGTCGCCGGGCCACACGCCATCTCCGCCCTGATGCGCGATGACGAGTGTGCGCGGCGCGTCATCATAATACCGCGTGGGCGGCGCCTTTGGGTTGACGATCACCGAAACGATCAACGCGACAAAAAGTATCGCAAGCGTTGTTTTGAATTTCTTGGATTTCATCTGTGCCTATAAGACAAGGAATCGCGCCATTGCCATGAAGACCACTGAAAGGATCAGCGAAATGGAATCAATGCGCGAATACAGCCGTTGTCGTTTTTGGAGAGTTTGCAGTTGAGCGAGTTGTTCAGGCGAAGGTTTGCCCCGCATTTGTTCTCCGAGATTCACGAGGGCGAGCGTGGTGCTTCCGATCAGGAGCCCGGATACGTATGCGATCACCCCGAAGCCCGCGCCGAGACCGAATCCGATCCCTGACCCAGACTTCATCCACGAAGTTTGGAAACCGCCTGAATCGATCCAGAACAACCATGCGCCAGCAACAGCCGTCAATGTTGCCGCCACGAACATGCGCATGGTGAACTTCAAATTTTTCACCATGTGCGCGATGAATTTTGGTCCGCCTTCGCCGATGGCTGCAAGCGTTGGGGCAATGAAAAATGACATCATCAACGTCCCGCCTACCCAAAAGATACCTGCGCCGACGTGAATGATTCGCAATGTGATGTGAAGGTAGTCCATTTGGCTTTCTTCAAGTTCCTGCGCGAAAATGTTTTCTCAAAATACAAGGAATCGCGCAACAGCCATAAAGAACACCGACACGAGCAACGAAATGGCGGCGGTGCGCGAATACAGCCCCTGATTTTTTTGAAGCTTTTGTAACTGCGCTAATTGTTCAGGCGAAGGCTTGCCTTGGATCTGTCCGCCAAGATTCACTAAAGCGTTCGTGGTGCGGCCGATGAGGATGCCAGACACGAATCCAACAACGCCGAAGGCGGCGCCGATGCTGAACCCGATGCCCACGCTCGACGCCATCCACGCAGATTGAAACGCGCTCGAATCGATCCAGTACAACCACGCGCCGGCGAGCGCGGTGAGTCCCGCCGCGATGGACATGCGCGTGGTGAATTTCAAGTTCTGGACCATATGCGCCATGAATTTCGGTCCCGCGTCGCCGAGCGCGCCGATCGTAGGCGCGATGAAAACCACGATCATCAGCACGCCGCCCACCCAAAATATGCCCGCGCCGATGTGAATGATACGCAATACGAGATGAAGATAGTCCATTTTTTCTCCTTTGATTCTGTTTTCTCTTACAACACCGGGGTAGTCTGGGAGGATGCTCCCGGCAGGATAATTTATCGAACTGCCTGCGCAATCAAACTGCCGATCAGTCCCAGCCAATAGGCGGACGTGTAATAAATGAACATGGGTTGTCTGCCGCGCTTCCAAAACAAAAATGTCGCGATGATCGCAAGCAACGCGACAATGTACAGATCCAGCCCGATCTCTTCAAAACCGAGATTCGCCATCACGCCTAGACCGAGAAAGAGTGAATTCAATAACAGCAAAGCGATATCGCCGCTCTTGATCTCTCCCTGATGCGGAAAGATGTTTTGGATGAACAGAATTGCCGCGTTGACCATGATGAACCCCGTGAAGAACAGCCAGTGACTGAACTCGTCGTCGTTGAAGATGACGATGCGGCAAAGATCGCTCGTGGTATCTTCCAAGCAAAAGCGGAAGTGCAGGTAATTCCCCAGTTCATGGAAGCCGTAACTCGCGGCTGAGATGAATACCCCGATGATGAAAACTAAATTCCACGCCATGTGCGCGCGTCCCTCGCGGGCAGGGGAGTTGTATTCGAGCGTTTTCTTCAACAAATATCCCGCCACCATGCTGACCAACGCGACGAGGACGTTGTTCAAATCCACCCAGCGCAGGAATTCATTTGGCAGAACATAACCGTTGAACCAGTCCGTTAGGCGGTTGAACGAGACAAAGATCGCAAGCAGAGATTGAACGCCGAGCAAAATATGGATGCGCTTCATTTTGAGCTCCTTGCCTAATGTAATCCTGCATTTCGATTGTAACTTAAAAGCAAAACTTCTCGCGTTGCCGCGAGAAGTTGATGATCCGCCAGGGGCAGATTATCTACATACCTTTGACGAGCAAGCCGAGGGCAAGAACAGCAAAACCGGCGAAAGCGAGCCAGGCGGCGTAAGCACTGAGACCAGCAACTACTGGGATAGCGCCTAACAAACCGAGCAAACCGAGAACTACAGCAATCCAAAAGGTAATTGTTTTAGGTGGTGTAAGTTTCATTCTATTCTCCTTGAATTGAAAGTGATAAGTGATTTTGGCGGATCACAACCTACTTATAGCAAACATTCCGCTCAATTTCAATGGTTTTCCATGGATCCCAACCTTAAAAGTTTTTGAGAGATCGAATCCCTGTTGCGGGAAAGCGGAAAAGAATTCCTGATATAATGCTGTCAGTAGTAACGAGAACCACAACGCCAGAGGCTCTCTGGTGTTGTTTTTGTGTAAGCCTCAGAGCGCGAGATTCTTATTCCAGTGGAGCACAATCAATGAAGAAAGAACAACAGTTAGACCTATATCACCAAATGGTGCTGATTCGCCGCGTGGAAGAACGCGGCGCGGAACTGTACCAGGCGGGCAAGATCGGCGGCTTCATGCACTTGTACATCGGGCAGGAAGCCGTGTCAACCGGCTTGATCGCGGCGCGCGAACCGCGCGACCGGGTCATCACGGCGTATCGCGATCACGGCGTCGCCATCAACTGCGGACTTTCCGCCAACGAAGTGATGGCGGAATTGCTCGGCAAGTCAACCGGCATGTCGAAGGGGAAGGGCGGTTCGATGCACATGGCGAGCACCGAGAAAAACTTCTGGGGCGGACACGCCATCGTGGGCGGACATTTACCCATCGCGGCGGGACTCGCCGTCGGCGACCAATACGCAAAAAATGACAACGTCACAATTTGTATGTTCGGCGATGGCGCGACCAATATCGGTTACTTCCACGAAGCGTTGAATTTAGCGAAGGCGTGGGGCTTGCGCGTGCTGTGGGTCTGCGAGAATAACAAATACGGCATGGGCACGTCCGTAGACCGCGCTTCGGCTGTCGAAGAGATTCGCCAGAAGGCAGACGGCTACGGCATGGGAAGCGAGCGCGTGGACGGCATGGATGTGATGAAGGTCTACGAAGCCTCGAAGAACGCGATTGAAAAAGTCCGCAAGAGTGGCGAACCCTACTTCATGGAAGTGGTCACGTATCGCTATCGCGGACACTCGATGGGCGACCCTGAGCGCTATCGCACACAGGACGAAGTCAAAGAGTGGCACGAGAAAGACCCGATTGGAATCTTCCGCAAGTATTTGATTGACAAGAAGATTGCCACTGCCAAAGTATTGGACGAGATCGAAACACGCGTGGATGAGGAAGTGAACAAGGCAGTTGAATTCGCCGAGTCCTCTCCTGAACCCGCGTTGGAAGAATTGTTCACGAACGTTTACGTTGAAAATTAAACACAAAGGACACGAAGTACACAAAGGGAAAATCTAAGGAATGTTACTGGCTCATCAGCCTTCTCACCTTAGTGACCGTAGTGTCCTTTGTGGTTAAAGGATTTACACATGGCAAAAATTACAATGCGCGAGGCGATCTCGCAAGCCCTCATGGAAGAAATGGACCGCGATCCCGCCGTCTTCATCATGGGTGAAGAAGTGGGCGTGTGGGGCGGCACGTACGCGGTGACCAAAGGTTTTTACGATAAGTACGGCGCAGACAGAGTGAAAGATACTCCGATCGCGGAAAATGCAATCGTTGGCGCGGCGATCGGCGCGGCGATGATGGGACAGCGTCCGATTGCGGAATTGATGACCATCAACTTCGCTTTCTCGGCGATGGATTACATCGTCAACCAGGCGCCCAAGTTGCATTACATGTTTGGCGGACAGTTCACTGTCCCGATGGTGATTCGAGCGGTCGGCGGTGGCGGACGTCAACTCGGCGCGACGCACTCGCAAACGCCCGACGCGATCTTCGCTCATTTTCCCGGTCTCAAGGTCGTGTCGCCGGGGACGCCAGAAGATGCCAAAGGATTACTGAAATCAGCCATAAGGTCGAATGACCCGGTTTTGTTTATCGAACACGCGACCATGTATCAAGTCCGCGGCGATGTCCCCGATGGCGAGTATCTCATCCCGATCGGGAAATCCAAAATACAACGCGCGGGCAAAGACCTCACCATCGTCACGTATTGCAAAGGTCTTGAGTTATCAATGAAAGCCGCAGAAGAATTATCCAAAGAAGGAATCGAAGCCGAGATCGTTGACTTGCGCACGTTGCGTCCGCTCGATATGGAACCCGTTTTAGAATCGTTCAAGAAAACGAATCGCGCGATCGTCGTCGAAGAAGGTTGGAAGTCGTACGGCGTTGGCAGTGAAATTGTCAGCCGCATGTACGAAGAAGCATTCGATTACATTGACGCGCCGATTCTGCGCGTGGCGCAAAAAGAAGTTCCGCTTCCATACAATCGCGCGCTCGAACAAGCCGCGCTCCCGCAAGTGCCAGACATCATCGCCGCGGCAAAGGAGGTCTTGCGATAATGGCTGAAACGATCAACATGCCCAAACTTGGTTTCGACATGGCGGAAGGCACGCTTGTCCGCTGGGTGAAACAGGTTGGCGAAAATATCAACAAAGGCGATGTGCTCGCCGAGATCGAAACCGACAAAGCCACTGTGGAAGTCGAGTCGCCTGCGGGCGGCGTTGTTCTGCAACTCATCGTCAATCAAGGCGATGTTGTTCCCGTCAATGCGCCGATTGCGGTGGTTGGTGTTGCGGGTGAAAAGATAAGCGAACAGTCATCGGTGAGCAGTAAAAAAGTTGCGGATGAAAAGCCGCTTCCTGCCAAGCCTGAGCCTGCTTCAGTTTCTTCGACAGTTTCCACACCTCAAGCATCGTCCATCGTCCATGGTCAATCGTTAGAGATCAAAGCGTCGCCTCTAGCAAAGAAGATCGCCCGCGACAACAACATCAACCTCGCCCAACTCCAAGGGACAGGTCCTGGCGGGCGCGTCGTTCGCAAAGATGTTGAGTCCGCTCTTGCAAGCAATACGCAGTCCGCAGTCCGCAGTACGTTTGCTCCATCATTCACAGCCATCTCACACGACGATGAGACCGTCCAACTCACCAAACTCCGCCAAGCCATCGCCCGCCGCATGACGGAATCGAAAACGTCCGTTCCGCATTTTTACGTGAGCCACGAATACAAAATGGACGCGGTCATGGCGATGCGAAAACAAGTCAATGAGTATTTGCCCGATAACGAAAAACTCTCGGTCAACGATTTCATTGTCAAAGCGGTTGCGCTTGCATTGCGCGAATTCCCGAATCTCAACGCGACATTCGCGGGCGATAAAGTTGTCCGTCACGGCGCGGTGAATGTGGGAGTCGCGGTCGCTGTCACTGGTGGTCTGCTCACTGTCGTCAACAAAAACACGGATCAAATGCCTCTCCGCCAAATCTCGGCAGATGTGAAGCAAAAAGTTGCTCGCGCGCGGGATGGCAAAGTCAAGCCTGATGATATCGAAGGTTCGACGTTCTCGATCAGCAATTTGGGAATGTATGACGTGGAAAATTTCATCGCCATCGTCAACCCGCCCGAAGCCGCGATCCTTGCAGTTGGTTCGGCAAAGGAAGTTCCAGTTGTGGAAAATGGTGAGATCAAAATCGGCTGGCGCATGAAAGCCACAGTCTCCGTTGACCACCGCGTCAGCGATGGGGCGGAGGCGGCGCAGTTCATGCAGTCACTGGCGAAGTATCTGGAAACGCCCGCGCTGATGTTGGTGTAAAAATGTAGAACTCCGAGTTTTTGAAAAACTCGGAGTTCTGTTTTTATGTCAATGATTTTGGCAGGCGCCTATCGCATCCTCATGGGATGTAATACTTGATCACCAATCGCGGGCGATCATGGATCGAAGCGTAATCGCCGCTGAAGAACGTGATGAAATCGTCTCCCAGGTCATCGTTGTCGTCGAGTTGGAAGCCCAAGCGGAATTGAGTGACGCCAGTGAGGTTGATGAAGAAGTTGGAGGCGCTGTTCAGCGTTCCCCAATACCAACCCGAATTGTTAATGTTCGTGATGAAGCCCGCCGCATCCATGCTGGAAGGATTTTGAAAATCCGATTCCTGCAACGCGTCGATGCCCCAGGGACCGAAACTCCCAAAGACGCCGGAGCGAATGTCCACTTGAATATTTTGGTGCGTGGTGAAGGGATCGGTTCCGATCACGCCTTGACCTTTGAGCATCAGGATCACCTCGGTGACCACGGCGTTATCCGGCAGGTAATACGTGGGGAAGTGTAAGAGGGCGCGATATTGCCGGTCCTGTGAATCATCGCCAAGGCGGAGGATCTCGCTGTTGTTGTTCTTCCTGCCGCCCCGGTTGCTGTCTTCGCTTGATTCGAGTATCCAGCCATCGTTCGTGCCGTTGGATGTAAATGAGGCGGTGATGATCGTCACTTGCGCGGCGGTTAAGTTGTATTCCTCGCCGCTGAAGTTACCATTCCCCGCGCCCGCGCCGCCAAGCGGAAGACTTGCCGCATCCATGATGCTGTCGTTATCGAGCAAGTCGAGGCGGATGTTTCCCTGCCCAACGCCGGTGTTCACTGTGACCGTGTACACATTACCGGAGCCAGTGATCCCTGCAATGCCCGCGCCGGAGATGTTGCCAGTCGTTGCGAGTGCGAAGTCGCTTGCGTCCACGCCGGTGACGGTCTCTGAAAAGTTGACCGTATAGCGGACCTGCGGACCCTTCGTTGGATTCGCGTCGGCGCGGAGGATCGAGGTCACGACCGGAGCCGAGCGGTTGAGATTGTATTCTTCACCCGTCGTGAAATTTCCGTTGCCCGCTCCGCTGCCGCCCAGCGGGGTGTTGAAATTATCTGTGATGCTGTCGTTATCGAGCAGGTCGAGGCGGAGGGTTCCATCGCCGGAGCCGGTATTCACCGTGACGGTGTACGAAGCGCCCGTTCCGCTAACGTCTGCGAGAGTTGCGCCGGCAACACTGCCTGTGGTTGCCACGGCGAAATCGCCCGCATCCACGCCGAAGACCGGTTCTGAGAAATTGATCGTGAAGCGGACTTGGCTTGCCGAGGTGGGATTCGCATCTGCGCGCAGGATGCTAAGCACAGCGGGCGAACTTTTGTCCACGGTGTACAAACCGCCCGTAGTAAAGTTCCCATTGCCTGAACCAGCCCCACCCAGCGGATTGAGCGCAGTGTCCGCGATGCTGTCGTTATCAAGGACATCGAGGCGCAGAGTTCCATCGCCCGAGCCGGTGTTTACGTTGACGATGTATTCGTTACTGCTTCCGCTCACGTCAGTCACGGATGCGCCGGTGATCGCGCCGCCGGTGGTTAATGCGAAATCGTCGGCTGTGACTCCATTCACCGCTTCGGAAAAAACAACCTGGAAAGAAACGACCGAAGGTGTCGGGAACGGACAGCCCGTCGCGCAAAGAGGCGTGGAGGAGACGACGATTGGGCTAGTCACATCCGTTGTTGTAACTATAACCTCATACACAAAAGCATCCGCCGCCGAATTCGTATCGCTTGAAACCAAGCGAGCAGAATTAGACCAAAAAGTTATGAAACGTCCATCGGGTGTAATTCTCGGACCAAATGAGGAGTCGTTTTCGCCGGAACCGCCGCGCGTGGCTTGCGTTGTGACGCCGGTCTGCCGGTCGCGGATGTAGATGTCCACTGTCGGGAGACTGTCGCTGCGGTCATCGAACGCAAAAGCGATATAGCGTCCGTCAAACGATAGGGAGGGCGTGTACGATCTGCCTGTCATGAGAACGCCGTCTGAAAACACAGACGCAAGAGTTGTCGTCCCTGTTTGGCGGTCATGCACATACGCGTAATCGAGACCGGAGGTTTCTTCGCTCATCAAATTTGTGGAGGAGGATGAGAATGCCACAAAGCGGCCGTCGCCGGAGATCGAGCCATCCACAGCGCCGCGATTCGCTTCCACTCCGCTCGAATTGACCGAGACTCGCGTGGTTATGTTGCTGGCTCGGTCGCGCACGAAAATATCGAGTTGATTGTTTGTGTCTCCGCTGACCAAATTTGTGGCGTGGGAGGTGAACGCCACGAACTGTCCGTTCGCTGAAATGGATGGGGTGAACGATGTGGAATCCCCTTGCGTCCCATCGCTGGCAACCGAGACTCGTTCTGTGACGCCCGTTTGGTTGTCATGCACGAAAACATCGGTGGCATTGTTCGTGTCGTTGGCGACAAGATTGCTTGCGTCGGAATTAAAAGCGACAAATCTTCCGTCGCTTGAGATGGAAAGAGGAAAGTCGGAGAACCCATTTGCTTGTTCGCCGCTGGAACTGATCGAGACGCGCGTTGTGACGCCCGTTTGACGATCTTTCATGAACACGTCGGTAGTGTTGTTCGTATCGTTGGCGACGAGATTGCTCGCATCGGAGACGAACGCGACATATCTGCCGTCATTGGAAATTGCCGCGCCGCCGGAGCCTTCGTTCGCTTGCGCGCCGCTCGAATCGACGGAGACGCGCGTCACCTCGCCGGTCTGGCGGTCTTTGACGAAGATGTCTGTCGCGGCATTTGTGTCGTTGGAGACCAAATTACTCGCATCCGACTCGAAGGCGATGAAGCGCCCGTCACTGGAGATGGAAGGTCGCTTGGACGCATCGTTCGCCTGTGTGCCGACCGAATCAACCGAGACTCTAGTCGTATCCCCCGGAGCCGCCCGAGCGGAAAGGGGCGCCGCCAACATTGAGCTAGACAGCAAAACCGAAATCGTCAGTAGCGCAACTGCTTTGGAAACGATCTTCAAGGAATTTTGGTTCATTTTCTCTCTTTTCTGGCGCGGCTCCCCTTGCGTCTGCGCGATGAGTTCGTACGCAAGCCGCGCTTTCAGTATAGGCTTGTTCGCAGATCGCGTTCGTAATTAAATCAATGCAGTTTTCAAGATTGAAAGGTGGAGGTCGTGTAGGCGAGATACACAGCAAAGAGAATTTTGACCGTATTCGTCGGCTATAATTTTCCAATCTCAAATCCCCAGTCTCTAGTCTCTAGTCTCCAGTCTCCAATCTCTGGTCTCGATACGCTCGCAACAAACGCTCACTACTCGACCACCGAATCTCCAATCTCTAATCCTCCAATTCTCTTCCTTCCCTCATGATCTACCTCCTCATCGAATTCCTTGACGAACTCGTCTTCGGCGTCGGCGAAGTGGCGTGGCCCCTCATCCGCGACGACCTGCATCTCACCTACACACAGATCGGGTTACTCCTCAGCGTGCCGGGCATCCTCGCCGCGTTCATCGAGCCGTTCATCGGCATCCTCGGCGACGTGTGGCGGCGCCGTGCGCTCATCCTGCTCGGCGGCATCTTCTTCACCGCCTCGCTCTTCATCACCAGCGCAAGTTATTCCTTCATCCTCCTTCTTTTCTCTTTCATCATTTTCAATCCATCCTCCGGCGCGTTCGTGAATCTTTCGCAAGCGAACCTGATGGACTCAGACTCGAATCGGCACGAACAGAACATGGCGCGCTGGACGTTCGCCGGGTCGCTCGGAGTATTGAACGGTCCGATCCTCCTCGGGCTTTTTGTCTACCTCGGACTTGGATGGCGCGGGACGTACGCCCTGCTCGCTTCTTTCTCGACGTTATGCCTGCTCGCCGCATGGCGGCTTTTACCGCCCGATAAAGATTCCTCTCCCTCGTTCCCCTCCTTCAACCTTGTCTTTGACGGATTCCGCGCCGCGTTTGCTACGTTGAAAAGAAAGGAAGTCTGGCGTTGGCTCATCCTGCTCGAATTCGCCGACTTGATGCTCGACGTGCTGTTCAGTTTCCTCGCCCTCTATTTCGTGGACGTGGGCCGCGTCACCCAAACCCAAGCGGGGATCGCCGTCATCGTTTGGCTTGCGATGGGACTCATCACCGACTTTTTGTTCATCCCATTTGTTGACCGGCAAAAAGACACGATTCAATTTCTGCGCCGCACCGCCCTCGTTGAGTTGTTCGCTTTTGCAGGGTTCCTGCTTGTCCCCGGGTTTATCCCCAAATTAATTTTCGTCATCCTTGTTAACTTGTTCAACACCGGCTGGTACTCCATTTTGCAGGGACGACTTTACTCCAGCCTGCCGGGTCAATCCGCCAGCATCATGGCAATCGGCGCGGTGACTGACCCGCTAGTGAAACTTCTCCCGCTCTTGCTCGGCTTCCTCGCCGACCAGTTCGGTCTGGGCGTTGCGATGTGGCTGTTGATTTTAGGACCGATCGCGTTACTTGTCGGACTTCCACGTGAGAATATAACGGCAAACTCTGAATCATAGACAACAACAAATTCATTTGAATTGCGCAGGGATTGCTCGAGGATCGAAGGTTGCGAATCGATTCCGCCTTCCGCGTTTGGTCGCGCGCGGCGGATGTAGATGAAGTCAAAATCCCAATTGGAAAGACAATTTATATCTTGATTCAAACACGACTGAGCGTTTGCATACTGGCGTAAACTTTCCATCAATGGAAGTTCGGGCGTCCACTCGTGACCTTGCGCGGTGACGAGACTCGTCCGTTCGGTGAGCGCGGGGAACCACTCCGAAAGCGGGTCGCTCAACGCCGCGTCGCCGGTCAACACGAGGAAGTGGGAGTCGGTTGGCGTGTTGTCGTGAATCCATGCGAGCACATCTCGCTCCTCGGGCAGAAGTCGGAATTGATTTCCAAGTTGCATCGAGGCGATCATGCCGGAGAGAAATAAATATGCCGAGAGCCCGAGCAGGACGCGGCGTGAGAAATTCGAGTCGAAGATATCTTCGTTGGGAGAAGGGAGGGCGAGTCCGTTGAGGGTTGAATCAAGTCCGCGCACGGCGAGCAGAAGCAAGGGAGTCAAAGAAGCGAATGGCGCCGCGCGCGGGTCGCTCAAAAAACTGAGTCCGATCCACGCGGGGAGGAAAAAGTCGCGGCGGCGGAAATCCGCAAGAAGACCGATCAACCCGAGAACCGACACGAGGTCGAGGATCGCTTCGCCGCTCAAGTTGAATTGAACGAGGTAAAGAAGCGACGAGGCGTAATCTTTCGGGTGCGCCGTGAGCGCGGCTTGAAACGGCGCGATGCCGTGACGATGGAGGACGGTGAGCCACCACGGCGAGGTGAGTGCGAGGGTGAGCGCGGCTGTGGCGAGGAGATGCAAAATAGTTTTTTTGTCGCGCAAGAAAAAGAGCGCGAGGATCAACACGCTGAACGCGGTTTGAAATGTGATCTCTGGATGCGTGAGCGCGAGCAATGACGCGCAAAGCGAAAGCGGGAGGATATTGCGCGGCTCTTTTGTTTTCAACAATTTGTATGCAAACGCGAGCGCGAGGAATGAAAAGATCAACGCGGGCGCGCGCGTGATGCCTCCGCCCATGATCGTCCAATCGAAACTTTTTGGAATCATCGAATAAAACAACGCGGCGATGGAGGCGTGAAGTTTGTCTTGCGTGAATTGACGCGCGAGGAAATAAAACGCAAGGATGGCGAGCGTGGATAGGATCGCGGGGAGGTACGTGAAAATATCCAGTAATGAAATTTGCAAAGCGGATTGAATTATTCCCGCCAAATAAAACCCCAGCGGCGGATACACAAACGGGATGTCTGAGTTGTTGTAGGCTGTCGTCTCTGGCAATGCAAAGTGATTCGCTTGCAAGTCGCGCGTCATTTGGAAAAAGAGTCCGCCGTCGTTGACGGGACCGTTCGCGCTCATCGGCGCGGCGAGTCGGATCATCAACCCGAAGAGGAGTGCGGTGAAGAGGATTAGTTTTGCGAATTGGTCTTTGTTTTGCATGGGTGTTTCGGGCGTTGCCATGAATAATCCACAGATTAGGCAGATTGAAAAACAATTTTTACCGCGAAGGGCGCGAAGAACGCTAAGTTTTTAAAGGTTTTCTTCGCGCTCCTGGCGGGCTTCGCGGTTTGAGTTCGTCATTTGTGCAGTAGCAAAAAAAACAAAAGAAAAATCTGCGAAAATCGGTGTGATCTGCGGATTAGGCAGATTGAAAAACAATTTTTACCGCGAAGGGCGCGAAGAGCGCCAAGTTTTTAAAGGTTTTCTTCGCGTTCTTGGCGGGCTTAGCGGTTTAAGTGTGATCTGCGGATGACGTCTATTTTACTTGCACTTGTGGTAAAACATTCCCCGTGTACAGCCTCTATTTTCACATCCCATTTTGCGCGCATCGCTGCGCCTACTGCGACTTCAACACCTACGCGGGACAGGAAGGATTGATTCCTGCGTATGTTGACGCGTTGTGTAAAGAAGTGGAGTTTGTCGGTGCGCGATTCCCGACTAACCGACCATCCGACCATTCGACTATCGGGACTATTTTCTTCGGCGGCGGGACTCCCTCGCTTCTTTCCCCAAGTCAATTTGATTCAATTTTCCGAGGCATTCGCGCCAACTTCACCATGACCGACGATGCGGAGATCACCATCGAAGCCAACCCGGGCACCTGCTCATTTGCTAATTTGCTCGAATTGCGCTCCATCGGAATCAACCGCATCAGTTTCGGCGTGCAATCCGCGAACATGGAAGAACTCCGCATGTTGGAGCGGACTCACGACTTCTTCGACGTGATCCAAGCCGTGACCTCCGCGCGCAAGGCGGGATTCGATAATTTGAATCTCGATCTCATCTACGGCTTGCCCGAACAGACTCTGCAAACGTGGCGAACCTCCCTCCAGCGGATTCTCGACCTGCATCCCGAGCACATCTCCGCCTACGCGTTGACCCTCGAACACGGCACGCCGTTCGGACGTTGGTCCGCAAAAGGTTTGATGCCATTGCCCGACCCCGATCTCGCCGCAGAAATGTATGAATGGGCGAGTGAGATTCTCGAAGCGAACGGTTATGTCAATTACGAAATTTCCAATTGGGCGAAAAATTCCGCGCTGAGCGGAGCGGAGCGAAGTCGAAGCGCATATTTCAATCCATCCTTTGCCTGTAGACACAACCTCCAATACTGGCGCAGTCTTCCCTACCTCGCCTTCGGCGCCGGAGCGCACGGATACGCGGACGGCTACCGCTACTCCAACGTCCTCCGAATCAAAACCTACATCGAACGGCTCAACACTGATCACCGTTCACTGGTCACTGCTTTTCCTCTTTCCCCCGTCACCGTCAACCACCACAAACAAACCCTCCAAGACGACATGTCTGAATTCATGATGACCGGTCTACGCCTGACTCAAGAAGGCATCTCCGAAGCCGAATTTGCGGATCGCTTCGGAACTTCCCTGCGTGATGCCTATGGAAAAGAAATTGACGAGTTGTTGAAGTTGGGATTAATTGAATGGCATTCTGTAGGGGCGACGGGCCCGTCGCCCCTACGCATTACGAAACGCGCCCGCCTGCTCGCCAATCAAGTGTTTATGAGGTTTGTGTGACATTCGCTACTTATTACTTATTGTCGCGTAATCGATAAGTTTTTATTATTTTGTATGGGGCATTGTACATGAAGGTGTAGAGAATTCCAGGTTCTAAATTCTCGCGAAACCACGAGAAGCGACGTGCTGGCGGAGTATCACGATCATTATCAGCCCAATAACGACTTGAAGGTTGAAAGTGAATGCAGATACGGTTATCTGAGGAAGCGGGCAGAATGGTTTTGTGATACCCGCACTTTACCTCTTCGCCCATCCATCCGCCGCGATAATACTTGCAATAATAACAATCAAGTGTGCCTTTTCCGTTTGCCATTGTTCAACTCTCCGCTACTTTTACCTAAGATGATAGAAATAATAAATACGCGCGATACACCTATGAAGAAAGATAGACGGCGCACGAGGATTTCTAATTTTCAAATACCGCTCCATGTCTTTGTTTATCTTTTCTATCGTTTGTGCGTCGAACCAGACTGAGGGATAAAGCAATGCTCTTTTCCTTCTAATATAACTTTTTTCGAATTTCAGACCATCATCGACAACTTTTAGCGCGGTTTTGAAATACCTTTCGCAATCTTTCCTCGAAGACCCCGCTTCTAAAATTGGTTTTCTTTTTGTCAGTGCATTTATGGCTTTTTCATATGTGCCATACATCCTGTAAGTTCTAAACATAAGTGCGGATGAAATTATAGCCTCGTAAAATTTATCTGACTTTCTCAGATAATTTTTTCTTGATTTAGTCATTTTTGTATCACCATCCTCCAAACCCCCGGCGCGACGTGGGTCAAATCCGTCATCCCGCGCATAAACTCCTCGCGCGCGGACTTGCTCCCGAGCACGAGCAACGGCACATCCGCATCCGTGTGCTTGCGTGTGGACACATCCTCCATGTTCCCATGATCCGAAGTCACCAAAACCAACAACTCATCCTTCCACTCCACACTTTCCACTTTCTTCTTTCCTCTTTCCTCAACCTCCAACCTTTGACCTTCAACCTTCAACCTTCGACCTTCCTCCTCCACCATCCCCCCAACCACCCCATCAAACACCTCCATCAACCCCACCGCCGTATCCATTTGTTGCTTATGCCCGGCATAATCGCTCGCCCAATATTCGAAGAACGAAAAATCATAATCCATAGCCAGCGAGATCAACTGTCGCCCGGCTTCGCGCGGATTCATCACTGGCGCGTCGGGGAAGCCGAGCATCGTCCGCCAGCCTTCGCCAGTGAAATCGGCTGAGAGCGCGCGCCCCGCAACTAAATCTTCATACGTGAACAACTCGAGCCCGGCGTTCGTCACTGCCAGCGGAATGGACGAGTACAGCCGCTTGCCCGAATCGATTCCTTGAAAATAGCGCGGCGGATACGCGTTGAGTAGCGCCGCTCGCTTCCCTGCGGCGACGCATTTTGAAAACAACGTCTCGCCGTCCAAATACGCCGCCACTTCGGGATTCGGTTTCGGTCCGTAGTGATAACCGAGTTCAGCCGAAATATTTTTCCCGGTCAACAACATCGCCTGCCCCGTCGCAGACTGCGGCAAACCGTCCACGCCCACACCAGCGTCAATGGCGCGAAGCGAAGCGTGTTCCCCGTCGAACGGCGCGGAATCTTTGACGAGCGAACGTCCGCCCAACAGTGCGTTCAAGCTCGGCATCTTCGCATTCGCAAACGGATTCGTTTCAGGATTGTTGTCACCCAATCCGATCCCATCGAGAAAAATAAATAGGACTTTCATGTCGAGGATTATAATCCACGAAGAATCCAAACCTGACAGGTTTTATCGCGCGCTCTCCTGTCGTGACATTTGTCCGCTGAAGCGCCATGATGGATCGAGCCTCATCGGAAACCTGTCAGGTTTTTACAGGACATCATGCCCACCATTGACTTGAAAAAATTACAAACGCTTCGCGCGCGGACGTTCAACCTGCCTCCCCAGCGGAGGCTTGCCTCGCCCGCCTCCGCATTGAAGTTCGTGGACGCGCGCGGCTTCGTCTATTTCTGGCCCATCAAAGGCATTGACCTGCCCTCGCTGTGGACCGCCGTTGCAGGGAATCGTCCCGTCGCTGATGCGCATGATGATCCCGGTCACATCACGTGGGGATGGAAAGATAACGTGCTCGATAAAAAGATTTGGTATTACGGAAAAATTCTCCGCAAGAAAGCGACGATGATCTCGCTCGAGGTCGCGCCGTATTTTTACGCGCTCTCTGAAAATTACGGCTCGCCCGATGAAGATTACCTGCTCGCCTACGAAGAGGGGAGGTTGACTCAATCCGCGAAGCAGGTGTACGAAACGTTGTTGAACGAAGGCGCAATGAACACGCTCGACCTTCGCAAAGCCGCGAAACTTTCAAACGCAAAAGATTCCGAATTCAATAAAGCGCTCGAAGTTTTGCAAGCCGATTTCAAAGTTCTCCCCGTCGGCGTGGCGCAAGCGGGCGCGTGGAAATATTCGCACATCTACGAGATCGTTCCGCGACATTTCCCGAAATTGCCCGAGCAAGCGCGAAGAATCGGCGAAAGCGCGGCGCGCGCGAAACTGCTCGAACTCTATTTCGAATCCGTCGGCGCCGCGACCGAATCCGACGCGGCAAAACTCTTCGGCTGGAAAAAAGAATTGCTCGCGCGCGCAATCGCGGGACTTGTTCAGAAAAAGATCATCGTCGAATCCGATCATCCCAAACAAAAAGGGAAGTGGTTGGCGTTGAAAAAATTGGTGGTTGAGTAGGGGCGGGGTTTTCCCGCCCCGTATCGAAACCACCGTTAACCAAAAAGAATTCTGTTTCAAAATGTGTTTTTTAAACTGTTGGTTTCGATACGGCAGATATAATCCCGAAGGGATGAAAGGATTCTAGAATTTTGCAACCCGATTCCCAAATCCCGAAGGGATGACGTAATTTTCAACGTCTGACACCCCTTCGGGGTTGTACACGTTGAATTTCCAAGTTCTACAATCATTTGACCCCTTCGGGGTCTCGATTCGAAAAGTGTTGCGCTCGAAATTCTTTAACTGCTCAAGCCGCCGTCCTCGGCGGCGGGGACGCCGCCTGAGCAAACGAGAGGAGATTCCATGCTCGAAATCGCCATCATGCTCGAAGGTCAAAACGGACTGACGTGGACTCGTTGGCAGAGGATCGTCAACCTTGTCGAAGAACTCGGCTTCGTTGGCTTGTTTCGCTCCGACCATTTCACCAACTCGAATCCGCCTGACTTGGAATCGCTCGAACTGTGGACATCCCTCACCTGGCTTGCCGACAACACGAAACGGATCGAATTCGGTCCGCTCGTGACGCCGTTCTCGTTTCGGCATCCCGCGTTTACCGCGCGGATGGCTTCCGCCGTGGACGATCTCTCCAACGGGCGTTTGACTCTCGGTCTCGGCGCAGGCTGGCAGGATCGTGAACACGAGCTCTTCGGCTTCGACTTGCTCGATATGAAACCGCGCTTCGATCGATTTGAAGAAGGCATGGAAGTCGTCACGCGCTTGCTTCAAAGCGATGAGCCTGTCACCTTCGATGGAAAATATTATCAACTGCGCGGCGCGACTCTCCTTCCGCGCCCTCAACGCAAGGGCGGACCGCGCATCCTCGTCGGCGGAAGCGGCAGGCGGACGTTTGGTAACGTGGTGAAATATGCCGTCGAATGGAATTGTGTGACATTGACTCCCGATGTATTTTCTCAGAAGAACAAACTTCTCAGCGAGATGCTCACTGCGGCAGGGCGCAAACCCGAATCCGTGCGGCGTTCGATGATGACAGGATGTATCTTCGGCAAAGATGGCTTCGCGCTGAAAGAGAAAGTCTCCGCCCGAAAGCGGACTCTCGAAGAACTGCAATCGCGCGGACTTATCGCGGGGAACGCGAGTCAGGTGAAAGATCAACTTCATAAATTGGAAGAGGTTGGTCTGCAACGCATCATGCTGCAATGGCTCGACTTGGACGACCTCGAAGGCTTGGAAGCATTGGCAAAGGCTGTGTTATAAAACTCATCCCGTCATTGCGAGTGGCGCTGAAAGCGCCACGAAGCAATCCCCGTGAAAATCAGGCTTTGCTAGACGTGATGGAGATTGCTTCGTCGGGCTTTGCCCTCCTCGCAATGACGGACAAAATAATTTGAAACTTCCACAGCACAACAACGTAAATCAACTCAGAGTGTTTACTAAACAAGAGGAGAATGAAACTATGAAAAACCGTTCCAATCTATTTCTCGGCATCCTGCTTATCGCGGTCGGCGGCTGGCTGGTGGCGACGAAACAAGTCCCTTCACTGCAAGCCTTTACCGAAAATATGACCGGCGCCATGTGGACCATCGCGGCGGGCGTGTTGATCCTTGTCATTGGCTTGCTCACCGGCGCGCCGGGCATGGCGGTTCCCGCCTCCATCGTCGCGGGCATCGGCGGAATCCTGTTGTACCAAGAGCGCGTTGACGATTATTCGTCATGGTCGTACATGTGGACGCTCATTCCCGGCTTCGTCGGCGTTGGTTCCATCCTTGCCGGCATACTCGGAGAACACACAAGGCGCAACATCAGTAGCGGACTTCGCACCATCGCGTTCAGCGCGGTGCTGTTCCTCGTCTTCGGCACGTTCCTCGGCGATCTCAAATTCCTCGGCGAATATGGCGTGGCGATCCTGCTCATCTTGTTAGGATTGTTCGTCCTCGCGCGCGGCTTTTGGCGGGGCGGAGGTCATCATGAGACGGGGTAATCTCTTCTGGGGTTCGTTCATCATCTTGCTCGGCGTTTTGTTCTTTTTGCAAGCGCGGGGCATCATCACGAACGTCTTCAGTTTCATCTTTCCCCTCGCGTTGATCCTCGTCGGCGGTTGGATCATCCTCAACGTGTTCTGGAAACCCGATCTCAGCGACGATGACACGTTTTCGTTTTCACTGCAATCCGCGAAAAGCGTGCGCTACGAATTCTCGCATGGCGCGGGTCAGATCCAGATCAGCGGCGGCGCGCCGGCAGGGAAAGCCATCGTCGGCTCGTCGGCGGTTGGGATGGGCACCCAAAGCCGCATGGACGGAGACAGGCTGAACGTCGAGATTGGAGCGGGACCCTCGGTGATCCCGTTTATCGGGCCCTCGTCCGGCGTCTGGCGTTATCAGATCACGCAAGAAGTCCCCGTCACATTGGAGATTAATGCCGGCGCGAGCAGTCTTGATGTTGATTTGAAGGACGTGCTTGCGACGCGCATCGAATGTTCGACGGGAGCGAGCAGTGTGAAGTTGACCATGCCCGCGCGCGGCGTTTCAATTCTCGACGCGGAGGCTGGCGCGGCTTCGTTCAACATTCGCATCCCCGACGGCGCCGCCGGGCGCATCCGTTTTGAAGGCGGCTTGAATAACATAGACGTGGACACGAACCGCTTCCCCAAAGTTGATTCGGGTTTTTATCAATCCCCCGATTTTGATTCGGCAGCCAACCGCGCCGAGATCAACTTCGAAGGCGGGCTGGGTTCGGTGACGGTAAAATAATTTCGGCATGTCACTCTGAGCGATAGCGAAGAGTCTTCGCTGTTGTGACGGAGATGCTTCGCCCCTTCGGGGCTCAGCATGACATGGTGTTTTAAAAATGGAGAATCACATGAAAAAATACGACCCTCGTTTGTGGATCGGACTCTTGATGGTGTTCGGCGGCGTGTTGATCTTTCTCGAAAACCTGAACATCATCTCGAACGTCAGCGGAATTTTCTGGGGAGCTATCTGGGGCTTGGTCGGTCTCTTCTTCCTTTACCTCCTCATCAAAGACCGCAGTAATTGGTGGGCGGCATTTCCCGCATTTACATTGATCGGACTTGCCGCCTCGTCGTTCCTGCCGAACTCGCTCGAACCATACAGCGGACTTGTTTTCTTCGCCGGCATCAGCCTCGGCTTCATCTGGGTCTATGCCACCGATACGAGTCGCTGGTGGGCGATCATCCCTGCCGGCGCACTGCTCACACTTGGCTCCATCGCCGCGCTCGATGAACTCACCGGCCTGGACAACGGCGGCTTCCTCTTCCTCGGGCTTGGCATCACCTTCCTCCTCGTCGCCATCCTCCCCGGCGGAAGCGGACGCAGTTGGGCATTCTTCCCCGGCATTGCCCTGCTGATCTTCGGCGCGTTCCTCAGCGCGGATATGGTCGGCTGGATGGAATATCTCTGGCCCGCCGTCCTCATCCTCCTCGGCGGATATTTTGTGCTGAAATTTTTCAAGAAGCCAGCGTAAAATTGCAAGGGCGACCAGACATGGTCGCCCTTATTTTTTGGTAGACTTGCTACCACCATGACCGAAACTCAATCCGCGCGCAATATTCAGAAATTTGTTCCCATCTTGACGATCGGATTGGGACTCATCCTCATCATCGCTTCCGCTTTCTATCTGTATCAAACTATCCCGCCTCGCGCCGACCTTACGGTTGTCCCGGCTGCGGCGAACTATCCCGCCCCCGAATTGACTCTCACCGACCTCGACGGTGTTTCGCACTCCCTCATAGACTACCGCGGACAAGTTGTGCTGGTCAATTTATGGGCAACATGGTGCGAGCCGTGCAAAGACGAAATGCCCGCGCTTCAAGCGTTTTACAACAAACAAAAACAAAACGACTTCATCATTATCGCGGTTAACGATGGCGACCCAACCGAAGATGTTGTTCAATTCGTAAAAGACTTTGATCTGACATTCCCTATCTGGCTCGACCCAAAGTACATCGCTAGCGAGCAGGCATTCAAAACGCTTGGGCTTCCCTCATCGTACGTGATTGACCGCAGCGGCACAGTCCGTTTGCAGTGGCTCGGCGGAATCGAAAAGCGCGCGCTTGAAAAATATGTCACACCGATCATCGTGGAGGATCAATGAAGGCTTCGATCAATTGGCAGGACGGAATGAAATTCACCGGGCTGGGACCTTCAGGCTTCCCGATTCACATGGACGCCGAATCAACCCTCGGCGGAAGCGACAGCGGAGTCCGCCCGATGGAGATGATCGCGCTGGGGTTGATCGGTTGCCAGGCAATGGACGTGATCTCCATTTTGCGGAAGAAACGCCAGCAGGTGACAAAGTTCGAGGTGCGGTTCGACGGGCCGCGTTCGCCGGAATACCCGAAGGTGTTCACCCGCGCCAGCATCACATTTGTCGTCACCGGCAAACAGGTGAGCGAGGATGCTGTATTGCGTTCGATCGAACTCGCCGCCACGAAATACTGTCCCGCCAGCGCGATGCTCGAACAAGCCTTCCCGATGGATCTGCGATATGAAATTTTTGAAGACGAGGGGAATGGAAATCAACGATTGATCGTTCAAGGCGTGTGGCAAAACATGATGGGGGAGTGAAGTCAACGCGCTTCTGAAACCACGCGCGTTCCAAAGTCAGAACATTCGCAGGCGACGATCACTTGCGCGCCTCGCGTAAGCGTGCCATCGCGTTCCTCGCCGTCCGCGACCCAGCCTTCGAGGTCGAACGCGAGCGTGCCGCTGGCGGGAATCCATTCGCCGTTGTATTTGCGCGCCACGTGGACGTGAGTCCCTGTGGATGAGCCGCCTTCGCAGGAGGGATAGCCAATTGGGTCGCCGGCGTTCACTTCGGTTCCAACTTTCACGCGCGAATCGGTGGCGGTGTGCAAATAATACAAGACCCAGCCGGTGCGTTCATCGCCGTCTTTGTCGAGATCGAGAATTACGCCATCCACATCCGCGCGGACGATGAGACCGTCTGCCATTGCGGTTGCATAGAGGTCACGCGCAACGGTGTAACAGCCGGAGGTCTCGGATGCGGGGGCGAAATCAAGCGCGGCGAAGGGTTGACCGGTTCCCCAGCCGGTGTGAGGTCCGCTGGTGTATGACCAGACGTGACCCGCGAGAAACGGGAAGCGGAGTTCCGGTTGGCGAAGACTGCCGGGGATGCCGATGGGCGCATCCAGCCAGGGGTTGCCGAAAAAGGCTGAATAGGTGCGAGCCAAGCCGTCCCGTCCGATCGAAGCGAGGTATTCATCCCCGGATTGAATCCGCGAGAAATAATATTGAAGCGCGACCGATCCCGCGTTTTGCCAGGGGTCGGGTCGGGTAATCGAATTATCAATGAGTTCGAATTCGACGAGCGATCCGCTGCGCCAGCCGTAATATCCGTTGTTGAGTGTGTTCGCCGCGATGACGAGTTGCAGATAGGGCGTGTCGTAAAACACGCGCTGGAAACCAAGCAGATATTTTTCTTCGGGCGGTTCGGGCTGGGTGAGCGCGCCGCTTTGATATTCGAGCAGGGCAAGCAGTAAGCGCGGACTGACGCTGTAATTGGTCGCAACATAATCCACCATCTCGGCGCCGTTGCGTTGTTTTCCTCCCGCGTAGGTTCGATACTCTTTCAGCCAGCCGTCTGTGGAGGCGAGGAACGCGCTGGTGTTGAATCCGATCTGCGCGGGTCCGTTCACGAAGGCTTGATCTGGGATGCTTTGAAATTCAGTTCCCCACAGCGGAAGATAATAAATTGGAATCTTCATCGGCAGACCGACGGGCATGGTGGTCGCGTCGCGCGGGATGATGGGATTTGCCGCGAAAATTTCATCCACCGATGTGTTGAAGCGCTTCGCCAACGCGGGGAGGTTGTCTCCGTTTTGGGCGATGTAGTCCACGAGTTCGCCGGGTTGATACTGCGGTCTGCCCGATGTGGGCGCGGGGATGACTGTGGGCGCAAGCGGCGTGATGATGTTTTGGAGACCCGTGTTCGATTCGCGCGGCGTGCAAGAGGTGATGAGGATTGCGAGGATTAACGGGACCGCGAAGCCGCGAAGAGCGCGAAGTGGATTCGTGAGCCGCGAAGAAGTTGCTGAGTATCCGCGATCATTTCCTTGGGCTTTTTGTTTTTTAGAATTCTCTGTGTCCTTCGCGCCTTCGCGGTGAAAAGGAGAATTAATTATCATCATCTTTACGAACGATGAGCGACTTTGCCTGACCATACACATCGGCTGTGATCACTTGGTTGCCTTTGACGAGTTTGCCGAGATATGCCTTGTCGCCGGCGATCACCGTCCAGCCGCTCATCACCCAGGGGATTGGTCCCATCGTCATCCATTCGCCGTTGTATTTTCGCGCTACGTGCGTATGCGTGCCTGTGGAAATGCCGCCCTCGCAAGATGGATGACCGATGCGTTCGTTTTGATCCACCCATTCGCCTAATTCAACTTTTCCGCGGTTCGCAACATGGAGATACATGATGTTCCAGCCGGTTTGTTCGTGTCCGTCGCCGTCGAGGTCAAGCACAACGATCCCGTTCCCCGAACGGACGACCAACCCCGAAGCCGCGGCGAGAATCCATTTGTCCGACACGGCGCATCCGCTTTTGTCGGTGGCGGGGGCAAAATCTACAGCGGCAAGCGGACCGTGACTCTCCCACGCGCTATGAGGTCCGCCGGTGACTGCCCAGTTGGTGTTCATCTCGATCGGAAGGACCATCTCCGGCTGTGTCAACGCGGGCGGGAAGATCGCGCCGGCGGCATCCGAGCGAACCCACGGGTCGCCGAACATGTTCGTGTAGAACGACGGGAATCCACTGGCTTGATCCATAATCCTCAACCATTCGTTCTGGCTGTGTAATTGCGAAAAGTAATACATGATGGCAACCGTGCCGGCATTGAGAGACGGGTCGAGGCGGTAGGTTGTTCCATCGCGGAAGATGATCTCGGTAAGGACGCCGTCGCGCCAGCCATAATAGCCGGTGGAGAGTTGGTTGATAGCCCACGCCAATTGCAGGAACATCCCCTTGTTGCGAAAGTTTTCATAACCCAGCGGATACGTTTCGTGAAATTCATCCACAGGCGTGCCGCGCACCCACCGCGCTTCGAAATCCAAAATGGCAAGTAGCAAACGCGGGTTGATCGAGTTTTCATACGAGATGCGCTGGATCTCCGCCGCGCCGGTCATCCAACCCGTCGAGCCGAGGTATTCGCGGAACGTGGATAAATATCCGCCCGCGTCTTTGACGTAGCCCGCAATGTCGAAGTCCGTTGCGCTGGGCGAGAAGATCACCTCGCTATCGGGCATCAACTGATTTTTTGGTGTGTATTGAAGCGATTTATCGAGACGATCGGGGATGATGAGCAATGTGCCCGTGTCAATGAATCCATGTTCGGGGAGAATTTTCGGCGACGTGATCTCGGTCATTTCGACCCCGAACCTGCTCGCAACCGCGGGGAGCCAGTCGCCGTTTTGGGCGTAGTACAGGATCGTCTCGCCGGTGTGTGTGGGAGTCAAAATTTGCGTCGGTGTTGACCTCGGCGGTTGCGTGACAAAGGCGTTCGACAATAAAGTGGGAGTTGCAGTATCGGCAGGGACGGACGGAATTTCGGTCACGCTGGCGGAGACGATCTCAGTAGGCGTCGACTCTACGACCGGGAAATCCATGATCGGGTTTCCGCCGATGGGTGTGGGGGTTTGGTATTGTCCCCATAACGAGGAGTTGTTTCCGCCGCATGAAGAAAGGGTCAAGGTTGTCAGAATTAATAGGACTGTAACGCGTTTCACGACGGGGATTATACCTTTGATAAATGAATGAATCCTAAATTTGCGCGCTAGGAAAGGTTTTCGAACGCCAGCTTGATGGTGGAGCGATTCCTTTGGATTGCGAGAGTGATATAATTTCAAAGATGAAGTTGCCCAACGCTGTGCACGCGGTTGTTGAGGTTGAGAAATTACGTGATTATTGCTTGAGTTCTTCGCATCCGCGCGGCAAGCACAAGGCACGAGTGTTCGCCGCCATACTAGGGCTGACCGCTGACGATGCCGATGAATTCAGACAGGTGATCTTGTCCGCTATTGTTGAGGAAGAGGCGATATGGATGGAAAAAGATGAATATGGCCAGCGTTACACAGTTGATTTCTCTATGAGTCGGCTGGGTAAAGAGGCAGTAGTCCGGACATTATGGATTATCCGTAGTGGAGAAGATTTTCCGCGGCTTACCAGTTGTTATATTGTTTAGGAGTTTGAGATGAAAACCAAAATCAAATTATTAGACGCAGTAGCTCTTACGGAAGATCTGCCGGAGCGCAAGTTAGAGCGAGGACAAGTTGGTACAGTGGTTGAGTTCCTCGCGCCTGATGCGTTTGAGGTCGAGTTTACCGATAATGACGGTCGAACGTATGCCGAATTAGCCATTAAAGCGGACAAGTTGCTTGTGCTTCATTATGAACCGGCTTTTGCGTAGCGTTATGAAAGACCATTACGACTTCTCGGTGGCGGAACGCGGTAAGTTTTACCGCGCCGATGCGGAATTCCACTTTCCTGTTTATCTTGTGCCGGATGTGAACGATTTCTTGACGCGCTTAGCCGAGCAAAAAAGGTTGCTGTGGATGATCTGGTGAACGAATTGTTGCGCGCAGATATGAACATCATTCAGATCGCGGGAAATTAGAGTTTTTTACAAAGAGCCCGGAGTTTTTCTTCTCCGGGTTCTTTTTTATTTCACATATTGCATAAAAATTTTCTTTATCTCGTGATCTGATTCAATCCATCGAACACGCCTTCTTCTGCTTGGAGGACGGTGGTGCCGCGCGTGAGCCAGCCGTTGTATAAAACGCCGTCGCCGCTGGAGACCCAGCCGTCGAGGTTGAAGGGAAGATTCCCGTCGGCGGGAATCCATTCGCCGTTGTATTTTCTCGCAAGGTGAAGATGCGTCGCGTTCGAGATGCCGCCTTCACACGAGGGATGCCCGATGGGCTCGCCGGCGTAGACGTATGTCCCCGCTTGCACGCGGTCGCGCGATTCGACGTGCATGTATAAAACCGTCCAGCCCGTTTGTTCGTAGCCGTCGTTGTCCAGATCTTGGATCACCGCGCCATTCTCCGCGCGGATGATGAGTCCGTCTGCCACTGCCACATCCCAGGCTTCGCTTTGCGCGCATCCTGCCGATTCGCCGGGCGGGGCGAAATCCAAAGCTGCCCAGGCCGAGCCGTTGTCCCAGCCGCCGTGCGGACCGCCGGTGAACGACCAGGTCGCGCCGTCCGCGAAGGGAAGCTGCATCCGCGGCTGAGTCAGGTTGACCGGGATAAGAGGCGAGATGTCATAGTCGAAGGGATAGCCGAAGAGCAGGTTATACGTCTGAAAGAATCCGAGTTGGCTCACGTCGAAGTCCCATGTGGCGCGGTTGCTGAAGAGCGAGAAAAAATATTGCACGCCGGCCGTGCCCGCGTTGATGGTCGCGTCCATCGGCACGTAGGTTCCGTCGGTGAGCGGAAGCGTGCCGAGCGCGTTGACGCGCCACGAATAATAGCCGCGATTTAAATTATCCGCTGCCCACGCGGCTTGACGATATAAGCCGGAATAGTAATCGTCGTAGTAGCCCATCGGATAATCCACATTCGCCGGCACGGAGTTGGTGACCCAGCCGCTTCGATATTCGAGGATGGCGACGAGCAGGCGCGGATTAACCGAATAATTTTGCGCGACGCGCGTGATGATCTGCACGCCGCTCAGATACGTTCCGTCCACTTCTTGCACATAATTGCCGAGGTAGCCGCCTTTTCTTTGCGCGAACTCGTTGAGATCGAATGTGATGCTGGCGGGTCCATAGACCAACTCTGAATCGGGGATCAGCTTGAATGCCGAACCGGGAATCGGATCGGTTTGGATCGGAGGGATGTTCACCACTTGCCCGACGGACAACACAGACGCTTCATTCAGACCGTTTGCCTGCATCAGCGCTTCGAGCGTGATGCCGTACTTTTGAGCGATGATCCCCAGCGTGTCCCCGGCTTGGACGGTGTATTGGTCAATGTATTCGCGCGGCGGCGGGAGCGGATGAGGCGAGTCGGGAGTTGGCGCGCCGAATGAGGAACTTGAATTGTGCGTGGGGAGCTTCACCGAGATCGGCGCGCGCGTGGGTGTGGGACCCGAGGGAGTCTTCGTCGCTTGGATGACCTCGCCCGGTTGAATCGGCTCAGGCGTGAAGGCTTGCCCGGTCACCGGCGCGAAGGGATCGTAGGTGGGGTAGGGTGTGATCGCGGAGGGAGAACAGGACGCGAGGAGAATGGTAATTAGTAAATAGTAATTGGTGCGGCGTTTCATGGGGAGGATTGTACTCAAAGTGGGAAATGGGAAGGGAACAAGTAATGAAATTGTTACTGCTCAACTGCCCGATTTTTTAATTGTTATCCAAGTCTAAATCTTATCCCAATCTTCAGGTAACTTCGGCGGCGACCATGTTGGGTCGGGCGTCCAATTCAGCCATGAGCCGTCGAAGGGATAGCTGCGACGCTCAATCTTTTCGAAGATCTCTTGCTTTGCAATTTCAATCCCCTGTATCCAATCTTGGCGGATGATCCCGTGTTCAATTCCTTTTTGGTATTCGTCGAAATCTTTCCACTTAAAACTGAGATCGGGATTGATGATCAGATCGAGTTCCAAGTCCATCGAGTCAAATCCGCAATGGCTTCGCCAAATTGGTAATTGGAAGTTAATGTAGTAGCATGAGAAAACGTTGCTGTCATCTCGCCAGAAAAGATTGATGGCATAGTGTTTCTGAGGTTCAAGGATGTACAACACCCGATTTGTGCGCCATGAAAACTTTTGCAGGGCAGGGTTGTTGCTTCTGTAATCCTCCCAACGATCCCAATTGCCTTTATCGCCGTGCTTGCCATTCAAGTACCCATCGCTTGCCGCACATTCGGCACCGGGCATTACAACAGCAACTAATTCATGGAGTGAGTCTTTTACTGCCACTGCCGATTGTACGAACCAGATTTGCTTCTCGTACGTTCCTCTCAATGTTATCGAGTCGCCAGGTTTCCACATAGTTATTCCTATTCCTTCACAACGCAATTCTTCATCTCTGTCCAAACGGGATTGCTCTCTGACATGAATCCATTGTCCGCTTTGTAGAATCTCATTTCGGGTTGGCGTTCTTGGAATATGCGTCGCTGTTCGGGCGTGTATCCTTCATATTGATACGGGAGGAAGTTATCGGGATGCAACGCCGAGAGCAGGAGTTTACCTTGAATCGCAGGGTTAGGTTCAGGCGGTACTTCGAATCGCTTGACGTTTTCGATGATGAATCCGTTGTTCTGGCAGAGCGTTGGCGCGCCGAAGGTTAATCGTTTTTCTGAGAAGTGAAAATCAGGCTGGAGAGTTTCCGCCTCCTGTGCAAATTCTCTTGGATAGGATAGATCGTACGAGGCTTTGTAATTCCACGCGGCTTGGAGGATGATGACGAGCATCACTGCCCGCGTGAGTTTATGCCCGAATGAAAAATTTTGTTCGAGATGAACAAGTCCGCTGGCGGAGAGGAGAACGAGGAACGGCATCATCTGTCGCGCCAGCCTGCCGTAGACGACGAATGAATGCAGAAATACCGATGGGATGACGAGGCAGAGATAAAGGAAGAAGATCGCGCCAACCCAGAGAATTGACGAATCCCCTTTTTGTTTAAGCGCGTAAGCAATTGTGAAAATCGAGAGCACAATGAGCGCGGGAAAAAGTATATGTTCTGCGTGCCAGAAATATTCAAAGGGAAAACTCCAGCCTTCGTTGAAACTTCCCTGATTGACGGTGGCTGAAAAGGAGCGATATTCGGCGAGCAGATTTGTCCCTGCGAGGGAGGCGAGGAGGAAGAGCAGGATTCCCAGGAGGATGAATCCTGTCGTAGTCAACAAGCCTTTCGCCAAAAAATTCTTCGCCCAAGGCTTGAAATCATTCTGCGGTGTGGGAGATTGCTTCGTCGGGATTTCGACGCTGTCGCGTCTCAACCCTCCTCGCAATGACGGGATGAGCATTCCCAACGCGGTGAGTGCCCAATATCCGTTGTAGGTGATGAAGCAGGCGAATCCTAACGCTCCGCACGCAAGCGATGTTTTTATGTTCGGCTTTTCATTCAGCGCAAGATACACGGCGAGCAGACCGAATGTCATGGCGGTGTCGTAGGGCGTGAGGTGGCGTGAGAAATAAAGAAGCGACATGCTCGACGCCGCGAGGATCAACGCGGTCAATGATTCGCGTTCTGTCGCGCCGCTTCTTTTTGAGATCAAGTAGACCAGAAAAAGATTGGCGACGGAAAACAAACTGAAAAACAACGCGGGGATCGCAAGACTTTCACGCGTGAATTGTTCGACGAACGCGGGAACGATGCCGATCAGCTTGAATCCAAGATGTTCAGGCGCGACGAAAAATTGAGAGAAGGCTTCGTTGAGATTCCCTTCCACGGCAAGTTTGGCGAACATCCGTGAGGTCTCGTATCGACCTTCATCGGAGAAATAATATTGCCCGCCTTTGAGGATCAATGCCCAGCGCAAAATGAGCGAAAGCGCGAGAATGGTCACCACCGCGCGGGCGTGATTCGATTTCATTAACTCACCTTACGTATTAATACTCGTAGCGCAAGACACTTCACGGTCTTGCTCGGCATAAGTCCGCTTCAGCGGGCTTTGTAGGAATAGCACGGACGTTCACGTCCGTGCGGTGTGGAAGGGCGGCATAAATGTCGCGGTACTGCGTAAGGTGAGTCATTAATTTTCCAATCTGCCGACGATCTTCACGCACGGAAAGGTGAACACTTCGTCTTTATGAGGCGCGTCGGGGAGTTCGCTCGTCAGGTCTTGCCCGGGGAAGTGGAGATTCTCGTGCATGTCCAGCCGCCACTTCGGGCAATCGGTCACATCGTAGACGATGCCTTTGTAGGCGATAAATTTCCGCGTGCCGTGGTCGCCGTTTTGGCGGCTCAGTTCGAGGTCCGAGATGAAGCGGAGGGGTTCATCCATGCGCGCGATTATACCGGGGAAATCATCCCATAAATTTGAATTTAAGCGGCACTTCGCTGGTAAAATATGAGCCACACGAACCAAGGGCAGCACACGATTCGATCTTCTTCGCCGCGAAAACGTTGAGAACTGGCAGGGCTTCGCGCAATTCGCGGCAACGATCTTTGTTCTGGCATAACTGATACTAGGAGACAGACATGGCAAATCTTATTGGGACAGATGTTAGTTTTTATCAAGACGATAACAACACGCAACAGGGCATCAACTTTGTAAAGATGAGTCAGAGTGCGGGGTATGTCATCATCCGCTCCGGGCAAAACACGTGGATCGATTCGGATTTCCGCACGAACTGGAACAATGCAAAAACGGCGGGCATCCCGCGAGGCTCATATTGGTTTTACGATAGCCGCGCTGAGCCGAATGCGCAAGCAGACTTGTGGTTCTCCGCGTTTGAAGGCGACTTTGGCGAACTGCCCTTGTTTGCCGATTTCGAAGAAGCCTACGGCGGCGCCTACACCGGCTGGAGGCATTGGAAGACTTTTCTCGACCGCATCAAGTCGAAGGTGGGCGATCGCGAAGTTGGAATTTATACCGCCTACTATTACTGGGTGAGGAACGCGCCGAATGCGAACACCAATCCGGCAGACCTTGAGTATTTTCATCAATATCCTTTTTGGGTCGCCAACTATGGCGTCACCACGCCTCTCGTTCCCAAACCGTGGAGCGCGAACGAGTGGACGTTCTGGCAATTTACCGATAACGGGAATGGACCCCAATACGGCGTTGAAAGTCCGGGCATTGACCTCAATTATTTCAACGGCGACCTCGCCGCGTTTCGCCAGCGGTTCAAACTGGATCCGGCTCCTCCGCCGCCTCCGCCGGGGCCGGTCTGGTACCAAGTGACCGCCTCGGCTCTCAACGTGCGGTCTGGTCCCGGCACCACATTCGGCGTTGTCGGCCTTTTGAATCAGAACGAAGTGGTGAAAGGACTCGAAGTCTCTGCCGATGGCGCGTGGGCGAAAATCCTGCGCGAGTCAGACGGCTTGACCGGCTGGTCGTTCAAACAATATCTCAATCCAACCACTCCGCCGACCCCGCCGCCTCCGCCACCGCCTCCATCGGATGAATGGTTCAAAGTGACCGCCTCCGCGCTGAACGTCCGCGAAGGACCCGGCGTGGAATTCCGCTCTATCGGGTTGCTGTTCAAAAATGAAGTGGTGCAAAGACTCGCCGTGTCGCCGGATGGCAACTGGCTTCGGGTGAAAAGAAATTACGACGGCTTGACCGGCTGGTCGTCCAAAGCGTTCCTCGATCCGACCACCGCGCCGCCGCCGATCTCAGAAGAAACGTACGATTGGTTTCAGGTAACGGCGACCACGCTCAACGTCCGCGAGGGACCCGGTACAAACTTCAAAGCGGTCGGCTTCTTAACGAACAACGAAACCGTCATGCAATTCGACTCGACCCCCGATGGCAGTTGGCGAAGGATCCAAAAAGTGGACGGCTTCAACGGCTGGGCGTCCGGTCAGTTCCTCAAGAACGTCGGCAAGACGCCGGAAACCGCCATGCAGAAACTCTTCAAGGGCGTCACGTATCACCGCAAGATACGCCTTTTGCCGCGTCGGCTGGTTTCGCACACGCTGGTGCTGGACTTAAAAGGCGCATCGTTCGAGTTTCTCGTCACGCCGCCGTTGCGAAAGACAGACCCATTCCTGTGCACGATGACCACCTCGAAATTCCTCCAGAAAAATATGCTGCACCTCGCGATCAACGCGGATGGATTCTACTTCCTCGACCCCGCGACGTATCCCCCTCAGCAATATTGTCCCGATGACGGAGAGCCGATCCGACTCGTCGGGCTGGCGGCTTCACGCGGGAAGCAGTATTCGGCCAAGGCGCCTGGTCGCCCGATCCTCTACATCAGCCAGAAGAATGTTGTCTCGTTCGATAAACTCTCCGGAAATGTTTTCAACGCCATCACCGGCGACCGATATCTGGTGACGAAGGGTAAAAAGGTGGCTAACCTTGAATCCACGAGCATGGATCCGCGCACTGCCATCGGCGTGAATCAGAACGGACGCTTCCTCGTGATGGTCGTGGTGGATGGGCGCGAATTCAGCGAAGGCGCCACCTTCCCTGAATTGGCAGATATGCTTCTTGCCCAGAATGTGTACACCGGCATAAGTCTCGACGGCGGCGGCTCCTCTTCCATGATCCTGAAAGGCGCAGACGGCAAACCGCGCGCGGTGAACAAATTGATGAACGACAACATCCCCGGCAACGAAAGAGAAGTCGGCAATCATCTCGGCGCGTTCATCCGATAGAACAAGCATGGCAGACACGACCGCAAAAAAAACGATCCCCGGTCCGCGCGGACTGCCTCTCCTTGGCGTGATGCCGGAGATGGTCAGCGACATGCTGGGGTTGTTCACGAAAACCGCGCGAGAGCATGGCGGCATTGCCCAATTCAAGTTAATGGGCAAGCCGTATCTGCTCGTCACGGATCCCGATTACGTCAAATACATCCTTCAGGATAATTATCGCAACTACATCCGCGGACGAAGCGTGGAAACAGGACGCGTCCTGCTCGGAAACGGCTTGCCGCTCATTGACGGCGACTTCTGGCTCCGCGAACGACGACTCCTTCAACCTGCCTTCCATCGTGAGCGATTGCAGAACCTGACGACCACAGCGGTCAACGTCATTGAATCGTTTGTGCAGACGTGGGATGAAAAAGCCAAATCGGATCAAATGATAGACATGGACGAGGAAATGATGCGGCTTACGCTCACCGTCATCATCAAGTCCATGTTCAGCGCGGACATTGACGACAAGATCCTGGAATTGAGCCATGCGTTCAACGTCGCGTCGAAGTTCATGTTGTGGCGCAGTCAGCAGATGTGGGCGCCGCCGCTGACCATTCCGATCTCGCGTAACGTGGAATACAACCACGCGCTCAAAGTGTTGAACGAGACCATCTATCCACTCATCGAAGACTCGCGCAAAAATCCAAAAGATGACCTGCTGGGGATGATGCTCGAAATGCGCGATGCAGAGACGGGCGAAGGCATGTCCGATAAACAAGCGCGCGATGAAGTGGTGACCATCTTCTTTGCAGGTCACGAAACGACCGCTGCTACCGTGACGTGGGGATTCTATTTGCTGTCACAACACCCCGAAGTGGAAGAACGCTTGCGCGCGGAGATGCAATCCGTGCTTGGTGATCGAACGCCGACGTTTGCCGACCTGCCGAAGTTGACGTACATGCAAATGGTCGTCAATGAAATCTTGCGTTTGTATCCCGCCGCGTATTTATTCGCCCGCGAAGCCGTGACCGATGATGTGCTGGACGGCTATCCAATTCAACAAGGCGTGTTGATCTTCATCACGCCGTACATCACACACCGCGACCCAACGTATTGGAAAGACCCCGAGCAATTCGACCCCGAACGGTTCACACCTGAAAACATAGCCAGCCGACCGAAGAATGTCTATTATCCGTTCGGCGAAGGTCCGCACGTGTGCATCGGCAATAATTTTGCGTTGATGGAAATGCAGTTGATCCTGATCGCGGCATTGCGGCGGTTCAAATTCACGCTCGACCCGAATCAAGAGATCGCGCTCAAACCCGAGGCGACATTGCGTCCGAAGAATGGGATGAAGTTTAAGGTGGAGAATATTATTGCGTAGGGGCGAACGGCCGTTCGCCCTTACTACGCTTTGATAAATTCGCTCTTCACGCGATTGTATGTGGCTTCAAGCTCTTCAGGCAACACGCGCGTTTCCCCGACCGTTGACATAAAATTCGTATCGCCCTTCCAACGCGGGACGATGTGGATGTGGACATGTTCCTTCACGCCCGCGCCCGCCGCTTCGCCGATGTTCGCTCCGACGTTGAATCCCTGCGGGTGGTAGATGTTTTTCAAGGCGGTCGTACAGCGCGAAGTCAACTCGATCATTTCGGCGCGGGTAGCGGACTCCAACTCTTCGAGATTGGGCTTATGGACGAAGGGGATGACCATCAAGTGTCCGCTCGTGTAGGGATAGCGGTTGAGGATCACGAACGCCTGCTCACCGCGATATACGATGAGGTTCTCCGCGCTGTCTTCCATTGCTTGCGCAATACAAAACACACAGCCTTCTGCTTTGTCGTGATTTTCGATGTATTCCATACGCCAAGGGGACCAGAGGTGATTCATGTTTAAGGTTGAAAGTTGAAGGTTAAGTAGTCGGTCGAAATAGATTATAAGACATGATAGACTTTGGGCATGCGAACAGAATACCAACTAAAGCCCAAAGAAATAGCCGAAATCGAAAAAGCCATTCGACAGGACAAACGAGCAGAGGTCAAGCAACGGGCAAGGGTGATCCGGCTGTTGCATCTGGGTCACAAACCCGAGGCGGTAGCTACACAGCAAATGGTAAGCGTACCCACGGTGTACAACTGGCACAAACTCTGGCGCGAGAATGGCGTGGAAGGACTGGCGAACAAAGCCCGTCCTGGCAGAAAGCCCAAAGCCACCGATGCCTATTGTTTGAAACTCGAAGAAATGCTGAGTAAAGAACCATCCGAATACGGGTATCGCTTTGCGATTTGGACATCAGATCGCTTGCGAGCTCATTTGGAGAAGGAAACAGGCATTCACCTCAGCGAAGTTCGCTTTCGGGCATTGCTCAAGAAGAAAGGCTATCGGTATCGTCGTCCCAAGCATGACCTAAGCCATTTACAGGACAAGGTCGCCAAGAAAAAGGCAGAAAAACTACTGGAAGAGATGAAAAAAAGAGTCTCCGAGACGATTTTGAACTCCTCTTTGTGGACGAAGTCAGCCTAGACCTGGATCCTCCCTTGCATGCCTGCTGGATGAAGCAGGGTCACCAAAAGATCGTTCCGGCTTTACAGCCTGGCACAAAACAGCATCGCCATATCTTTGGAGCTTATTCATGGAAAACCGATCAGATTTCTTGGCAATGTGCAGACTGGAAGAACAGCCGGACGTTTTTAGAGTTTATTGAGTACCTGTTGATTGAGCGCTATCCAACCGGACGAATAGTTTTGGTGATGGATAACGTTTCATACCACAAAAGCGCTTCTGTTCTGGCGGCTTTATCGTTATTCGAGCATCGTCTTTTGGTGATTTGGCTGCCTCCTTACTCTCCAGAACTGAACTTGATCGAACGGTATTGGAAACACCTGAAAGAACTCGCTTGCGTGAACAAACTACACGATTCGATCGACGATGTTCTTGCTTCTGCTGCATATATGCTGCTGCAACAGAACGATCCAACCAGCATTTTTAGAATGTCGTTTTCTAAACTATTATGAACGACTACTTAGGTTAGTGCAAACGATGATAGAAGGAAGAATAAGCAACGGAGAAAACTGGCGGCGCAATTCCGTCTCATTCTTTTGAGTATGGCACGCGTTGATATTCTGCTCGAGGGTTTCGATGAGTTGTTTGATTTGGTCGGGCTTGGGCATGTCTCAATTATAGGCGAAAACTATCCTCTTCCTTCAACTTTCAACCTTTGACCTTCGACCTTTTTTCGATTATCCTCTTGTCAATGCAACCTTCCTTATTTCAAGAAACCCCACAAACATTCACCGTCTCCAAGCTGACGTTCCACATCCGCAAATTGTTGGAGGAGAACGAGACTCTCCAAGATGTGTGGGTGCAGGGAGAGATTTCCAACTTGTCGCGTCCCGCGTCGGGACATGTGTATTTCACTCTCAAAGATGCCAACGCTTCATTGAAGTGCGTGATGTGGAAGACGAGCGCGGCGCGGATGAATCTCGCATTGCGCGACGGCATGGAAGTGGAAGTCCACGGCAAGATCGGCGTGTACGAGCCGCAGGGACAATATCAACTCTACGCGGATCAGATCCGCCCTGTGGGGGAGGGCGCGTTGTATCAAGAGTTCATGCGGCTCAAAGCGCAACTCGAAGCCGAGGGATTGTTCGACCCCGAACGCAAACGTCCCATCCCTGAACTGCCGCGCAAAATCGGGATTGTCACTTCCGCAACGGGCGCAGCATTGCGTGACATGCTCAATACACTGCGTAGACGTTTGCCGCTCGTTGAAGTGCTTCTTGCTCCCTCACCTGTTCAAGGAAGCGAAGCCCCTCCCGCCATCGTCAAAGCCATCAATTCTCCAATTCTCCAATCCTCCGATGTGATCATCATCGCCCGCGGCGGCGGCTCCATCGAAGACCTCTGGGCATTCAACGACGAGCGCGTCGTCCGCGCGGTTGCCGCGTCGAGTGTACCGATCATTTCGGGCGTCGGTCACGAAACGGACTTCACCCTCTGCGACTTCGCCGCCGACCTGCGCGCCCCAACTCCCACCGCCGCGGCGGAACTCGCGACTCAGATCACAATTCAAGACCTAGCCGCAACAGTCTCCAGTCTCCAGTCTCAAGTCTCTGTTTTTATGCTCAACATGATTTCAGCAAAACAATCTCAACTCTTCTCCGTCACATCCCAACTCCGCTATCTTTCTCCCTCGCGCCTCATCCAATCCGAATCCCAGCGCGTGGACGAACTATCGCGCCGCGCATCTTCCGCCGCGTTCAATCGTATAATTTTGGAGAGCAAACATCTCGAAGGGACTCGCAAACGACTCGAAGCGTTGAGTCCGCTGGCGGTGTTGGCGCGCGGATATGCCGTCGTGACGCGAAAAGACGATGGCAGTGTTGTATCCCGCGTTACGCAGGCGAGTGACGAGATGAAAGTTAGAGTCAGTGATGGAGAGTTTGAGGTGAAAAGAGCGTGAGGCGTGGGTTCGTGGGGCGTGGTGCGGGTTTCAAGTTTCAGGTTCCACGTTTCAAGTTCCCAGGGTTATCCCATGTTTACATGTTTACCTGTCTACTTGTTTCCGTGTCTACTGCATTAGATCATCAATCGTCAATCGCAAATCGAAAGTCGTAAATGGAGTCATCATGCCAAAAGCATCAACCAAAAAATCAGAAAAACCTGTGGAAGAATTAACGTATGAAGAAGCGCTTGCTGAACTTGAAGGGATCGTCGAAACGCTGGAAGGGGAACAGAGTCAACTTGACGAGGCGATCAAACTCTTCGAGCGCGGGCAGGCTTTGGCGGCGCGATGCGGCGTCTTGCTCGAAGCGGCGCAACTCAAAGTGAAGCAAGTCGCGGGCGACGACGTGTCCGCGTTCGAGGAAGAGTCCGAATGAATCTGATCGAGATATTTCAGAACAAAGCGCTGATCGCGGGACTCATTGCGTGGTTACTTGCGCAAGTGATCAAACTGCCGCTCGATTTTTTTCGCACGCGCAAATGGAATTGGTCGTTGATGCTCACCACAGGCGGGATGCCGAGCTCGCATTCATCGTTGATGACCGCGACAACGTTGGCGATCGGCTTGTATCACGGCTTTGCGAATCCGCTGTTCGCGTTGGGCGTTGCCATCACGATGGTCGTCACGTACGACGCGGCGGGCGTGCGCCAGCAAGCGGGCATTCACGCGCAGCGCATTAACGTGTTGTTCGATGAGTTGTTGAAGGGGCACATCTTCAGCGAGAAAGATCTGCGCGAAGTGATCGGGCACACGCCGCTCGAAGTGGCGGGCGGAATTTTGTTGGGCATCATCGTCGCGACGAGTCAGTGGATGATTTGGAAGTGAAATGTCATTGCGAGGAGGACGTAGTTCGACGAAGCAATCTCCTCGCAACAGCATTCCATACAATTTGAATTTCTGGGACTTTGAGAATCGTAACTCCCGCTAGATAAATGATTCCGCCAAGCGCGACGCCTCCCAACGCGACAAGCCAACGCGTCTGACCCAGGGTGGACTGGGTCCACACCCCCAAGCCGATTCCCATCCCCAGCGCCGCCAGCGCGACTCTCCACGCGCTGTTTGCAATTGACTTGCCTTCGATCCCATTCAATCGTTTTCGCATGAAGATGAATAGCGCGGTCGCTTCGAGCGCGGTGGCGAGTGAATTTGCCAGCGCGAGTCCGCCGAGCGGAAACCAGCCAATAGATTCAAAATATCTCGAAAATAAAATACTGAAGGCTACATTGAGTCCCATTGCAATCGTGCCGATGATGACGGGAGTCTTTGTATCCTGTTGCGCATAAAAGGCGCGAGTCAACACTTCCATGATCGAGTGACCGACGAGTCCCGCCGCGAACCAGAGCAATGCCCATGCCACGAGTTGAACGTCGCGCGAGTCGAATTCACCGCGTTGATATAAAAATGAGATCAACGGCTCGCGCAAGAGGATGAGTCCCACACTGGCAGGGACAGCCATCAACAAGATTCCACGAAGCGATGCGGCAAGCGACGTCCGCATCTCGTCTATTTTGCCGAGCGCGTGTTGCGCGGAAAATGTCGGCATGGCGGCAATCGCCACAGACTGGGCAATCGCGGCTTGCGCCATGAGCATGAGTGAGAATCCATACGTGAGACTGGCGACACTGCCTTCTTCCATTGTAGAGGCGAGGTTTGTGTTCACCCAGAAGTTGAGTTGAACGACGGCGACGCCGAGCAAGCGGGGAAGCATGAGGAGGAGAACGGTGCGGACGTTGGGGTCGTGTAAGCCGAGGATATTGCGTACTGCGTATTGCGTATTACGTAGTACGTAGTACGAAGTACGCAGTAACTTGATCACCGATGGAATCTGCACCACCAAATACATCACTGCGCCGATGACGACTCCCCAAGCAAGTCCATAAATTCCCATTGATGGAGCGAGAAACACCGCGCCGAAGATGATTCCCAGTTGGTACATGGCGGGAGTCAATGCAGGGATGAGGAAAATTTGATGCGCGTTGAGGATGCCGACGATTAATCCGCCAAGACCAAAAAGAACAGCAGAAATTAATTGAATGCGAAGAAGTGAAACCGTGAGAGAAAAAAGTTGAGGGTCAGTAGAAAATCCGGGGGCGAGGGCGAAGCGGACAACTTGAGGGGCGAACAAAGCAATTAACGCCGCGAGCAGGCTGAGGGTGAGAGTGACCGTGTTGGCGAGGGCGGAGGCGAGTCGCCATGCCGAATCCGTTTCATCTTTGGCGAGGAGTCCAGTGAATGTCGGAATGAACGCGGAGCCAAGCGCGCCGCCCGCGACGAGCAGGAAGAGAGTCTCGCTGACGCGGTTTGCGGCGAAGAACGCGTCGAGTTCGGGCGAGGCGCCGAATGTGTTGGCGACGATGATGCCGCGCGCGAGCCCCGCGAGTTGACCGAAGAGGATCGCGAACATCACCGTCCCCGCGGCGCGCGCGATCTGGCGATTGGCAGTGTTGGTCATAGGGCAGGATTATAAACGACCCCCTCCCAGCCTCCCCCAAATTCCGCATGTGGAATAAAAATAATCATTCAAACTTTTTCTGCGGAATTTGGGGGAGGTGCCGCTTCAGCGGCGGTGGGGGTCGGGGTCGGGGTTATAATCCCAACAAACCATGTCCACCACCACTCAACGCGGATACTTGTTGATCGCGGATATTTCGGGGTACACCTCTTTTGTCGCAAAGACTGAGTTGGAACATTCGCACGAGATCATCTCTGAACTGCTGGAACTGCTCGTTGAAAAGTTTCAACCCGTGATGACTATTTCGAAATTGGAGGGCGACGCGGTCTTTGCGTATTCCGCAATGGGTGTGTTCACATGCGCCGAAACGCTGGTTGACTTTATCGAATCGATCTACGTGGCGTTTCGCGACAGACTCGTTTCGATCAAACACAAAACGACTTGCACGTGCAACGCTTGCCGCAACATCCCGTCGCTCGACCTGAAATTCTTCGCGCATTGCGGCGAATTTGTCATTCAAAACGTGGCGAACATCCGCGAACTCGTCGGCTCGGATGTGAACCTGATCCATCGGCTCACCAAGAATCATGTTTTGGAATCAACGGGCTGGCGCGCGTATATTTTGGTCACCGAACAATGTATTGCCCGCCTTGGATTGAATCTCGAAGACGTCCATGTTCAAATGGAGGAGTACGAACATCTCGGCGAGATCAAAACGTATAACATTGACCTGCACAAACGTTACAAGGAAATTACCGACTCGCGGCGAATCATGCTGGACGAGAAGGATGCCGACCTCATCGTGCGCGTGGACTTCTCCACGCCTCCCGCCGTGACGTGGGAATGGATCCAAGACCCCATCAAGCGCAACCTCTGGAACGGAGGGCATGTCACTTGGTCGTTAGGCGATAGACCCAAAGGACGCGCAGGCGCGGGAGCGAGCAATCATTGCGCACATGGCAAGTCCAACAGCACCGAGGTGATTCTGGATTGGCGTCCGTTCGAATATTCGACATCGGATTCGTACGAGAATGGCAAAAAAGGATTCACCGAAACCTGGATCTTCGAACCGCTTCCCAACGGCGGCACGCGCGTCCATGACCTGCTGCAAATGCACATGCCTATGCCGCGCTTTGCGCGCAACCTCGCGTTGAAATTCGTCTTGCTCTATCAGCATCAATATGAAGCCGCATTACAGAGGGCAACAGAACTAGCCGGCGAGGAATTTGCAAAGGCAAAGAGGGATGAATTGTGAATGAAACCCAGCACGGACATCTCCTGCTCGCAGATATTTCGGGGTACACGTCTTACGTCGCTACAACCGAGTTGACGCATTCGCAAGAGATACTCACCGAATTGCTGGAATGTATCATCGAGCGCATCAAGCCCTTGATGACCATCTCGAAGATCGAAGGCGACGCGGTCTTTGCATACGCGCCCGAGACTTCCATCCCGCGCGGAGAAACTCTGCTCGAACTGATCGAATCAACATATGTTGATTTCTGTTTGCGCCGCGACGCGTCACGCCGCCGCACAACCTGTACCTGCAACGCCTGCCGCAACATCCCCAACCTCGATCTAAAGTTCATCACGCATCACGGGGAATATTTTGTGCAGAACATTTCAGGGACGCGGGAATTGGTTGGCTCGGATGTGAATTTGATCCATCGCCTCACCAAGAATCAACTTGCCCAACAAACGGGTTGGCGCGCCTATGCCATGTTCACCGAGCAAGGACTTTCGCATTTCGCCGCGCCGCTTGAAGGGTTGGTAGAGCAGACCGAGACGTATGAGCATTTAGGAGACGTTCACACTTTCAGCATGGACCTGCATGAGCGTTATGACGAATTAATGTCTGCGCGTTGTGTGGTCATCATGCCTGACGATGCTCACTTTGTTTTCGAAGATGACTACGATGCGCCGCCCGCCATCGTGTGGGACTGGTTCAACGACCCGATCAAGCGCGGGAAGTGGATGACAAGTGAAATCCTGCCAATCCTCCGCGTGCGGGGGAGAAGCGGCGCGGTCGGCGCGCGGAATCACTGCGTGCACGGCGATAAGCAGGTCGTGATCGAAGACATACTGGATATCAAGCCTTTTGAATATGTGACCGTCAGACACACTCCGCGAGGGAGGAAGGAAGCGTTGGATGTTACCTTCCGTTTCGACCCGACCAGTAACGGCAAAACACATTTCACCATGTCCTTCAAAGGAGTCATGCCCTATATGCCCGAGTGGCTCAAAAAACAATTTTGCCGTTTCATCGTCCGCAAACAGGTGCTGCCAATGTGGAAGTTATCGTCAATCAATGATCTGATCAAGAATCATCAGGAGGATGAATGAGAATCCGCGCGATGATTGCGGCAATGCTTTGTATTCTGTTTTCTGCATGTGGGAATGTGACCCAAACTCCTCCGCCCGTGGTGGATGTTACTCAAACGCCCGTTATCGAACTCACGCCCATTGACTTGCAAACAGGCTACGGCGTGAAAGACTCGTGGTTCGAGTTGTACTTCACCGATCCCGTTGACCCGTTCTCATCGCAAGCCACAGGCGGCGTGGATGTGCCTCTCGTCGCGGCGATCAACGCGGCGCGGCTCAGTGTTGACGTTGCCGCGTACAGCCTCACGTTGAACAGCGTCCGCAATGCGTTGTTGAATGCGCATGATCGCGGCGTGACGATTCGCATGGTGATGGAATCCACGAACATGGATTCATCCGATGTACAAAGATTGCTCGAAGCGGGCATTCCCATCATTGGCGATAAACAAGATGGCTTGATGCACGACAAGTTCGTGGTGATCGACAAGTCCGAAGTGTGGCTCGGCTCGATGAACTTCACCGACTCGGGCGCGTACGACGACGACAATAGTTTGATGCGTATCCTCTCCACGAAGATGGCGGAGAATTACACAAAAGAATTTGAGGAAATGTTTCTGGATAACCGCTTCGGCGAAAACACGACTCCCGAAACGCCTCATCCCACACTGACGATTGATTCGACCCGCGTGGATACTTTCTTCTCTCCCGACGATGGCGTGCAGGATCAAATCGCAACCGTTTTGAGCGGCGCGGAGGAGAGCATTTATTTCCTCGCCTTTTCGTTCACATCGAACGATCTCGGTGACATTGTCCGCGAAAAAGCGGAGGAGGGACTCACCGTCAAGGGCGTGATGGATGAGGAGCAAGTCAAGTCCAATCAGGGGACCGAATATGATCCTTTCAAGCAAGCGGATTTAGATGTTCGCATTGACGGCATCGAAGGGCAGATGCACCATAAGGTGTTCATCATTGACGAGTCTATTGTTATCTTTGGCTCCTACAACTTTTCACAAAGCGCCGAAACGCGCAACGACGAAAACATTCTGATCATTTACAACCCAGCGATTGCCAAGCAATTTATGATGGAGTTTGAACGAGTGTGGAAGGTTGCTCACGAATAAAAAAATAAGACCTCACAGGTTTTCAAAACCTGTGAGGTCTACCAAGAGGACGCCATGACCAATAAATTGAAATTACTCGCGATATTCGCCCACCCCGACGATGAGTCTATGGGATTGGGAGGCGTACTGGCAAAATACGCCGCCGAGGGACTCGAAACGTATCTCGTCTGCGCGACGCGGGGGGAGCGAGGCTGGTGGGATTCGGAGGGACCAAACCCAGGCTTGGAAGGAGTCGGCAAAATCCGCACGCAGGAGTTGGAGAACGCGGGGAAAGTCCTCGGGCTGAAGGAGATCCGTTTTTTGAATTACATTGACGGCGATCTCGATCAAGCGGATCCGCTTCAGGTTGTCGAACGAATCGTTCCGCATATTCGGCGGATTCAGCCGCATGTCATCGTCACGTTCGCGCACGATGGCGGGTATGGGCATCCCGATCACATCGCCATTTCGCAATTCACGAACGCGGCGATCCTCTGCGCGGCGGATGCGAGTTATGTGGATGCCGAGAAACAACCAACGCATCGCGTTTCCAAGTTGTACTATTATGTCGATTCGGAACCGTTCGCGAATTTCTTTATGAAGTATTTGGGCGAGATCGAATTCCCCGTGGACGATCAAGTGCGCGGTGAAGCCGCGTGGAAAGATTGGATGATCACGACGCAGGTTGATGTTTCAGCGCATTGGAAAACAGTGTGGGATGCGATCCTGTGTCACAAAAGCCAACTGCCCAGCCTCGGTCCGTTGTTGGAGTTGCCAGAGGATGAGGTCCGTCAACTGTTGTCGTTGCAGGGAACGTTCTATCGCGCGATGAGTTTGGTGAACGGGGGGAGGAAAAGGGAAACGGATTTGTTCGAGGGGTTACGATAACCATGTCGTTGCGAGGAGTGAGCGATAGCGAACGACGAAGCAATCTCGTGTAACATCCAAACTTTTGCTAGATGTGCGTGGAGATTGCTTCGTCGCGAAGAACAAGAGCGCTCCTCGCAACGACATATGCTGTTCTTACATATTCTGCTTCATCGAAAACTTCAACGCGGACTTGTAGATCGCGTTGATTTTTTCACTTAACGCCTTCGCTTCGGGGTTGCCTTGTTCTGCGGCTTGGTCCACCTGCCCGACCAGTCCGATCAATGCTTGCATGAATTGGTCGTTGACCATCGCCTTGTTCGCTTCCAACATGTTTTCGACAGCCGCATCATCGGGCGCATCGAGCAATTGCTCAACAAGAGCCACTTCGGGCGGAGTCGAAACTTCGCGCAACACTTCCACCATCTTTTGCAGTTTGCCCATGCGCGTGTAATCGTTTTTCTCAGACGCCTGCCGCAACATCTGGTTCACGAGATCAACCGAATCTTGTGTGAAGCCGTCGAGATTATCGCGCACGGCTTTGACGATATCATCCTGCGCGAGCAGCGACTCGACAAACTCCTGCGCCTGTTTGTAACGCGCCTCAATTTGCTTGTCCATTTCATTGGTGTACTCAAGCAACTTCTCGCGGATCGATTCGAGTCGCGTCTTTTCATCGCCGCTCGCTTTGTCAATTTTTTCGGTGAGCAGTTGGAAGAATTGATAATCCATTCCCTGCCGCGCCAATGTGACGTATCCACGCAGACGCGCGTCGTTCGGGGACTCTAAGACGAAGTCCAGCAGTTTCTCGCGCGTGAGACTTTGCCCCGCATCTTGCAGGGACTTTTGGGCTGTCTCCAGTTCCCCAACCGACTCTCGCAACCCGCGCCCGAACTCGGTCTCGTCGAGCAGTTGACGTTGCACATCCGCGAGTTGTTTGCCGATGGTATCTTGTCCGCTTTGCATCGCGCCTTGCGCGAGACGGCTGAACAGCGCGAAGAACTGTTCATCGAACAACGCGCTATTCTGCTTGATGATCTCGCTCCGCACATCCGCCGAACTCGCTTGGATGAGTCGCTCGACGATTCCCACGCGATCTTGTTGCGCCTTGAGCATCTCAGGCGTGACGCCGTCCTTGCCGAGGATCACTTTGATCATCGACTCGTACGTCAGGTTGGGGGAGGGGTTGAGCAAATACCCTTTCCGCTTTTCGGCGGGCAGGCTATCCGTGATCTTCTTGATGAGCGGACCGATGATCTTCTCCTGCTCGTTCAATGGCACGTTCAACTCAGGCGGGAAGAAGGTGAGGAGTAGTTCTTTGTCGTTGTCGTGATAGACGATGGGTGTGGCGAGTCGTCCCTGAAACCCGCAGTGCGGACAACGCGCCATGTTCGACACGCCGCCGAGCAGTCGCTGTTTGGCTTGCGGGTCTTGCGTCACATCAAAGAGTTGTTCAACGTTCGCCGCGATCATCTGACGGCAATTAGGACATGCGATTTGTGTTTGAGGCATTCTGCGATTTTCCGATTTCCGATTTTTGATTTTGGATTTACGATTTTTGATTGCTTAGATATTCGGTGGTTGAGTAGGCGGCGATGCTCTTCCGCCGCCGTATCGAAACCACAAGTAAGCAAACCAACTTCTGTTACAAGAGTTTTTATGAGCGTGCTGGTTTCGATACGTCCCGCGATGCTTCGTCTTCGCTATCGCTCCGCTCAGCACGCGCGGGACTACTCAACCAGCGAACTATCTAACTACAAAACTATCCAACTACCCAACCAACTCCTCGAGCCGATCAATATAACTCTCCATCACATCAAACGTCTCCTCCACAGGCTTCGGCGAAGCAAGGTCAACACCTGCTTTCTTCAACACCTCCAGCGGATACAACGAGGAGCCAGATTTCAGGAAGCCGAGATAATCTTGTGCCGCGTTCGGCTCACCGCGCAGGATTCGTCCCGCGAGCGCATGAGCGCCAGAAATGCCCGTCGCGTACGAGTAGACATAATAGTCCGAGAAAAGATGCGCGAAGGTAGACCAGATCATGCCGACGCGCGGGCGATCCACTTTCACTTTGGGACCGAATCCCTCCGCGAAGAGATCCGCCATCAGTTCCTGCATCGAGTCGGCGGTCAGCGCTTCGCCGCGTTCGACGCGTTGATGTGTCTCCAACTCGAAGCGCGCCAGAGTCGGCATCTGGAAGAAGTAGCGGAAGAAGTTGTGCCCGACCGCTTCTTCGATCAATGCGATCAAGAAATTCTTGTCTTTGATGGTCTTCAGCAAATGACCGCGCATCATCGCCTGATTGAAATTCGACGCGACCTCCGCGACGAACAGCGAATAGTTGTTGTACACGCGCGGCTGGTTTTGACCTGTGAGGTACGAGTGCATCGAGTGACCGAGTTCGTGCGCGAGCGTGCTCATGCTTCCCACTTCATCGGTGTACGACATCATAATGAAGGGATGCGTGTCGGGCGCGACGCCCCACGAGAACGCACCGTTCTGTTTGCCTTTGTTCGGGTAAATATCCACCCAGCGGTCTTTGAGGCAACCTTGCCGCAACACGTCCACATATTCTTTGCCGAGCGGCGCAAGACTTTCAGAAATGAGATCAACCGCCTTGGTGTACGGAACTTTCGGCTTGCTTTTGACGATGGGCGCCCACATATCGTAATACGTCACGTCGCGCAGACCCAACGCCTTGCGCCTCAATTCAAAGTAACGATGCCACACAGGCAATTTCTTTTTGAACGTGTTGATCAAATTATGAAAAACGGATTCGGGAATGTTGAGTCCGAACAGCGACGCTTGCAGTGAGGTGTCGAACTTCCGCGCGCGCATGTTGAAGATGTTGTTCTTGATCGAAGTGTTGAGATTCGCCGCGAGCGTGTTTCTGAACTCAAGATGTTTGTCCATGTAACTTTCGAACGCGCTTTGCCGAACTTTACGGTCGGGATGTTCCATCAATGACGTGTGGATGTTTCCCTGCGTCACCTCGATCTTCTTGCCCTTTTTATCTTTCGCTGGCGCGAATTTGAAATCCGCATTCACCAACATATTCGAACTGTTTTGCGCGCCGCCGAACGGGTCGCCGACCATGCCAAGCAATTCTTCCACTTCGCCCGAACGCACGTGCGCTTGCTGTCGGAACAAGTCTTCAAAACTGTGCCGATACACCGCGAGTTTTTCGTTCCCCTTCATCCACTCGTCGAGTTTGGCTTTTCCCATCGCGATCAATTCGGGATTAACAAAAGAAAGCGCGCCTGAGACTTGTCCCGCCACGCCTTGCGCCTTGCCAAACAACGCCGCAGATTTTTGATTCGTCGTGTCCACGGCGTTCGAAAACCCTGCGTACATAAAAATTTTATACGTGCGGTTCGCCAGCGCCTCCACCGCGCGCATCCCCTCGAGCAACACGTCCGCGCTTTCGCTGAGCCTGCCCTCGAATTTTTTCACGTTCGGCAGTTCCGCCAAGATCGCGCCGGCCTCCGCCTCCCATTCCTTCGCGGATTTAAAAACGCTCTCGGCATTCCACGTAAATTTTTTGTTGATCTTACTTCGAAGAGGGATCGTGTTCGCCATGTTTTATTTTCCTTTTCTGGATATAACCCCGCGTCCTTCTCAGGGTCGGCTTGGTTCGGCTTTCGTTCAAATTTTACCACCCTGACGGTTCCCTTCTCCCCGCGGGAGAGGGGTTAGGGGTAAGGGCGAATCCCCGCGAGCTCTTTCGAACCGCCAAGCCCGCGAAGGTCGCTAAGATTTAACTAGCGACCCGACAGTTTTAAGAAAGAGGTAAGAATCGGCAGAGGAAATCTG